>DBYQ01000056.1:18022-44072 GCA_002310015.1 Bacteroidales bacterium UBA1182
ACAGGGAAACGATCCTTTTGTGCTATTGTTTAAAGCTTTATTGAAAAACCGATACGTAATTCCGGCATTCTGTATGATACACCCGCCTCAGCCATTACACCAAAATTCTCTGTAAAGAAGAAACGGCAACCAACCATATCATTCCATGTGATAAAGAGATTCTCACTGGTCTTGTCGTTAACCTTATCTTTCTCACTCTGGAAACCTAATCCCATTCCTACTATGGCATGAACCTCAAACTTAGGAGTAATATTGAGACCATATGTTACACGGGGAGTAAAACCAAAATTCTTATCGCTCAGGCTTTTATTCTCCCATGTTGAAAAACCTACCTCACCACCAACGGTAAAGTGTCCCTTCCACCATTCGTCAACCAGGACATAATCCAATGAGACTGTTGTGCCAAAATCAGCATTGTCACCTATACCGATATTTGCATTGGCAATCATTGTACCTTTTGACCACTGGGGAGCAAGCTCAGCTTTAGCAGTGTAAGAAACCAGCACCAAAGCTGCAACAGCCATAATTTTTACGATTCTTTTCATAGTGTTCTGAAACTTTATTTGAATTTTGGCCCAAAGATAGCTATTTTTCTCAACTATTCACCTCCATCCGGCAATTAGCACAGTCAAAGCGTAGTGAAAAACGACGTCCGTCCTGTGATAGCAGATACAACGGCTCATGAACCTTGATATCCTGCCTGCGGTTCTTGGCGCAGATTCCCATGGAATTCTTTATGCAGTGACGGCAGAACATTATCACCGCACTATCTGGAGCGGTTTTCTCAAAAGCGTCATCAATACGCTGCACGCCATGGTCACTGTAAAACGTGCGGGCCTGGGCATTCATCACGTTACCAAGATAGGTAAGCTCCCGGACCGGATATTTCACATTTACTCCCGATGCCTTTCCCTGCACCGGACGCACGTATGAATTCATGCGGATACTCTCCAGTTCTGTAGTCACCTGACGGCGCATGTCAGAGAGCAGCGATGAAGGAATGAACCTGTTGCCATCAAGCTTTATATCAATAGTCTGAGCCTCAAAACGGGTACCACCTAATTTACCCAACTGGGTACGGATATTGTTCTCCTGCGGTGTGCGGGCATCCTCTTTCTTCCAGTCCTGTGCAATCGAGGCCACATTCCCGTCCTCATCAGTCATGCTTACACGGTAGCCGGCGGCGGTCTCCTCAAACAGGATATCGACGCGAATCTTCCTTACGGCACTCTCCTTAGCGAGCGTCTTCTCAAACTCCTGGTCATAGTTGCGGTACACATCGGTGCCCGCTGCAATTGAAGGCATGTCACCGCTCTCCAGATAGAGGAATATGCGGCCGTTCTCCACACGGTTTACACGATACCCCTTCAGCTCTCCGTCCTGCCCAATATAGCACAGGCCGTCACCATTATGGAACGGTTTGTTACCTGTCACAGTAATGAAGCCGCGGCCTGCTATGCGCACCTGCCCCATAAGCTCACCCTTGGATTTAGGTGTGTTGGGCGACCAGATATCGGGCTGGCGACCATTCAGGAAATAGTCAGTGAACCCGCGGTTGAAACTCTTGTTCACATCAGGCGTGAACATGTATTCACTGTGGCCCGATGAAGCACGGTAGTACTCATTACGGCGTTCCAGTATCCTGTTTACCGCATCACTGTATGCGGCTGTCACATTCTTTACGTACGATGTCTCTTTCAGACGGCCCTCTATCTTAAATGAGCAGACACCGGCATCCATCAGTTCCTCAAGGCTCTCCATGCGATTCATGTCACGCAGTGAGAGCAGATGTTTGCCCTTTACAATGACATTGCCGTCAGAATCAACCAGGTCAAACTTGAGACGGCAGAACTGGGCGCACTCACCACGGTTGGCACTACGTCCAAAACAGTATTGCGAGGCATAGCACTGCCCGCTGTAACTCACGCAGAGAGCACCGTGCACAAAGCACTCAAGCTCCACATCCGGACAGGCCTCATGTATGGCGCGTATCTCATCAAGTGACAGTTCACGCGCCAACACCACGCGTGTAAAGCCGCTGCCGGACAGGAAACGCACCTTATCTACGCTGCGGACATCGCACTGCGTGCTGGCATGAAGCGCTATCGGGGGCAGTTTCATGCGCAAGACCGCCATATCCTGAACCAGCAGAGCATCGGCTCCGGCCTCATAAAGTTGCCATATAAGTTTCTCGGCATCGGCAAGTTCAGAATCCTTGAGTATGGTGTTTACGGTTACATATACTTTGGCCCCATAGAAGTGGGCAAAACGGGTGAGCACAGCAATATCATCCACACTGTTACCGGCAGCCTGGCGCGCTCCAAACCGTCCCGCACCGATATAGACGGCATCGGCCCCATGCTTTATTGCCTCAATGCCGCACTCCAGATTCTTGGCGGGCGAAAGCAGTTCTATGATCCTACCCTCTTTCATTTTTACCAGATACGTACCCTGTTACCGGGTGCAATATACATAGAATCCTGTTCCGTTATACCAAATGCCTCATACCATTCATCAATATGAGGAAGCGCGCCGTTAACACGTAAGCGTGCAAGTGAATGTTCATCACTCTTGGTCTGCTGAAGTACCATTTCGTCACGGCAGTTCTCAGCCCACGTACAGGCGTATGCAATGAAGAAACGCTGCAAGGGTGTAAAGCCGCACTTTATGTCATTAGCGTCACAGACCTCACGGAAAGCCTCAAGAGCTACCGTCAGGCCACCGTGGTCAGCTATATTCTCCCCCAGAGTGAGTTTGCCGTTGGCCTTTATGCCCGGCAGCACCTCAATACCGCTGAACCAATCTACCAACACTTTTACACGGCGGTTGAAACGGCGGGTATCGGACTTGCTCCACCAGTTACACATATTGCCCTCCTTGTCAAACTGGCGTCCCTCATCATCAAAGCCGTGAGTCATCTCATGACCCATGATGGTTCCTATGGCACCGTAGTTGAATGCATCATCGGCCTCCATGCTGAAGAACGGATATTGCAATATTCCCGCCGGGAAACATATCTCATTGATGGATACGTCATAATAGGCATTTATTTCCTGCGGGTTCATATACCACTCGGTTGGATCAACAGGCTTCTTGAACTTACGCTCCACCATATCGTTCCAGAAGTATCGGCTTATGGAGGCGCTGTTCTCAAAGAGTGATTTTGCAGGGTCAATCTCCATCTTGGAGTAGTCACGCCACTTGTCAGGGAAACCTATCTTGAACTTGAAGGCATCAAGTTTTTCAAGTGCCAGACGGCGGCTCTCATCGCTCAGCCAGTCCTGAGCCTCAATGCGGCGGGCAAGCGCACGTTTAAGATTATGGAACATCTCTATCATGCGTTCCTTAGCTCCCGCGGGGAAATACTTCTCCACATAAAGGCGTCCCAGAGCGTCACCAAGAGTTCCGTTTACGGCCGATGTAGCTCGTTTCCACATGGGTTTGGGTTCCTTCTGCCCACTCAAGGTACGCCCGTAGAAATCAAAATCGGCATCATCAAAGGCCTTACCTATACGTGTGCCGTTTGAATCAAGCATCTGCCACTCCATAAGGACCTTCTGATCCTCAAGCGGTTCATCATTCAGTACATGTATTGCCTCCAGGATTGCCTCCGGTTGCCCTACATCTACCCACTCTACTCCGCCAAGACCAAGTTTACTGAAGAAACCGTTCCAATCAAAACCAGGTAACTGCTCATAGAGTTCTGCAACTGACATCTTGTGGTAATTTGAAGCAGGATCACGCAGCTGGACATTGTTTCTTGAAGCTTTGGCCAAGCGTTTCTCTATACGCCATATTATACGCATCCTGCGTCGGGCCTCCCATCTGCCGTAACCGGTAAGCATCAACATACGCACCACGTGTTTCTTGAATGCCTTACGTATATTCTGGGTCTGACGGTCACGGTCAGTATAATACTCCTTGTCACCCAGCGTGAGGCCACCTTGGCTAAGGCCCACGATATTGTTTTTGCTGTCCTTGAGATCAGGGCCGATGCCCACATCAAAGTAACCGGTCACCCCGTAAGGATCAAGTTCCAACATCAGATTGAGCAGTTCCTCTCTGTCAGAAACAGCATTTATGCGCTCCATATAAGGCTTGATGGGTGCCAGCCCCTCACGGTCACGGCGTTCAGTATCCATGACAAGGTTGTAAAGGGCAGCAATGCGGGCGGCATCACTGCCCGGAGCATTGTCCTGAGCGGTGATGCCGTCAATAAGATCCTTGAGCTGCTGACGGTTCAGCTCAGCCAGCTCATCATATGTACCGTAACTGGAAAAGTCATCAGGCATAGGATTGGCATCAAGCCATCCCCCGCAACTGAACCTGTAGAAATCCTGACCGGGGCTTACGCTACGGTCAAGGTTCTCCTCCTTTATACCAGCACCTTTAAGCACAGATTACCAGATACGTGCTCTCTTCTCAGGAGCCAGATAAAGTGCGTTATCCTCTGTTATGCCAAATGCATCATACCATGCATCTATATGCGGCAGGGTACCGTTAACACGCCAGCGACCCAGGGCATGGGGATCACTCTTGGTACGGTTACGAATCTCCTCATCACGGATATTGCCTGCCCATACGCCTGCGTATGCCATAAAGAAACGCTGTTCCGGGGTAAAACCGTTCACCGTTTCCAGCGGTGCATCCTTGGTGGCGTTCTTGAATGCCTGATAAGCAACCATCAGGCCGCCGTGATCTGCAATGTTCTCACCCAAAGTGAGTTCACCGTTACCGTTCAGGTCAGGCAGCACCTTTATACCGTTAAAATGGTCTACAATTACCTGAACATGCTCCTTGAATTTATCGGCATCACCCTCAGCCCACCAATCGGCAAAGTTACCCTCCTTGTCAAACTGACGGCCCTGGTCATCAAATCCGTGAGTCATTTCATGACCGATAACAACGCCTATGGCACCGTAATTGAATGCGTCATCGGCACTCATATCAAAGAAGGGATACTGAAGTATTCCAGCCGGGAAGCATATCTCATTGGTTGTGGGATTATAATATGCGTTCACAGTCTGCGGAGTCATGAACCACTCGGTATTGTCCACCGGCTTCTTGTACTTGCGCTCAACGGCATCCTGCCAGAAGAAACGGCTCACCGCAATATTGTTCTCAAACAGGGTTTTAGCAGGATCTATCTCAAGTTTTGAATAATCCTTCCACTTGTCAGGATAACCTATCTTTACATAGAAGGCATCCAGTTTCGTATGGGCGTATGCCTTGGTGCTGTCACTCATCCAGTCCTGAGCGTCAATACGCTCACCCAGAGCTATCTGCAGGTTCTTTACAAGCGTTACCATACGCTCCTTTGATGATGCCGGGAAGTACTTCTCAACATAGAGTTGTCCGATGGCCTCACCCAACACACCGCTCACGGTTGACGTGGCACGTTTCCACCACGGCTGCTGCTCCTGACGTCCGCTCATGACCTTACCATAGAAATCAAAATTTGCCTGATCCAGTTCCGTAGTCAGCCTTGAAGCGGCATGGTCTATGAGCTGCCACTCCATCAGAGCCTTGTGAGCCTCAACAGGCACCTCAGCCAGGATAGCCTCCACCTCATGGATAGGCTCAGGCTGACCTACGTCAACAAAATCGCAATCACCGATGCCTAACTTGTCAAACATCATCTGCCAATCAATGCCTTTAAAGTCTTTCTTGAGATCGGCAAATGACATCTTGTGATAATTTGCTGCCGGATCACGCTGCTGCACTGCACTGTATGACTTCTCAGCAATACGGGTCTCTATCAGCATCACATCCTCCATCTTCTTCTGTGCCGTATTCTCATCAAAACCGCACAGGGTGAACATACGTACTATATGTTTCTTGAATGCCTCACGGATTGCAGTAGTAGCCTCATCGGTATCCAGATAATACTCCTTCTCGCCGAGTGAAAGACCGCCCTGACCCACACTGACCAGGTTAGACTTGCTGTCCATCATATCGGCACCTATTCCTATGCCGAAATAGTTACCGGCCAGGCCGTTGATATCCAACTCCACCATAAGCGGAAATATCTCATTGCGGTCTTTGACATCCTCAATCTTCTTTATCCAGGTTCTGATTGGTCTCAGGCCCTCTCTATCCCTACGGGCGGTGTCAAGCACCAGCTTATACAGATCGGCTATCTTCTGTGCGTTTGAACCCGGCTCGTTATCAGCAGCCACAATATCATCAATAAGGCCCTTCAACTGCTGGCGGTTATCCTCTGCCAGCTGGTCAAAGCTGCCAAAACGTGCATACTCGTCAGTAAGCGGATGAGCTGCATTCCAACCACCATCGGCAAACTGGAAAAAATCATCACCCGGAACAGCACTGGTATCAAGATTCTCAAGTTTGATACCTATTCCCTGTTTTGAATTGTTACAAGACAACATAGTAATTCCTGCAAATGCAATTGTGAATAATGAAATCTTATTCATAAAATATCATTGACTAAATATTCTCGCCTTCCATCATGGCCTCCTCCCAACGTTCCTCAGCCTTGGCAAGATCATCCTTGAGCTTGCCGTATGCCTCAAACATAGCCTGATTCTGCGCTCCTCCGGGAGTAGCCAGCCACTCTTCAATGTCCTTTATCTCTTTCGATATGCGCTCCACCTCTTTCTCGCAATCCTCAATCTTTTTCTGGATCTTGCGCTTGCGGCGCTCCTGCTCCTTTCTGGCCTCATAATCCTCTTTTCCTGCCGATGCCTTATCCTGCTGTGGCTGTACCACAGGGGCTCCCTTCATACGGCCGATATCAGCCAGGTTGTCCAGATTCTTTTTCTGCAGGAAATCATAGATGCCGCCCAGATGCTCGCGGACCTTGCCATCGGCAAACTCATAGACCTTGCTCACAAGCCCGTCCAGAAACTCGCGGTCATGACTTACCACAATAACCGTTCCGTCAAATGCCTGAATAGCCTCCTTGAGCACATCCTTTGACGCCATATCCAGATGGTTTGTAGGCTCATCCAGAATAAGCAGGTTATTGGGCGTAAGCAGCAGGCGTATCATGGCCAGACGGCTGCGTTCACCTCCGGAGAGTACCTTTACCTTCTTCTGTCCGGCCTCACCGCCAAACATGAATGCGCCAAGAATGTCATTGATACGGGTACGTATAGGCCCGGTAGCCACATTGTCAATGGTATCATGTACTGTCAGCTCATCATCAAGCAGCTGCGCCTGGTTCTGGGCATAGTAACCTATCTGTATGTTATGACCTATGGTGAGCGTTCCGTCAAACGGTATCTCCCCCATGATGCATTTTACAAGAGTGGTCTTGCCTTCACCGTTGCGGCCCACAAAAGCCACCTTCTCACCGCGCTTTATCGTAAGATCCACACCACTGAAAACAGTGTGTTCACCGTAGCTTTTGGCCACGCCTTCACAAATCACGGGATAGTTGCCGCTGCGGATTGCGGGCGGGAACTTGAGACGCATGGTCTTGTTATCCACCTCATCAATCTCAATAGGCACAATCTTCTCAAGTGCCTTGATGCGGCTCTGTACCTGTACTGCCTTAGTGGGCTTGTATCGGAAGCGCTCTATGAACTCCTTGGCATCGGCTATCTCCTTCTGCTGGTTCTCATAGGCACGCAACTGCTGCTCACGGCGTTCCTGGCGCAGAACCACAAACTCGTTATACTTGACCTTGTAATCATATATCACACCGCACGATATCTCTATGGTGCGGGTGGTAACGTTGTTGATGAAGGCGCGGTCATGGCTCACCAATATTACAGCATTACAGCGCTTGGCAAGAAACTCCTCAAGCCACTGAATGCTCTCAATGTCAAGGTGGTTGGTAGGCTCATCAAGCAACAGCACATCAGGATGACGCAACAGGATCTTGGCCAGCTCTATGCGCATGCGCCAGCCACCGCTGAACTCGCTTGTGGGTCGGTCAAAATCATCACGGCGGAATCCCAAGCCAAGCAAGGCCTGTTCCAGTTCAGCCTGATAATTACCGCCACCCATCATCTGGTAGCGCTCGCTCTCACGGGTAAACCGGTCTATGAGAGCGTGATACTCCTCACTCTCATAGTCTGTGCGCTCCACCAGCTGGTTGTTCAGTCTTTCAACCTCAGCCTGCAGATTGTGCAGGTCTTCAAAGGCGGTCTCAGCCTCCTGTCTTACGGTGCGCGTATCGGCCAGTTTCATAACCTGCGGCAGATAACCTATGGTCATCTCCTTGGGTATGGAAACCGTGCCCGATGTAGGTTGCTGCAGTCCGGCGATAATCTTAAGCATGGTTGATTTGCCCGCGCCGTTCTTACCCACCAGGGCAATACGGTCCTTGTCACCTACCACGTAGCTGACATCATGGAACAGAGGTCGGGCTCCAAACTCTACCTTAAGATTCTCTACCGAAAACACCTAAAATTCTTATGCGAACAGTTTTGCAGGATAAACACCCTCCTTTACAAGTTCTGAAATCTTATCAACCACACCCTGACGGTCATCAGCGTATGTCACGCCAAACCACTTGGAGGTGGTATCCAGAACCTCAACGGTTGCTGTGCCGTTGTTAATCAGTTCATTCACCATGAGCGGAATGAAATACTCTGACTTGGGAACGTTGATATTGGCCTTGAGCCATCCCTTGAAGAAATCCTCAGAATACTTCATATAATCCGGAGTGAATCCCCAAACGTTCATTGAAACGGGAGTGTTATCCTCAATCTTGACCCAATCCTCACCGTCCTTATAGCATACTCCGTTCTCACGGCGGATTATCTCTGTACGCTCCACAACAGTTGTCAGATGACGCTTGGCATTAACCTCACATACGCCACGTGATACCTTGCCGTTCTCACTAAGGGTATTGGCTACACGGAAGCCTACCATTGAATAGACATTCTTTGATCCTTCAGGCAGTGAGCTCAGGAACTTGCCCATTACGGCAAAGCAGTCACGGCCATAGAAATCATCGGCATTGATTACACAGAAAGGCTCATTGATGACGTCCTTGGCCATAAGAACAGCGTGATTGGTACCCCATGGTTTGGTACGGTCCTCCGGGCAGGTAAAGCCCTCAGGCAGGTCATTGATACTCTGGAACACCACCTCAGTCTGAACGTGTCCCTCATATTTCTTGAGCACCAGACGGCGGAAATCATCCTCAAAGTCCTTGCGGATAATGAACACCACCTTGCCGAATCCGGCGCGAATAGCATCAAACACAGAGTAATCCATAATGGTCTCACCATTGGGGCCAAGAGCGTCAAGCTGCTTGAGTCCACCGTAACGGCTACCCATACCGGCAGCCAAAACAACGAGTGCAGGTTTCATAATTATGCTTTTTTGAATAATAATCAGTATTTAACATGCAAAGGTAACACTTTACTTTGGCGTTGACGTTGGCTTTGGCTTAAAAAACCACTATATTCGCACTCAATAAGAACTGATATAGCTATGAAAAGATATCTGATAGGAATTCCGCTCGTGTTGGCATTGCTATTTGCCACCAACTGCAAGAACAACAATGCAGCCGCCCCCGTTGAGGAGGTTGATGCCGATACCGTCATTCTGGACGCTGACCAGTATGTCCGTTTTGAAACCACTCAGGGTAATTTCACCATAAAGCTTTACCGCGAGACCCCGCTGCACCGTCACAACATGGTGCGCCAGGCACGTAAAGGTTTTTATGACAACCAGCTTTTCTTTGGCATTCAGAAAGGATACAAGATTCAAGCCGGTGATGTGAAATCCAAAAACGCCAAGCCCGGACAGGAGATTGGAGTGGATGAAGAGAATGACACCATAATGTCTGAGATCAATCCGTGGAAATTCTACCATAAACGCGGAGCTGTAGGTCAGGCCAGTTACAAACAATTCAAGTTCTCCACCAGCCAGCAGTTCTATATCATAATAGGAAAGAGAGTCAAGACAAACACTCTGGGTACTCAGGAAGCCACTATCAACAAGAAATACCGTCAGGCTGTGAAGGATTCCATTACCATTCCCCATTCACGTGACCTCAACAAATGGCAGAAATACGGTGAGAAAAATAAGATCAGCAAGCTGAATGACCAGCTGAACGCCCAGGCTGACGCCATAATGAAAACCCGCAAGTCATTCTCATACTCACCGGAACAGATCAAGCAATACGGCGAGATAGGCGGTGCTCCTAACCTTGACGGATTATACACGGTTTTCGGTGAGATCTCAGAAGGTATGGATGTAGTAGAAAAGATAAACGCCATGCCTACCGGTAAGAACGGCCGTCCCAATCCCGATGTAAAGATAATCAGAGCCTACGTCCTAAACGACACCCTCCAGGCTCAATAATAGGTTATCAGAATTCCCTGTCCAGTATGTACGGCATGCCCGATGCGGTTATGCCCGCGCCGCTAACCTTATACTTCTTGCTGTAGGAGTTGTTGTAAAACTCTATCTCAGCACGACCGTTCTCGTCGGCAATAACATTGGGATTCCAATAGAGTGTGCGGCGGTAATCCACCTCACCAGGAACTGCACCGTCAGGATATTGGGGTGCATAAAACTCATGGCGTGGGCTGAATCCTTGTAACGTAGTGAATCTCTGAGCCAGATTGAACACATCCCGGGTACCTGTAATCATGCGCTTCTTATCCTTAAGCTTTAAATCCAAAATCACAAGCCTTTTACTCAAAATACCATCCATTGCCAAAGGACTATACATTTTAAGATGAGCCATATATTCCGGAGCAAAATCACCTATATCTTCAATACTATACAGGCCGTCGAAAACAAGAATACTCTCTATATCCTGCGTATCAGTAATCCATGGCCGGGAGTCTTGTCCTGGAACTTGAAAGCCGTTGCCTCTATGGACAAAACATAGTACATCGTGACCGTTTATAGTAAAAGAATCATCATAATAGTATTTGTTTTCATCGCCATAGTCTATCGGATAGTGCACAGAATAACCCTTGTCTATAAGATATCCTCCCAAATCGGTTGAATGTATTCCCTTATCCAGCGCATCATCGACATCCTTCTCCACATTAAATGACCTGAATGTGAAATAGTCCACATACTTGCGGTCGCCCTTAATACGTACCGCAGGCAACACTATGCCCTCCTGTTCATTTATTATTGCGGGATAGTTTGCCACATCCATGACTACGGTGTCAGTCTTTACCGTAGCCTTCACAACCGGATGTAACGGTTGCAATTCTTCCAACAGATACCTCCTGACCGATGGTAGTTTGACGCGTTCTAACAGAATCTTTGTCAGAGGCTGCTTGAGGTTATTATTTGCCTTGGTGACACGTATTGACACTTCGCTCTCACCATAGAAATCATTTACGTCAAACCCAAAGTATCCGTCCTTACCAGTAAGTACATGGCCGTACTCCACAGACTCATGGTTTATGGGCGATATGACAACGTTAACCTTTACATTACCCTTGGCATGATCCAGAATAACGTGGTCAGTCATTATCATTCCATTCAGGCTCAGCCCTTTTTCCAAACGGCGCGTCTCAACAAATGTCTTGTTGTCGGTCATATACTCCCAGTCATAGCGTTCCCATCCCTGAACCATACAGAGCAGATCCAGATTACGCAGATGTTGCTTGTCGGCAGACTCAAAATAGTATGACGGATTATGTATGAATCCCTTCAGGTCCGACGTGAGCAGGAAGTCGGTGAGCAGATTGTCAGCATACTGCGTACCGTAATCACCGGCATCGCGTACCGATATACAGAAACGGTCACGGAACGGCTTGCCATCCCTGTCCTTTAACCGGAATGACAGGTGCATCTTTCCGAACGCATCATAACGGCGCTTGTCGGCTTTCATCTCTATTACCGGTGGCACGTATTTGACATTGCCGTTATACACGCTACGGGCGGCCAGCACCTCACCATTGGCGGTAAACAGCACTATCCGGCACACTCCTGCGGGCCAATTCCTGGTGTCAAATGAGTATCCACCCTCATTTCCGCTCATGGGCAACTCATCAAACATAACCAGTTCACCGCGGCAAGTCACAGTAACGCCTATCGTGCTATCGCGACGTGACTGAGTACGGCTTACGGATAGCTTCAGGTTCTCCTTGCGTGCATCCATATCAGCTGTCATGACATAGCCATCATCTTTAGCCTGCGGCAATGACACGCGGTAACGCTTGCCCTCATACTCGAACACTGCCCTATTGCGCTTGCTGTCCGGGGTGAAATCAAACATACCCATTCCCTCATGGCCGCTCTCCGCCACCACCTTGCGTCCGTCATCGGTCTCCAGGGTGAGTTTTCCGCTTATCCCCATACCATCCATATCGGTAGCCTTAAAAGCCACGCGGCCCTGCAAACCACGTACCATATTGCCTCCCTCGGGATAGAAAGACACGTTCACGTCATGCAGTCTCTCTTGTCTTGGCCGCAGTTTGTCAGGGTATGTTGAGTCAGGAAGCATTACGGGGTGTGCGTAGTCACCCTCCTGCTCTGGCTCGCAGTACACTGGCAATACGCGCGAGAATATAATGCCTGGGTCAAAATTGAGCATGTACTGTGTATATGCCCTAACCTCATAGTAGCCGCTGGGGTATGGACGCACGCCCCTTAACGTTCTGGCCTGTTCAGTGGAGTAATCCACAAGCTGAATACGCCCGTCAGCCTGACCTGCCACAATCTTGAGCTTTTGCTGCTGCAACAGCACACCGTTTGGCGACAGAAGGTCAACGTATAGCACGCCCGACTTGGTACGACTCAGATCCGATGAATTGACCACGAACGCCTTGAACCAGATATCATCACCCTGAAAGTAGGCAGTATTATCAAACTGTAGATAAACCTTTTCCTGCGGGAACAGCTTATTGAATTGATGGATGTTACCGGCAAAACGCATCATAGCGTCATTATCTGCCCACAAGGTACTTATACCCAGCAGAAGGAAGCACACTAAACAATAAACCATCCTTCTCATAAGCAAATAGTTCTTTGCAAATCTTTACTGACCATACTCAGCAACGCAGTCTAGACCCGTTATGCGCAAATATAACAAATTGATTTTTTAAAATCAAAAGTTGTATAACAATCAGTTTATTTTCATCATTTTACGACGTACATCCAATCGCATGGCTCTCGTATCATGAGACTGTACCTTAACTGGTCTATCCAAAATATTGTTACCAAATTCCACCATTTTTAATGTATCGTTTTGTTCCTCAAATATCCAGAACAAACGATATAATGGGGCAATACGTGAAGGACACATATTCGCTGCCATTGTGTAATGCATATAAGCCTCATCCATCATTCCCAGTTTTTGACAAGCACTACCCAGAAGTAATTCCGTATCATAGCTGGAAAGATTGTCTCTACTCCTTTTTGCTTCGGCAATGGCAGATTCATAGTCTTCGGCATAATAACTCACAACGGCCTTGCTGTATTGGTAGCGCGGATTATTTTCCAACACCTTGTCTATAGATGGCAGAATGTCCTTCCTTATTTCAATGGCAGACTTCTTATCATCATTGAGCTTTTCGTAAACGCACTTCCATCCTACCAAAGCAGAATGCCAGCGGGTTAAATATACGATTGATATTATAGATACTGATAAAACCGCCAGCCATACCACCCTATTGTTTAAGAACTGGAATCTCCATGTCTGCTTTAACAGAATGAGAACAAAACAGACCAGCGCCACAATGGTCATGGGATATCTGAATGGATATGAGAATAATGAAATTACGCAGATTGAGCATAGCTCCATAAGCAGGAATATGCGGAATACTCCCCTCCTCTTTAATGACCGAATAAAAGCATATAATATCAGTGATATTATAATAGCGAGTCCCACAACACCGTAATTAACAGTCACAAGCATATATTCCGATAGCGGGTGCGTTACATTGTCCGAGAGCATCAACGTATCAATATCAGTGCAATCCTTCAGATATTCAGCCTGGTACAGCATATACTCTCTATCAAATCCGTGAGGGCCGTGTCCTAACAACGGATTATCAGCAACCATACGCAAACACGTGTTTATAATTACTGCTCGGCCACTTGTGGAGGCTCTCTTGTGGAAGGAAAGGATACAAACTCCGCACACCACAGCCACAAGCAATACTGCCATAGAGAGTATCCATATGCGTTTACTTCCTTTTTCCTTTATCTTAAAAAGCAACCAGAGTATAGCCGATGTTGACAAGGCTATAAGTCCGGCACGTGACTGGACGACAAACAGTACCACCATATCAATGACAAATACAATCAATACAGGCACATCCCTATAATTGATGCTATGTGTTGCAAGTATTGCAAATGGAAATGTTACGCAAAACTGCGCAGCCACTCCTGCAGGATTGTCAAAATCCGCTACATACCGGAACGGATCACCGCTTAATGCAGCCATTCCCGTCATTTGCAGCAGGCAAAAGACCGCCACAATAACATTGGCCGCTGTCATAATAACAGAGCAAGCCTGGACATCAGGGCTTATTCTGAAACCAGGCTTGATGGTATGAAACAATGATACTATGGCGGCACTAATTGATACAACTGCTACGGCTCCTATCCACTTTCCAGTTATCTGCCACTCAAATACATTATGAATTAGTGAAAAACTGGCAGCAAGACAAATACATCCAAATAAAACATTGCTGACATTAAACTTATAGCCATACCTCGTTGCCATCAGTTTCTTTGTTTAAACTTACTGCATATTATTCCGGCATATTGGAATCCCACACCGGGCGGATTCTGGCAGATAGTTCACGCCACCTACTCCAGATATCCATTTTACGGTAATCAACCTTCTGAATGGGGCCGCTGGAAGCATATTTCCTTGTATAATAAATAAAACTATACGCTTGTCCGTAGTCTTCACTCAAGGTTCCAGTCCAAAAAAACATCTCATCTTCAAGTTCAATATAATTACCGTTAGGTCCAACAATCTTTACCGCATAAGCTTCATCTTGATAATAATTATTAGAAGATGGATACCAATATTTACAAGACATAAGAGTAGTCATCTTCATATCGCAATTGTCCATAAGCTCCTCAACCTCCTCCTTACGTGGAAGCCTCCATTTACCGCCAAGAAGCGCATGTGCCACATCATATTTGGTTCCACTTATATCAGTTCCTATATCCGTATAACTGCCAGTAGCCTGTTCCAAATAATCATACTTACTCCTTTCATCGTTTTCAAAAGAGTCATGCATAGCAAGTTTAAATGAGCCCCACCTAAAGTATAGATCATCTTTGCATATATCAACATTAAACTCCCATTCACCCAGTGTACAGTTTGCCCACTTAATTCCGCTCGTAAGACCAAGATCCACATACATCTTGTCCGATGTAAGCGTTGAGAACTCTTTATCCTGACTATATATCAATATAGGTTCTCCGTCTGAACCTGCATATTGAACATAGGCCTTGCAATAATATGTTTTATCAGGCTTAAGACCGTTCATAGTAATGCTGAAACAACTCATATCTTTTATCTGGGCAATGGATAAAGCGGAGTCTAAATCGCCTCCCTGAGTTTCAGAAACGACTATCCCTGCTCTACAATAGGAAGCATCATTTGCATCGATCACTATGCTTCCGCTGACAGTTACGTCAATATAATGAATATCCTCTATCTTGAGATTATTAAACACAGGATTGAAAACGGAGGTGGTAAATGTGGACATAGGGCTTATCTTACGCTTTGATGCATCCATTCCCTGCGAGAACAGACAGAAACTGTACTCTGTTTCAGGACTAAGTCCTTTAATAACACCTGTAAATGACTCACCTTTGAATCCTTCCTTGAAAATGAGTATCTGGCAATCCGGCTGGTCATTGCCGTCAAGCCATGACTTGAATACAGTCTCGGCTTCTACGGACTCAGGACAATACATTATACCATTCTTGCCCAATGCTATGTCAACGGTGGTAATATCCTTGAATGTTCCACTTATAGTGGCAGAAAAGGCAGTTGGAGTGACATCGCCCAGAGTTATATCACTTGAATTCATAACCAGTTCTGAACCGGTCTTTTCATCACCGCAAGATAAGCAAAAGACAGACGTAATTGCCCAAAAGACGCTAATACATTCCAACTTTATTCTCATAATAATTCTTGTTATGCTTTGTATTATTGATATGTATCCTGTAATAACGCACAATTGTTTAAAAACATAGGAATTATGAATTGCAATAGCAACTCTATTATTTCATAAACGATGGTTTATTCATGAAATCACTAATCATTTGGATTTTGTGGTTTTGGGAAAGCAACCTGCCCATATCTTGGTGAAACAGTACTATTTTGTTCTACCAAACGACCACAACCAGCTATTATTCTATTAGCAAAGCCTTCTGGACTTTCTAAATTCATATTAAACGGATTATTTCCATCATATATATTCAATCCATTTTTGGGTCCGGCCCATATTGCATAACGGAATTTATATGTACTTGTATTACCTGGGCTTAAATCCCTTTTGTCATAGTAAGTATCATAAAGTACTTCATCTGTTACATATCTAATACGAGTAAATTTTACATGGTCTACAGCAAATGTAGAACTTGTGTTATAGTATATAGAATCATCATCTGAATAATGATATTGATAAACTATACGCCACTTACCTTTGACTTCCCATTCAATTCCAGACCTTGCTAATACGCAATTATTTTGTATATATTCAACACAATCATTTCCACTATCTCCAACACCATTTATCATTTCCGTATTGTTCAAAGCTCTTGAGAAACTTTCTTTCTTGTAATGAGATAATGTTGACATGTTATACAACATGTTATCATACCTAAGTTCTCCTGTTCTCTTATTAAAGAATGCCAATGAGTTGTATTTATTATCATCATACTGCCATGTAAGCTCCACAATATCAAAATCATCAGCCTCTTCAAGTAAGTCGTTAATAGTATTAAAGACAGGAATGGTGTCAAAGAAGTAATTTGCAGAGTCTCTCATCAATTGACCATAAGTAACAACAGTAAAAACAGAATCTAATTTAGAATAAACTGGAAAGAAGCCATACTTATCACCAAGGAAAAGATCTCTGTCTATACTGATGTCCTTCATAAACTGCATATTAGTGATTTTGATACCACGGTCTGAGAAAACCGTCTGATTATCAGTTATTATTTCGCTTAGCGAAGTTTCCCAACTGCAGTCATTTTTAAATGACGGAAAATAATCACTGTCATTGGAACAGGCTGAAAGAATAATGCCTGTTGTAATTAATAATAGTCCTTTCTTCATTTTATTATATATTTAATAATATTACCACCATTCTATCTCACCGTCCTTTATGCGAAAGGGACGCTCATCCATGCCACGGCTACGGTTATGCAACCATATCAGAGCTCCAGTAGGAATGCCATCATAATGCAGACTGTTGTCACGTGCAATACTAATGTCATGAGTTATCCAGAAATTGCCATCCCAATATCTAAGCTCGTATTCATCACCGGGATGTATGTCATTATCATCTCCCCTTGGAACTAACCGTACATAGCTTACACTTTGTGGTCGGCCCATGTCCATGCCCACCCAGTTGCCGTCAGCACTCCCTGTTTCGAAATTACTGAGCCAGTCACCATCGAAAGCCTTTCCTGCATTCGCACTATTTTGTTCATCGCTACTGATAGGTGTTCCATTCATCCTTACCGTATCCATATTAAAAAATGCCAGCTCTGCTATACTGCCGTATGAACCGTCGGGAGACAAATAGCGCCAGTATCTATATGGCTTGTCCAGATTAACAGGAATCTTGTCCGGTATCGTCAAGGAATCAATCGTATAGAGTGTAACGATATTGCTGAAATCAGGGCTGTTTGATGCTTGTATTGAACCTCCAAGTATCCTTTTGCGCATGGCTACCACATTCTCTGATGAGTAGTACTTACGGTGAACATCAACACTGCCAGTATTCTTGTAGTTGGTATAGATATACTCTACGCTTCCGTCTTTTTGAATAATGAAAGGCCATGAAACAGGTACAAGATCTTTTCCGTCATATCCCAGTGTGAAATAGAGTATGTTACGGCCCATATTCTTAAATGTAACCTTTCCTTTCTTTACCACACCATAATCTATCAACGTCCAATATGATTCATTGCCTCTAAAGGTCGCTATATATGCATAATCCTCAACCAGCTTGACGTTGTTGCGCAGTTTTACAGTAACATCGGTGGTCTTGTAATACTGGTCGGTCACGTCATGTGCAAACATGCTGAATGGATATTGATATACGGAATTGTTATGGTATGCCACCCTCTCCCTGTTTATGGCGTACTGCTGACGATAGACCTTGGGTATGCGCTGATGCGGGAAGAATGGACTACCAGGAACAGACGATATATCCCACTCAGAGCGCATCATGTCACCGTTGTCATTTAGGAGCGTATACCATGTGTGTCCTGCACGATAACGGCCCCATGACGGGGTTTCTTCAATTACGACCGGTATACCATAACTACGGAATGTCAGTACACCCAGATTTACATAATCGGCACACGCTCCATATGTCATATGAGCCAAAGTAGATGCACTGCGCATTGGATAGCCTGAACGGTTATACATACCCACAGGCTTAACCCTCCATGCCACCTCGCTGCGTATAGTGTTGACGGCACGGAACGGAGAGTCATAACTTTCATCATCATAGTCCATGTGTGCCACATTCCACCAGAAAATCTGGCGCATAGTGTCACGCCAACAGTCAAAGCTTTGAAGTTCCACGCACTTGTAGGGCAGAATGTACTCGCAGAACTCGTCAAAGGTGAGATGCTTGGCCTATCTTTCATTCTCCCACACCTCAAATGACTTGTCTATGTTATAAATAAGATAATCAGCTGTTATTATGCGGGCATCCTGAATGAGATTATCATTAAGACCATAAAAACGGTTGTCGGAAAGATACAGAAGTGAGTCTCTCTGCTGTTTGGGCGAAAGGTCGGACCTGAACAACTGTAGTGCTAGCTCGTAGTATTGTTCTATTTCCTTTCTGTTCTTGTATGACACGTGACCGGGCATGTTCTCTATTAGGAAGTGGGCGGCTGCTAGTTTAAGGGAATCGTCCTTGTAGTGTTCCATTACGGTTTCCAACTCACCACGGTTGGGGCCGGAAACCTGATATGCATACTCAAGTGCATCATACTCATGGGAGCATGATGCGAACATTATTGTGAATAACAATGTCACAATGACTACTAATGTCACTAATTTATAAAAGTATTTCACCCAACTAATAGTTTATATTCTTGCTTCGCATTTACATATCAAATGAACTGTCCAATCTCCACAGGCTTCATCTTATAGGAATCTACTTCATTTCCAATCATAATTTCTGAAAGATCGACATGAACTAAAAAGAAAATAGATGTCTAAGCCATCATACCTAAGGATTTAGATACAGAATCCTGTCGATATTATACCGGAAAAAAATATTATCCTCCATACAAAAATTCTCTATCTGCTTTAAGATTACTTTTGTGATCTAAACCAACTGTTGGAATACAATGACTTTCAAATAATTGTTTATTATCGGTCAAAATGTCACCAAGCAATGTTCCCACAAATAATAATCTTCATTTATTGATGAAAAGAAATCGCTACCATTATAGCAAGACTTCAAAGCGTAAAATATACTCCCAATCCTCATATAGCGTATTAAAAAAATAATTTGCCAAAAACCATATCAATTCACAATATATATTATGACAAATGTACACTCTCTTAATACAACCGGAATCAATTTAATACGGGACAAAAATGGGACAAAATGGAAAGAACTATAAATAAACGAGTTAACAAAACAAGGCGTAATAGTCAGGATTGCTTTTGCCGAATCTGTACTTTCTCTTTCTTATTGCATCGGCAGTAACATTCCCGAATAGTTCAGATACAATTTCGTTCTTGATATGCATTGCCGACAGTATCAATGTCAGGGATTCCTCCGTGTCTATGCCTGGATACTCAATCTGCATATCTGCTATGGAGTCAATGAATGACTGCTTAAGGGTCTCAATAATTGTATTACGGTCATCCATATTCAGGTTTCCTCCATGCACGACCGATGTCAATATCTTATAAGCACTGCTTTTATAGAACAGGTCCTTACCTACGTTCAATCTTAAGTTATACAATTCCAAAAGTGCAGTTCTTGCATCGGAATCCGTCTGTGACTGCTCCCTTACCTGAGTTTCCAAAATAGCAATACTGCTCCTGCGTATTTTCCGTTCCAGTTCTATTAGCTCATTCTGCTTTTGAATTATTCTCTTATTATCCCTGTTCCTGAGCAAGACATAGACAAGGATAGTCATTGTTATTATCAGTATGACAGATGAAATGATTATAATAATAAAGCGCTGGTTCCTGCTATGCATTTTTTCCTCGGCAAGTTCCTCACGGTGAAGATACTGCATATCCAACACCTCTTTTGAGTCAGTCTTTTCAACGTTGTTTATAGAGTCGAGCAGTGAAATATAGTACTTGTGCCAACGATAAGTTTCATCCGCATCACCAATTTTTGCTGAGACCTCTACCAACTTTTCAGCTTGAATGATTCGGCCATATATATCCATCATGGTATCATTGAATGTGTACTTATAATAAACATACGCAGAATCATAATTACCATCCTGAAAAAACAAATCAGCCTTAAGTGCATAATATGTATGCTGTGATTCTTTATCCTTCTTGTTATTCTTGCTATTCTTGTCAGAAAAAGAATAAAACGTTACAGTTTTGAATACAGTATCGCGCTCAGGTTCCGATGAGGATGGATAATACATAGGTATTCTCTTTTGGGACTCAACAAATGGAAGTTCGGGGTCATCCTGACTACCAAATAATAATGATGATAAACTGCCGATATTCGGGATATCCTCATCATGGATTGCACACAGGGTTAAATAGCAAGACGCATAATATAACATGTTTTTATCCTGCAATCTTTCAGCATTTATCTTGCAACAATTGAACTGTTCAAAAGCTTCCTTGAACATTCTTTTGTTAAAATAATGTCCGCCAAGATTCTTTTCAGTGATGGCATAGTACCTTACAAGAGTATCGGGAAACATATCTTTTGCCTTGATATACGCATATATAGCCGCCATATCACTACCCATCTTGGAATAGACACAACCCTGCGAGTACCAACTCATGGCAGCGTGGAAACTCTTGCGGCGGGTACCGTAGTAGTCAGTTGCAAGGCGGATAAGACTGTCAGACGGAATGTCTATGTAACATTTGCAGTCGGCATGCGTTTTGAGCAGGGCATACAGGGCCTGCGGCTTGCCGTACAGCGAAGTAGCATCAATATCGGCAAGCAGTGTGCGTGCACTGTCAGGGTTGGATTCCAACACAGTCTCATTGCCGCATAATCCTATTCCTGCCGCACGATACACACATGGCAAATGCAGCTATTGCGAGGATAAATCCGGCTATTCTCTTCATTCTATTTTGTTTTGTAGAGCAGGCGAATTAATTCAAAACAAAAATAATCAAAAAAAACACTTGGGACAAAAATGGGACAAGCCATCTCATGGCAGTAAAAAAAATTCTACTGTCTATACTGGGATGGGAGCCTGCTGCTACAATTGACTTGCAGTGTCTTTGAAACTCTGCCACAGTGAATCCTGCGGCAGGGGGGCTCTTACATCGACCGTGATGTGTGATACAGGGTGCTCAAATGTAACATGGAACGCATGGAGTGATATGCTGCCATCAGGGTTGGAGCGCTCGGCTCCGTACTTGAGATCACCCTTGATGGGGCAACCCATGCTGGCCAACTGGCACCTTATCTGGTGATGGCGGCCGGTGAGCAGCTCAACCTCAAGCAGATGATAGTTGGTGGAGCTGGCCACAAGGCGGTAATTCAGCGCCGCATGCTTGCTGCCCGGCACCTCATGGTTATATGCATAGGAGCGGTTCTGTTTCTCGTTGCGAACCAGCCAGCAGTTCTACATAATAACCGGCAGCAAGGTCAAGACCAATACCCTAACATCACAGGAGAACAAGATTAACAAGCGTTACCGTCAGGCTGTGAAGGATTCCATTACCATTCCCCATTCACGTGACCTCAACAAATGGCAGAAATACGGTGAGAAAAATAAGATCAGCAAGCTGAATGACCAGCTGAACGCCCAGGCTGACGCCATAATGAAAACCCGCAAGTCATTCTCATACTCACCGGAACAGATCAAGCAATACGGCGAGATAGGCGGTGCTCCTAACCTTGACGGATTATACACGGTTTTCGGTGAGATCTCAGAAGGTATGGATGTAGTAGAAAAGATAAACGCCATGCCTACCGGTAAGAACGGCCGTCCCAATCCCGATGTCAAGATCATCAGGGCATACGTCCTTGAAGAAGAAACTGCCGCCCCTCAGCAATGAGAAGCGGCAGTTCCATAAATCTTTGGGAACCCATTAAAGATTTTCAACCTTATCCTTGAAACTCTGCCATAACGGATCATCCGGCAGAGGAGCCTTTACATCTATCATCTCATGTGATACCGGGTGCTCAAACGTAACGTGGAATGCATGAAGCGATATGCTTCCATCCGGGTTTGAACGCTCAGCCCCATACTTGAGATCACCTTTGATGGGACATCCCATCTTGGCCAGCTGACAACGTATCTGATGATGACGTCCGGTAAGCAACTCCACCTCAAGCAGATGATAGTTCACGGAACTTGCCACCAGTTTATAGTTCAGGATGGCCTGCTTGCTGTTAGGAACCTCCTTGTCATAAGCGTATGAGCGGTTCTGTTTCTCATTGCGTACCAACCAGTTCTCCAGTCTGCCCTCCGGGATTTCAGGTTTATTCTTAACGATAGCCAGATAGCGTTTGTCAACACTCCCTACACGGAACATATCATTAAGACGCGACAGAGCCTTGCTGGTCTTGGCCAGCACCACAACTCCGCTTACGGGACGGTCCAGACGATGCGGTACACCCACAAAGACATTGCCGGGTTTGGAATATTTCTCCTTAAGATATGCAGCCACGATGTCCGACAACGGAACATCGCCGGTCTTATCCCCCTGCACTATCTCACCAGCCCGCTTGGAGACAATGATAATATGATTATCCTCGTAAAGAACCTGCATTAGCAATCTTATACGCCTTTTTCGTCTTTATCGCGAAGCGACTCAATTTTCAATTAACAACTTCGTTGTTGATTTTTGTCGCGACTCGGCCAAACAAGCAAGCTTGATGGCTCTCACTGCTCCAAAAATTCTCAATTTTCAATTGTTTACATGCTCATTCCGCCATCCACCTGAAGGACCTGTCCGGTCACATAAGAGCTGTCATCGGAAACCAGGAACAGGGCAGCCTTGGCAATCTCCTCAACCTGAGCACCGCGCTGCAGGGGAATTGACTTGCACCACTCCGCCAGTTTCTCCTCAGGAATCTTGCCCGTGGTCATCTCTGTAAGCACAAAACCAGGAGCAATCACATTGGCGCGAATGCCACGTGAAGCGAACTCCTTAGCCACAGATTTGGTCAATCCGATAAGTCCGGCCTTAGATGAGGAGTAATTAACCTGACCTGCATTTCCGTGCAGACCTACCACGGATGAAACACACAGTATATTACCGCTACGCTGACGCATCATCTGTGTAGAGCATGCCTTGATGAAGTTGAATGCCGATTTCAGGTTAGTATCAATCACCTCATCCCACTGCTGCTCATTCATGCGCATCATCAGACCATCACGTGTGATACCGGCATTATTAACCAGGATATCTATACGGCCAAACTCCTTGACCACCTCATCCACCATCTGAGCGGCGCCCTCATAACTCGATACATCCACACGGTAACCCTTGGCCTTGATGCCATTCGCGCTGAGTTCCTTCTCCAAGGCCTGAGCCTTCTCCACACTGTTAATGTACACGAATGCCAGGTCTGCCCCCTCAGCAGCAAACAGCTGAGCCATAGCCAGACCGATACCACGGGTTGCTCCTGTTATGAGCACCGTCTTTCCAGTCAATTTTCCCATTATATTATTGATTGTTATTTATTTGAATCCATATTATTGTATCCGAGTGCACCGTAGATAAGCCTGCGGGCCTCAAAACGTATTTCCTCCCTGGTATTACCCTGCCATAGTTTACCTCTGATGTATGGTGCTTCAAAACCGCGCATGCAGTTGTGCATAATCTCAGCGGTACGTCTTACGCTAACCACATCAAACACGCCGGTTGTCTTACCCTCAGATATGATATCCTGAAGCATCTGTTTCTGCTTAAGGTCAAAAGCCTTACGGAAATGCTCCAGGCCCCAGACATTACGGAAGAATCCGGACCTGAGCGTACCGTTACGGTCAACAGTCTCCTTGACAAGACGGAAATATCCGAATATGAACTCCACTATTTTCTGCTGTACCGGCATATTCTGCTTGGCAATATCTGACAGTTGAGTCAATATTTTCTCAACTTCACTGTTTACCACAGCCTGAAACACCTCAACCTTACTCTCAAAATAAGAATACAGGGTGCGCCTGCTCAATCCGGCCTCCTCTGCAATATCAATCATAGTGGTATCATCATAGCCTTTCCTTACAAACAAGGTCTTAGCGGCATTGATGAACTGATATTTTGTCTTAAGATTCTCCATGTATTATACAAAGGTCAAAGTAAAGAACGGTATATTTCCAGATATCTTTTAATGTGTTTTTCATACGTAAAAGATCTTGCATACTCAATGCTTGCAGTTGCAAGTTCCGGATGCTCCGCATATTCCCGTATTCCAGTTCTGATTCTATCTGCAATATGATCAGCATCAAAATTATCCATAAAGAAAACATGAGTAGAGCCTATCTCCGCAAGTGAAGTCATCCTTGATGATATAACAGGTTTTCCATAGGACAACGCCTCAATAACGGGAAGCCCAAACCCTTCAAATTTTGAAGGAAAGACAAAAGCCTCACAATTAGAATATAGCCACGTTCTCTCCTCATGTAAAATCTCTCCAAGTAACACCACATTGGATATCCGCTCTGATTCTATACGTTCACGAATCATATCACCATATGATGTAGAGTTAGTTCCGGCTATATAAAGATTATATTCAGGCATCAGCTTCATGACATCAAGCAACACATGGAAATTTTTCTTTTCCATAACCTGGCCAATCGTAAACAAGAATTTTCTGGAATTGTCAAAGGGTGCTGACGGCATCTGTCCCAGTTCACCGCTTTGGGTAAACTCCACTCCGTTATATATTACCTCTACATTATCAATATCAGGAAAGAACCTTAAAAGATCTGTCTTGGCAAAATTTGAAATAGTAACTATCTTGTCAGCACGATTCACCCTTCTTTTCATCTTTCTTAATGCTTTCCTGTACTTTAGTCCCTCTTTTTCATAAACAAAATTCAGGTCATGAACCGTTAATATGTTTCTTGTAGAATTAAAGAACGGCATGTAAGAGCTCAATTGATGAATCGAATGCCAAACATCATACCTTGGTACCAGAAAAGGAAATCTTCTGAATGTCTTACGACTTGGCAGATAATGTACTTTATCACCAAAATGACCAACCAATGTCTTTGGAACCAACAGATGGATTTCAAAATCAAATTCATCTGCATGTTCACTGAAATATTTGGCATAATTATATGCTATCTGGCCTAAACCACAATTAATATGTTTCAGGATTGATAAATCCACAAGTACCTTTTTTATATGAGGCTTATTATTACCAAACAACATACTATCCCCAACTATAATTTTAAATATTATTTTATGCAAAAATAATATATTGTTACACATCAACCAATCAGTTGCGCACATATATATCCAATGTGTGTACTTTTTAATTAATTGGACAAATATTCACAAATAAAAGAAGAATATTTTTGCAAATCCGGAAATAAAGAGCTACCTTTGCACTCGCAAAAATGAAATCGCGGAGTGGAGCAGAGGTAGCTCGTTAGGCTCATAACCTAAAGGTCGGGGGTTCGAATCCTTCCTCCGCAACAAAACAAGAGGTCCCAGATGGGGCCTCTTATTTTGTTGGGGCGGAAGGATTCGGAGGAACATTTTTTTAGTTTACTTTGTAAACGCGCTCCCTATGGTCGCTTG
>DBYQ01000014.1 GCA_002310015.1 Bacteroidales bacterium UBA1182
TGATCCCAGTGACCTGAGGTTACATAAAGTTGCTTTGAACCGATATGCGGGGTGATCACCTGCTGGTAACCGTAACGCTTCTGGATACGTGACAGGAAATCCTGAAGACGCAGACGCAGTGCTGTGCCTTTGGGAAGCCAGATGGGCAGGCCCTTACCTACCATGTCACTGAACATGAAGAGTTCCATCTCCTTACCAATCTTGCGGTGATCACGCTTCTTAGCCTCCTCCAGCAGCTCCAGATACTCATCCAGCATCTTCTGCTTGGGGAATGTGATACCGTAGATACGGGTCATCTGCGGGCGTTTCTCGTCACCGCGCCAGTATGCGGCCGATGTAGCCAGCAGCTTGATAGCCTTGATTGCACCAGTGTCAACCAGGTGCGGTCCGCGGCAAAGGTCGGTGTAGTTACCCTGTGTGTATGTGGTAATGGTACCATCCTCCAGGTCAGCAATGAGCTCATTCTTATAGCTCTGACCGCGTGAAGCAAAGAACTTGAGGGCATCGGCCTTTGAGATCTCCTCACGTACCAGCTTCTCCTTCTTCTGGACCAGCTCCTTCATCTTGGCCTCGATGGCAGCGAAATCACTCTCCTTGATGACAACGCCTTCAGGAGGCATGATGTCATAGTAGAATCCCTTCTCGATTGCAGGACCTATACCGAACTGTGTACCGGGATAGAGCTCCTGAAGAGCCTCGGCCATAAGGTGGGCGCTTGTGTGCCAGTATGCATGCTTGGCCTCCTCATCCTCCCACTTGTGCAGCTTGATGGTAGCATCGGTGGTTATGGGGCGGTTGAGCTCTGTAATCTGGTCATTTACACTGCAGGCCAGCACATCCTGTGCCAGTCTCTGGCTGATGCTCTCAGCAATCTCATAACCGGTTACGCCGCTTTCATACTCGCGTACGGAACCATCGGGAAAAGTAATCTTTATCATGTTGTTTTATAGTATTTTCTATTTGAGCGTGCGAATTTATCAAATTATTCGGACTTGGAGAAACGTTTGATAATGTTATATGCTGAATATATGCCAAGTTCGCCCGCGTGGCTCAAGTCACGGAACGCCTCATCCATACGGTTGAGCAGGACTAACACCAACCCACGGTTGTACCATGCCTCTGCCAGTGTCTCATCCAGCTCAATGGCCTTATCCAAATCCACGAGTGACGCATGCAAGTCATTTATCATAGCATAGATTGTAGCACGGTTATAATAACCAAAGGCAAATAACGGTTCCATGTCTATTACTTTCGACAGGTCTTTAATCACAGACTGATAACTCATATCAGAAATATTCCCACTTATATCAGGATGGCCTTGCTGCAAATCCATCTCCTGCCCTGCCCTATTTATCTGGATGGAACGGGCCCTTATCTGCGCACGCAGGAACCATGCCGCCCAATTCTCCTGATTGCAAGCCAAAGCATTGTCTATATCGGATTCAGCACTGCTGAAATCCTGCAGTAAGGCAAAATCAATGGCTCTTGAAAGCAAAATAATATCGGGATGAGCAGAATTACCTGACAGTTGTGATGTACGTTTATCTATATCCGCAAAAAGAGAATTAATCTGTCTCTCATTAAGTGACACGTCATGGTTATCCAAAACTATTTCTGACATGAAGTACCCCGTTGTGAACAACTCATCTACGATCTTGCTGTATCGTACATTCTTTATAGCATTGTTGTTATCCTTGAAATATGTCAGTCTGTACGGCTCCAGATACTGCACCTCTACATTACGGTTCTGCACCTTGCCACGGTATTCGCTTGAAAAGCCTGTGGAGTTCTCCAGATTCTCATCAACTATTATCTTGCGGTAATTACGTACGTTCTTATCAGAACTGCTTCTGGTCTTTTCATCATCTTCTTCATCCTGTTCATCGGTATAACCCATAGCATTGTTGAAACGGCGGTTCTGTTCACGCATAACCACCATGGCATCCTGCTCTGCGCCACGACTGTTACCCAACTTTTCACGTACCTCACTGCGTATCTGGTAGCCCTGGATAAAATTCGGATACTCCTCCAATACTTTAGTAATATCCTGCTCAGCTCCACGGTAATCGCCTGTATTTTCGCGGAGAATACCCCTATAGAAGAGGGCCATCATATTGTTTGGCTCCGCATCTATTACAACATCAAAATCCTCTATGGCACGATTGTCATCTCCCACCTGGGCGCGCAGGTTACCACGGTTGTAATGACCGTTAATATTGCCGGGATCTATTATTATTGACATATCATAATCAGCCAGAGCGCCATTCAGATCATCCCTGAAGTAACGTATCATAGCGCGTGTTATGTATGCACTTGCATCACCCGGATTCAGATAAATGGCTTTATCCATATCCTTCTCGGCCTCCTCATAACGTTCCATACGGGCCAGCATTACGCCACGATGATGAAGCATATCGTCATCAAACTGATTTATATCCAAAGCCTTATTCACCCATTCCAGTGCTCCTGTGCTATCACCCTGCTCCCATAGCAAATCTGAACGCATGGCCATTGCGGGAGCGTAGCGTGGTGATGAAGCCAAAAGAGTGTCAGTTGCCAACATCGCCTCTTCATTATTACCGCTGCGAACCAGACACAGTATTAGATTATGCCGTAACTGATTATTGTCCGGATCAAGTCTCAATCCCTCTCTGAAATCCTTAATGGCTTCTTCATAGCGTTCCTGATAAACCCTGGCCAAGCCTCTTACCTGATAAGCGTTTACAACAAACGGGTTTCTGCCAATGGAACTGTTGCAGTCCTGCTCTGCACCACGGTAGTCCTCCAGGTAAAACTTAGCCACAGCCCTTAAAAAATAGGGCTCAGCCAAATATGGCTTGGCGTTGATTACCTGATTAAAATATTGGATTGAAAGTACGTAGTCATCAAAATAGAGGGCAGTACGCCCCACTGACATCATGCGGTCAGTGTTTATCTGAGCCTGCAACGGAGCGCACATCAGCCATAGAACCGCAGTGCAGGCAAAAACCGTACACCCTATCCTCATGTTATTTTTTGGGTACTTTTACCTTATAATCACAATTAAATTTACCGGCAGCTATTGAACTGAGTGCCTTCTTGTTCATCTGCCTGCGCAACGGTGACATACGGTCTATGAAACACTTGCCGTCCAAATGGTCAATCTCATGCTGAAGTACGCGGGCAGGGAATCCCTCAAACCACTCGTCATGTTCCACAAAATTTTCATCCTGCCAGCTTATGCGCACGCGTTCCGGACGGTTAACCTTCTCATGAATGCCAGGAAAACTAAGACAACCCTCCTCATACGGTACCATAGCACCGTCTGTCTCCTCTATATAGGGGTTAATATAGGTTTTAAAATATCCCTTGAACTCAGGCTGATCATCAGATATCACATCCAAATCAACAACAGCCAGCCTTATGGAGAGACCCACCTGAGGAGCTGCCAGACCCACGCCTTCTGACTTGCGTAATGTCTCAAACATATCTTTAATAAGCTGTTCAAGCCCCTCATAGTTCTCATCTATCTCCTCTGCCTCCTTTTTCAGGACGCCCTGTCCGTAAGTATAAATAGGTAATATCATTTTTTGTACTGAATTGAATTCATGTATGACTCCAATATGATTGTGGCACTCACCTCATCCACCAGCGCCTTGTTACGGCGGGCCATCTTCTTTATTCCCGCATCCAGAATTGCCTTTTGAGCCAGAACTGACGTAAACCTCTCATCAAACATCACCACATCCTTATCCGGATACTGTTTCTTGAGTTTATTTACAAAGGGACGAATCTGCTGCATACTGGCAGACTCCTCACCATTCATATTGGTGGGATAACCAACCACGACCAGGTCCACCTGCTCCTTGGCAAAATATCCGGCAAGAAATTGCATCAGTTCATGAGTAGCCACAGTTGTAAGTCCGCCAGGTATAATCCTAAGCGGATCGGTTACAGCAATTCCGGTACGTTTGGTACCGAAGTCAATAGCCAAAATTCTTCCCAAGGCAACCTGTTATTTCTTGTAAAGAATCCAAGCACTCTGGAAATCCTGATTTTCAGGATATCTGGCCTTGAACTTATTACGTTCAGTCACAGCCTCCTCTTTGGTATCAAAACTTGCGCACACCACGCGGTATGTCTTGCCTGCCTCATTGACAACGACAACAGCCTGATAACCGTCCTTGATGAGCCTTTCACGAAGCGCATCGGCATTAGCCTTGAGTGAGAAACTTCCGCATACTATTCCGTATGTCTTTATCTCCTTGTCACCTGATACTACCGTAACCTTCTCTTCACGTACTGAAACGTTTGAAACATCATCAGCATCCTGAGTATCATTTACAGCCATCGGTTCCTCAATGGTTGTTTTAGGTTCATCACCTGCTACAGCCTTTTCATATGCCTGTTTGTAGGCATTCTGGCTGGATTTGCATGCAGAAAGCGAGAACACTGTTCCCACAATCAGTAAAAGAACTGTTTTTTTCATATCAGTCAGTAAATAAATTATTCATTAATAACATAGAAATCTATCGTATCATTAGCAAGACATCCCGCAACAATCCGTTCCGGTACAAGTCTCCAGTTATTTAGAGGACGCACATCAACAATTCTGTTATCCATATGTCTCATTGCAAAATCAGTAATCATATAATATCTTATGTCCGCCGATGACGAAACATTAAGACGCTTAGGAATATCCTTATGAGACAAAGCTGTAGCTTTGAATATAGCAGATTCAGTTCCACCATATAAGAATGAATTAATTGTAGTCCTGTAAAAATGATCCGGATCAAACGGTTTTCCATCACTCATGGACAACACTTTGATGCGTTCACCAGCCGGTTTGGTAACATCAACCACATAATCAATTCCAGCTGCAGTAATAAAATAGTTTGAAGGTATTTCGGGCGTTTTTTTACCACTTAGAGCATCAATTCTGGTTTTTAGAAGATTATCACTGACATTATGAACTGTATTGTAATACAATCCGGCAGAATACTCAAGCACATCTCTAACCTCACTACCCTTAAGCATTACTGATACCATCGTGTTTTCAAACTTATAGAGTGAAAATAGGTCACGCATCCGTATCTCTCCTGCCGGAATATAAGTACGTGAAAACACAGGTGAAGCCAGTGATATTTCAGCCGAACTGTAACCCATCTGTACAGAATGGATATAATCCATAGCTGATGATTCTCTCCAGAGCACTCCGCGGCCCTCCAAAGAAGATGATATTGAACCGACTACTGAATCCGAGTAGTTGCTAACATCACTATACCATCCTGACAGTTTTTGCATAAAATCCTTATCCGGCTCTTCATCGGTAATATCTTCCAGATAGCCGGATGTTAAGATTTGAGGTTTGTCATTATTCCTGAAATCAACAGTCAACGTAGCCACAGCAGCATTTTTAGCATATGGCCCAGGATTAAGCAAAAGAACAGAATCACCGTTACAGTCTGCCATCTTAAGACAACACGGGATATGATCATGTCCAAATAATATCATATCAAAACCTGACACTTGGCTCACAAGACTCCTGACAGCATTCTCATAGACGCCTTCATCATCCATACGACCATTGTCAAATCCTGAATGGAACAGTCCCACTATCACATCGGCTTTTTTCTCTTCACGCAGTATTGGAAGAATGTATTTTGCACTTTCAACTATATCTCTGAATTCCAGTTCACTGATTCTGTCAAATGGGATAGAATATCTCACCACAGGAGTTATCATACCTACTATTGCTATTCGCACCCCATTACGTTCCAGCATTCTGTAGCAAGGTATAAAATCTCCATAATTCATAAAAGAGACATTCGTTCCAAGAACAGGAAATTCTGCTTCGCTGAAGAAATACTCATAACTTTGTGTACCCACTGCAAGGTCATGATTTCCCAAAGCGACAGCATCACAATCCAACAGATTATACGCCTTGGCAGCCAAGCTCTCTCTGTCAAACTGTGCCGTAATATCCTGATACATCTCTATAGAGCCTTGCAGTATATCACCTGCATCAAGATATATCACATTCCTATTTTCCTTACGCTGTTTTTTCAGGAACGCAGATAGCTTTGCCAGACTTCCTGTCCTTTCTGTACCGTCAATACAATCTTTGTCAAAGATCCTGCCATGTACATCTGTTGTAGCAATGATATTGATTGTCTTTACACCCCTCCGCGTAGTACAACCTGCTAACAGAAGGCATAAAAATGGAACAAGCACAACAGATTGGACTATTTTCATCTTTTCAGCAAGCCTTAGATTCCAAGATCCTTTTTGAATGATTCAATCTTCTTGAACGCCTCTGCCTGAACCTTAAGATAGTCAGCCTTGCTGACCATAGGCAGCTTGGCCTCCATGTAAAACTTGATCTTAGGCTCTGTTCCCGAGGGGCGTACTGAAATCTTATCTCCTGCAGCAGTAAAGTACTGCAGCACGTTTGATGGCTCCGGCATAACCAGATCCGTAACCTTACCGGCTGCATCGGTCTGTTTGAGAAGCTTGAAGTCCTTTATGAGAACCACCTTCTCACCGGCCAGACTCTTAGGCGGATTAGCACGGAACTGTTCCATCATGGCCTTTATCTCATCGGCACCGCTCTTGCCGGGCTTTACAACGCTTACGGCACCCTCCTGTGAGAATCCGTACTCCTGATAAGCATCCAGCAGCAGGTCCCAGAGAGTCTTACCGTTCTCCTTAGCCCATGCGGCAATCTCGGCCATCAGCGAGCAGGCCGATACGGCATCCTTGTCACGTACAAAGTCCTCGGCCAGGAAGCCGAAGCTCTCCTCACCGCCACCGATGTAGTGCTTGCCCTTGGCGTTCTCATCGGCAATGACCTTGGCAATCCACTTGAAACCGGTATAGCAATCAAACATCTCAAGGTTGTTTTTCTCAGCGATGCGACTGATAACCTCTGTGGTTACGATGGTCTTCACGATGTACTCCTTACCGGTCATCTTGCCCAGCTTGGTGTACTGTGTTATGATGTAGTAGAGGAAAATCATTGCAGTCTGGTTACCGTTAAGCAGGGTCAGTTCACCCTTGTCATTGCGGCAGGCCACACCTAAACGGTCAGCATCGGGGTCCGATGCCATAACAACGTCGGCGTTCAGCTTGCGGGCCAAGGCCAGTGCCATGGTCAAAGCCTCGGGATACTCCGGATTAGGTGATACAACAGTCGGGAAGTTGCCGTCCGGTATCATCTGTTCGGGAACACAGTTCACGTTGGTAAAGCCCCACTGCTTGAGAGAGCGCGGAATCATCACACGGCCGCATCCGTGCAGCGGAGTATAGACGATGCAAAGGTCATGGTTGCGCTTAACCAAAGCCGGATCTATGCAGATACCCTCAATGGCATCCAGATAAGGCTTATCAACCTCCTCACCTATTATCTTGATCAAGTCAGGGTTACCTTTGAACTTGATATCCTGCACCTTTACCTTGGCAACCTCATCGATGATACCGGTATCATGCGGAGCCAGCACCTGCGCGCCGTCCTCCCAATATGCCTTGTAACCGTTGTACTCACGTGGATTATGGCTGGCGGTTACGTTCACGCCACTCTGACAGCCTAAGTAACGTATAGCGAACGATACTTCCGGTGTGGGGCGCAGGTCATCAAACAGATATACCTTGATGCCGTTGGCGCTGAAGATGTTTGCAACTGTCTCGGCAAACAGACGTCCGTTATTGCGGCAATCATGTCCTACAACAACCGATATCTCCTTTCTCTCCTTGAAATTCTTGTTCAGATAGTTGGCCAGTCCCTGGGTAGCCATACCCACGGTGTATATGTTCATACGGTTTGTACCTGCACCCATGATACCGCGCAGACCGCCTGTTCCAAACTCCAGATCCTTATAGAAAGCGTCTATAAGATCTGATTTGTCCTCTTTAGCCATGAGAGCCTTAACCTCCTCACGTGTTTTCTCGTCAAATGAACTGCCCAGCCATTCCTGAGCCTTGGCAGTAACTTGTCCTAACAATTCGTCCATATTAATTTATCGAAACATTTATCATTTTAAACTATCACGCAAGCGTGAATTACAAAAGTAACGTTTTCCCCCGAATACTTCAAGAGAAATAAGAAAAACATCTTCCAAATAGCTAATAAAAAAACTGCGCAGGACTATTTACGGAAAACCCTTGAGACAAAAGAAGGCAGGAAAGAAGTATGGATATAAAAGAACCGCAATGAATAAAAGATGGAAAAAACACAAATGACAACACTGATCATGACTCCCTTACCTGAGCCCCACAAAACACCGGCTGCAGTAAGCATTACAGCAAACCCTTGAATAAGAAAATTAATTACAAGTTGTCGGGACATGACAAATCCGTAACGTATCTTCCCCACAATAAGAACCAACAACAGGTAGGATAGTTCCCAAACCGCAAATGATAATCCCAACCCAATTGTTCCGGCAAGTTTATAGCCACATATCACACTTATTACAAGCAATATATAACATACACTCTCCTGAAACACATATATCTTGGAGTCATATCTGGCCAATACAAGAAAAGCTATCGGCTGGTATACAGCCTTAAACAGGAGCCCTATCGAAGCCATTTGGGCAAAGATTATTGACGAGTGGAATTTTTCATACTCCAGAAACACCATCACCAATATCGGGGCGCATATCATGAAAAGATTCACAAGAGGTGCCGCAAGCATACACATCGCCAGAGACTGGCTGTTCATAAGCCTATGCGCCTGGGGCAGATCATTACCGGCGGCTGACAGACGCGGATAATATTCAGAATCTGACACTGACAACAGCAACGTGGTAAGATATGTGACAAGCATATATCCTGCACTATATGAACCTGTCAGCTCTTCACCGCCCTGCAGCGTAAGGAATTTGGCAATGACAGACCATGCCCATGCTCCCAAAAATGCAGTCATGGTCAGCAGTACGCCAAATCCTATCATATCAAGCCCCTTCCCGAGCACTGAAAGTGAGAACGGCCTGACCTTGTACGGATAAAGCCTAAAAGAATAAAAGCAGGTAACCATCATAGTTCCGACTGCAGACAGCACCAATGCCGGAATTATGCCGCCAAGCCTGAAAAACCAATATAGAGGAAAAGATATGCACAATGAAACAATATTGGCAAACAGTTGGCTAAGTGCGACATTACGCATTTTCCCCACTCCTCTGAGTATTGCAATTTCACCACCCGTTACAGATGATGCGGCAACAGAAAGGGACATCAGCGTAAAATCAAATGTATATTCCGCATCATTAAATGCCCATCTTCCAAGTATGGGAGCCAGCACAATACAGATTAGCATTCCCGCCATCGCTGTAAGAAGAGCCCAACTGCGTGTTACCAGAATGCGCTCCGACAATTGTGTATTATCGGGCAACTCTGCGGAAAGGGATATACGCGGAACAGCAACAGTTTGTATCCCCAGGTTAGTGGCATTCTTGACAACCTCTGTTGTGCGGTTCACATTCTCGATAATGCCAAACCCGGCAGGACCAATCATACAGGATTTGACCTTAGCCAAAACGGCAGACACCACCATAGCAACGCTCTGCACACTACTGAACACGCCGGTATATTTCAGTATCCTGTCATAAAGCTTGCGCTCAGCTCCCTTTTTCTCACTACCTGTTTCCACAATACTATAACGGAAAAACGTTTGCAAAATTACTTTTAATATAATAATAATGCATACTAACAATAAAAGCAGTTACTGAACGTTTCAAAACTGATGGAAAAGTTGTCTGTCATAATTCCGGTTTACAATTCTGATTCTACTCTTGAAAGATGCGTAAACAGTGTGTTGTCACAAAATATGGACAACCTTGAAATCATTCTGGTTGATGACGGTTCAAAAGAGAGTTGCGCCAAGCTATGTGACCGACTGGCTGCCGGGCATTCCGGAATCAAAGTGATTCACCGTAACAACGGAGGTTTGAGCGCAGCAAGAAACACAGGAATTGAGGCCTCAACAGGAAAATGGCTGTCATTCATTGACAGCGATGATGAAATCACCCCTGACACATTATCTGCAAATATGGAGTGGCTGGAATCAAATCCTGGCACCGATTTACTTGAGTTTCCCGTCAGCGTCCATTACGGTTCAGACGATTCTTATCTCTTATCATTCAAGCCCGAAACAGTAACCGGTGTAAATGTCTTTCCCCATTGGATTAAGAATGAGGGATATACCCACTGCTATGCATGGAACAAGATTTACAAACGCGAACTCTTTGACAACATAAGGTTTCCCCAAGGTGAAACATTTGAGGACGCAGCAGTGTGTCCGGGCATAATAAACCTCTGCAAATCTGTAAGATATTCCGATAAAGGATGTTATCTGTACTACAAATCCGCCGGAAGCATAACCCTAAGATATACATTCATGAATCAGGAACCCCTGTTCAGGAACAATCTTAAACTTTTCAATATGATTACAGGGCAAGGCTTAGACGAATTTCTACGCATCCGTCTTTGGAATGTATGCCTGAACCTGCTCACAGACCTCTACCGTTGCAAGGATGCTGATACCCTATACCTCTCAGCAAATGCAAGAATCCTTAACAGCGCCAAGCCAGGACCATCCGCCACATTACGGAACCCGTTATCATTCAGACAGAAAATCAAGACCCTATCCGCATGGCTGATCGGAGTAAAGACCTTCTGTTATATTCTAGGCCTCAAGAAATACCCATGACAATATCAGTAGTCATACCATATTACAACCCTGACAGCAATCCTGAGACCGGGAGGCTGTTAATCAGAGCCGCCAGATCCGTCATAGACAATCTTGCAGGAGTCTGTGAATATGAAATCATCATAGTCAATGACGGATCCCCTGCCGACCCTTCTATTGATTCACTTAAAGATGGGAACATCAGATATATAAGACGTGAGCATGGAATGTTGGGAGCCGCCAGGAACACAGGAGTTGACAATGCAACTGCCGATATTATTGCCTTTCTTGATGCAGACGACTTCTATCTTCCAGGTTCACTTGCCCCATGCATAAAGCACATGCAGGAACACGGAGCTGACCTCTTGGGATTCGGCATGAAACGTATCCCTGAAAATGAAACCGCACTCAAACCATCATTACAAGCACCGGTATTCAGCAAGCCTGTAACCGGCAACTGTTATATGAGTACGCACAATCTGCCAGGCAGTGCATGCCGCTATCTCATCCGTTCATCACTTATCAGGAACAACAACCTCCGTTTTATGGAGAACGCGTATATAGAGGATGAGGAGTTTACACCCAGGATGATGCATTTCTGCAGAAGCTACACAGAGACATCCTTTCCCGTATATGCCTACTGCATCCGCGGCGGTTCCATCATCACTGATTTGTCACAGCAGATGATTGACATGAAATCGGCAGACACCGTCAAGGCCATATCCAGTCTTATAATGTTCCGCAAAGAACACAGTTCAGAACCTATTGACGGACTTGACCGCAAAATCAGTTACCTGTCTATGGACCATATAAGGCGTACACTGCGCCGCAAAGACTGGCATAACGCAATCAAGGAGCAGACCGACATACTCAGCTCAATGGGATTATTCCCACTGGAATGTAAAGACGGCTCAATTGGATTCAAACTTTACTCTTTACTCTCAAGATGCAGAGCGGGACTACTTTTGCTTCATCTTGCCGAAACTGTTTACAAATGAAAATACTACTGTTAGGTGAATACAGCAACGTACACAATACGCTTGCTAAAGGACTGAGGGAACTTGGACACAAGGTCACCGTAGCCAGTGACGGCAATGGTTGGTTTGATTATCCGCGTGACATTGACCTTAAACGCGACCTTTCACGCCCTTCCGGACGGTTTTCATATTTATGGAGACTTCTTAAAGCCATACCAAAGATGCGCGGCTATGACGTAGTACAGATCATAAACCCCATATTCCTTGAACTCAAGGCTGAACACATCATGCCTTTCTACCGATATCTGCGCCGTCACAACGGAAAGATTGTGATGGGTTCTTTCGGTATAGATTATTATTGGGTCAGCGTCAATTCTGATATCAAGCCGTTAAGATATGGAGATTTCAACTTTGGAGACTCCATGCGTACAGACCCTGATGCACAGATATATCGCGATGAATGGATAGGAACAGCCAAGGAAAAAGTCTGCAAGGAAATTGCTCTGGATTGTGACGGTATTGCCGCCGGTCTATACGAATACTGGGCCACCTACAATGAAGTTCACACCGTTTGTCCCGATGGACGGGAGATACGTGACAAAATGCGTTTCCTTCCATTACCCATCGTCATACCAGAAATATACCATACAACATATTACGGTGAGCCCATCAGGGTATTTATAGGAATAAGCCGCGGACGTTCAGCCTACAAGGGTACCGATATAATGCTCCGCGCTGCACAAAAAATCAAAGAGAAATACCCTGAACGTATTGAACTGAAAATAGTAGAAGGGGTACCTTTTGACGAGTACCGTAAGATGATGGACGGCAGTGATGCCATTCTGGACCAGCTATATAGCTACACGCCGTCTATGAATTCCCTGCTCGCCATGTCAAAAGGAATAATTGACATAGGAGGCGGAGAGCCAGAAAACTATGAAATACTGAATGAGAAAGAATTGCGTCCCATAATAAATGTTCTGCCGGATGAACAGAGCGTATTCAATGAACTGGAACAACTTATTCTTCATCAGGATCGCATACCGGAACTGAAACGCCAATCAGTTGAATATGTAAAACGCCACCATGACTATATCAAGGTGGCCAGAGAATATGAAAGATTCTATCTGGAATTATAACACCCTTTCCGGAGCACGCCTCTTCTTAATCTTCCACCTTATATCTGATATGAAACGGCGAAAGAATATACCATAGTCATAGAGATACTTAAGTGAAGGCAGAGACAAAAGAAACAATACCGCAGCTATCTTCCAGTTGAATACAAGGAAAAAAAACAGAGCCCATATTATCAGCGCAGGGATAGCAAGAGCCACACGCACGCCATATCTTGCGGTATTATAAAATGCATCATCCTTTACACCCCGGAGTACAAAAATGATGGGTATCCATTTGATTGACCCCACCAAACCGCAGAACAAATAATACGGAACTCCTAAAAGGGCAACCAGGAATTTCAGGAACAGTTTAATTCCGCCTGGTTCATTGGCTATGGAATAGACAGAGATTCCATTCTGAATTCTCCATAAACGCTGTTCGTCCACCTTCTTGAACAGATCTCGAGCCTCATCAGGATTCTCCCCCCTTAGGGCCAATGCCTCAGCCACAGCATACTTGTCAACCGCCTGTATCCGGAGCAATCCCTTCAGTTTATCTCCTCCGGCCGATTCTATCCGGGCAAGTGTCTTACTGAAATAATCAGGATTATCGGCTTTAAGCTTGACATATTCCCAGATGGCATCATAGTCCTCATCATCGGGAATATATACAATCTGTTCAGCAAGACTCGCGGTCAGGATCTCACGCAACTTGAGCAGCAGGACAGGTTCCGGCTCACTGCAGTTCTCCTTCATGAACTCAGTGATGTTGAGAGGCTTGCCGAAACGCACCAGGACAGTGTTGCGGAAACGGAAATAATCACCATACTCTATTCCTATGGGCTGGATATAGACAGGTTTCCCCTCAGGAGACTGCGCAATGGCCGACTCTGCAATATGGAATATGCCCTTGCTCAACTTAAGAAGTGAATGCTTGGGTCTGTGAGTTGCTTCAGGATATATTATAAAGGGAACTCCGTCCAAAATGACGTCAGTGGCCTGAGCAATTGATTCATTGTTATGCTTTACAGCATCAAAGCCATCCCTTATGCGGTATATCGGCATCACTTTCAGGAAAGTCAGCACCTTTCTGGCCCAACTCTTCTTAAAAATATCCGCCCTGGCTACAAACACCTTGCGTATGGTTGAAGATGACAGGATCACCATAGGATCCATCAGCGCATTCGTATGGTTTGCAGCCCATATTACGCTACCGTCAGACGGTATATTCTCCTGCCCCTCAACCTGATATTTACGATAAGAGCTTTTGACAGACCAGTCAACAAAGAATTTCAAGAAAGTATAGAACCAACCTTTATCCTGTATGTGTTTACTCATTTCTTACGCAAAAATTTTGAGAGGCCGGTAGTATCAAATGCAGAGAAACGGAATGCGGTAGCAAGCAACAATCCTGAAATGATATGCCAGACGCCCCACCATGCTGTCACAAACGCCATACCACCTTTGGCTATCTCAGGTGGAAATATTCCGGTATTGAACAGCAGTAAAAGTCCCAATCCCGAATTCTGGATTCCGGTTTCAAGCGTAACGGCACGACGGTCTTTCACCGGTGTTTTTCCCATAGAGGCTGCCGTATAACCTATGCCGAAACCTACCAGATTGTGGATAAAGACAATTATGAAAATAAAACCTATATATTCTTTGAAAAGGATATAATTCTGTGACACCATCATTCCAACCACGCTCAGGAACACCACTATTGAGAGATATCGCATAATCTCCTTGAGTCGTGCCGATGCATTAGGCGCAAACTTTACCGTAATAAGCCCCAACAAGACCGGAATGCCTATAATGACTATTACCGTAAGCGCAATCTGTGTGGGCGGAACCTGCAGTGTACGCAACACATTTCCGGCTGAGGCATCCATATATTTGACGTATAAGCCGCCCCATATTGCATAGTTTATCGGTGTAAATATCGGAGCACCGAGCGTAGAAATAGTGCTCATCAGCACAGACAACTCAGCGTTTCCCTTTGCATAAGACGTCATGAAGTTTGACACAGCGCCGCCGGGGCATGAAGCCACCAGAATCAAGCCCATTGCCACCATCGGAGGCACAAGACTGTGAAACAGCATGCAAAGCAGGAATGTAACCAGCGGAAGCACCAGCCACTGGCAGACCAGACCGATGAATAAGGCACGCGGTCTGTTGAACACGCCACGGAAGAACTGAGGTTTGAGGCCCAGCGCTACACCATACATGACTACGGCCATAAACAGCATCAGCATCCAGTTTCCTGTCCTGTTGAAGTTGATTGTAAGCGTATCCAATTGTTGCAGACTATCGTACATGTTCAGCTCATATCTGTTCCGTTTGGAACAAAATTGGGGCAAACTTAACAATTATCCTCCAAACAACCAAAATCACGCGGATTGATTGTATCTTCGTGAAGTTAAACATATATAACAACAATGAAGATTCTCCTTATCGTAGTCGGAAAAACTGACCAGCAATGGCTTACAGAGGGTATCAGCCAGTATGTTGACCGTCTCTCACACTACAGTCAGTTTGAGATGCAGGTCATTCCCGATATACGCAACACGCGCAGCATGGAGGCGCAGGTGCAGAAGGTGCGTGAAGGAGAACAAATATTGAAACTGCTGCAACCTTCTGATGATGTATGGCTGCTTGATGACAAGGGGCGTGAGATGACATCGCCAGAGATGGCCCGATGGCTTGAAAAACGGATGGCGCAATCCACCAAACGCCTGGTATTCATTATCGGAGGCCCTTACGGATTCTCGCCTGATGTCTATGACCGTGTTCCGGGCCGCCTGTCACTCTCACGCATGACATTCTCCCACCAGATGGTTCGACTTATATTCGTGGAGCAGCTTTACCGCGCTTTCAGCATCCTCAACAACCTTCCCTACCATCACGGGGACTGACCCCTTTTGTCACCTGATATAGTCTGCTTTTTTCATACAATTGGGGACAGACCCCAATTGTCACGTGATTAATTTAGCGATAATCGCTTACTTTAGCATGTGCAATTGGGGTCTGTCCCCAATTGTACTAATTCTCAATTCTCAATTTTTAAAACAGTAGTTCATAAGTGTCATAAACCACCGCGCGGGCCCCAAACCCCTCCTTCTGAGAAATAAGCCCCTCATTAAGATTACTCCCTCCCATAAGCGTGGATGTGCCGTAATCCATATAATGACGGGATTTGAATACATCATCCATCAGAGTGCTGAAAAGCATGTCAAGTGCACCCGATGCTCGTCCCTGGGCCGATGATGCTATATATTGCGTCTTGGCTACTGTTCCGGTATCATACACCAAAGTACCGGCCACTATCTCCTGACCGTCCTTTGCTACAAAGAGTCTGATGTTTTCAGGGAATCGGCTCTGAAGCAGTCTGATCTCATCAAGAGTATGCACCGGATGTGATCCGTATTTTTCCTTAAGCAGTTCTGTCAGAATATTCCAGTAAACCTCAATGTCGCTGTCAAAGTTGCCCTCCACGATAGAGAGCCCGCTCTTGGTAGCTTTCTTGAACCCCCGTTTGCGCAGTGTGCTCAACGGAATACGCTTTGTAAGGTCCACTATGGAACTTATCTCACGTTTCTTGATGGTGGCGCCGTTCTGCGAGAGAGCATACAGGTCTTCATCGGCAGGTAATGAACTGTAGATTCTTGGTACAGGCTTATAAATCCATCTCACGGCGCCAAGATTCTTCTTCATCCAATCAATGGCACAGCGGAATACCTCCAGGGCATTCTCAGCCGTAAAGTTCGCTCCGGTTATAAGACCACCATAAGTAAGCCCGCCATGTGACTGGACCGTGTTCTCATCCTTAAGCCAGTTTGCGGGCAACAGTGCCAACAGGGCACCTTTCTTATAGAACATCAGCGAGCAATCCGTAAAGCGGTCAGAGTGATAATCCATATATTCGCGATCAAACAGGAATGTGCCGTTCTTGGAACTCTTGACAAACCTGTTCCATATCTCGCGGTGAGCAGGTTCATATTGAACCGCAACCACATCATTTGTACTATATTCCGGATGGTCCAGAACATAATCTTCAGTACGGAAGATATGCGATGTAAGCACCATGACCGATGAGTTAGGCGCAAAATCCCTCAACTCACACCAGATGCCCGGAGGTAGCAATATACCTCTTGAGGCTGAATCCATCAGGATATCGGCCTTATCGGTTCCGTCATCAATCAACAAGCGGAAACTGCCTGTAACAGGTATCAGCACCTGAGAGCACTCAATGTGAGAATGTCCTCCGCGTGTCTTGTCACCAGGCATGCCGTACATCCAGAATACGCGCTCTATATGAAAAGGTATATGGTTTACGCTCTCAACGAAAGAGAGTGCCCCCCTGTCATCTTCAAACCTGGGGAAATCAATTATCCTGCAACCGTACGGCAGTTTGATATTGTTGTCCTGTGACATTATTCAAATAAAGAAACCGAACTTTTCTTTGGTAAAGATAACGATTTTTACGCGGCTTTGTTGTTTTTTGAAAAAATATCACTCCAAAACTTGCAGAACTCAAATCTCCTCATTACCTTTGTGCCCGCTTAAGGATTCCGGATAACGGTTCCCAGGGAAGTTTGGGTGAGTGGCTGAAACCAGCAGTTTGCTAAACTGCCGTACGGGTAACCGTACCGGGGGTTCGAATCCCCCAGCTTCCGCCCCCTTAGGCAGACATAACGTAACCGCATGGCGCTTTCATCTAACGGTTAGGATACAAGATTCTCAATCTTGGCATACGGGTTCGATTCCCGTAGGCGCTACAAAAAACAAGAGGTCTCAATGACCTCTTATTTTTTGTAGCGCCTGGCACGACCTTTTTTTATTTCGCTTCGCGAAAGGACGGCCTCCGGCCGTTCTCGCTCGAGGACTCGCTCGCCCCAAATGGTATCGGACCTTTTTTGTGCGCCTACGGGAATCGAACCCGTGTGCCCTGAAGGGCACATGGCCGCCAAGGCGGCTGTCGGGTCCCCTCCTTTTAGTTTGCATACGCAAACACGCTCCATTACATTTCGCTTGGCGGCCCTCCGGGACCGCTCTCACCCTCCGGGTTCGCCCCAATACGTTTGTACGTGCGTAATAAAAAACCTGCGTGATGTATTTATCACGCAGGTTCTTTTGTATTGGTTTTTTTGTTTTTAGTTCTGTTTTTTCCTTATAATGAAGACGTAGATTAGAAGGACTATGTTCATCATCAGGGAGTAAAGAATGGCGGGGATGGCCATCTCGGCACTGTTGAAGATGAAGGGACTGGTTGCTATGGCTATGGCCTGGGCGGCGTTCTGCATACCAACCTCAATCACTACTGTACGGCGCTGCTCGGCGCTGTTCTTTACCAGACGTGACAGCATTGACGAGCAGGTTATAGCTACCAGGATCAGAGCTGTAACGCAGGCTCCGATAACACCTATATTATCAATAATGGTATTGTGATGCTGAACGTAGAATACGGTTATGAGCACCATCAGCAGAGGGAATGCCAGTTTGGAGAGAACATTATCGGTCTTGGAAGCCGCGTTAGGCCAGGCATAGTGCATACCTATTCCCAAAAGTACGGGCAGCAGCATGAGCAGCAGGTTCTGCTTGATGAGATTACCCACAGGCAGGGTAATGCCCACGCTCTCACCTATCATCTGCGTAGCCCAGCTCATGATAACCGGAATGGTAAAGAGAGTGATTATACTGCTAAGCGCAGTAAGGATTACTGACAGAGCCACATCACCACCGGCCAATCTGGAAAATACGTTCGATGAACTTCCGCCCGGACAGCACGCAATCAGTATGAGTCCGATAAAGAACACCGGTCCCAACCCGAACAGTTTAGCCAAGCCCAGTGCAATAATCGGAAGCAGCACCAACTGCCCGAAGAGGGCCACCACGATAGGCCAGGGACTCTTGAACACCTTACCAAAATCCTCAAAACGGAGCGTTAGCCCCAGATCAAACATCAGCAGCGTCAATATCGGCAGAACAATCCAAATTGTATTCATATCTGTGTATATTTTGGACCGCAAATTTAGTAAAAATGTCAGCTAAACGAGCGAAAAACATGAGAGTATAGTCTCAGAAACCATGGCCGCCCGTGGGCCTGTGAACGGGAGGGGCCCGCCACGAAGTGGTGGGAGGGATAGCGCGAAGCGCGTAGTTTCAGAGACTATACCCTCATGTTTTTCCCTTCTAAAAAAGAAGAGGATGACCCAAGAGCCATCCTCACCTAAAAAAAGTACAAATGGGGTTTGTCCCCAATTGAATCATTTAAAATCAACTTGTGCCCCCCGTTTCGCGAATGCGAAACTAAAATAAGGATTGGATTCCTGGGCGAAGTTGATTATTTGAAATCAACTTGAGCCCAAGGAATCCACTTCTGAACCTCCTTGTCTTTCAGGGTCTCATCAACATGCATGATGATGGTGTTGGCATCCTCCTTACCCAGCAGGAACTTGTCAATGAAGGCCTCAACCTCAGGATACTGGCTCTGAGGCAGCTGGCAGTGACCATGCTTGCCCTGGATAGAGAATCCCATGCGGTCCTCAATACCGAACTTCTTCCAAACCTCACGTGCAGCTACGCATGATACATAACCGGCCTCATCAGCAAGCCACTCATAGTCAGTGTTGCCAAGAACCAGGAGAGCACGCGGGCAAACCAGAGCGCAGAGCTCATGGTGGTCATAAGGAAGCTTTGATACGTTCTCCTCCTTCCAGTCCCACATGGACTTCATGAACCAATGCTCATCGGTAGCACCCAGGTTCTCAACCTTACCAAGGGTCTGTGATACACGCCATGCAGCAGCACCGCCGCCACCGGGCTCCTGAGCGATGGTGAGAGCGATACGCTCATCCATAGCACCTGACCAGAGAGCCATCTTACCGGCATATGAGCAACCTGTGATACCAATGTGCTTCATATCAATCTTGCTGGCAGCACCGACAATCTCAAGTCCGTCAATCAGACGGCTTACGCCCCATGTCCACATTGAGTAGGCACCGTTGTCAACCAGCTCAGGATAGAGACGGTCAAACTCGTAGTCGCCACGGTCCTTCTTCTGGCCGCCGCCACCAAAGCCACCCATCTGTGAGTAGCTGTTCACCTGGCTCTCCCTGAAGTTCATGGTAGCTATGTTACGGCTTGTAAAGAACTGACGGGGCAGGCTGTTGTTTGATGCACCGATCATAAGTGGGAACGGACCGTCACCCTCAGGATAAGTGATCTGAGCACTGATGGTCAGAGTCTCACCGTTACGGGTAACCTTTACGGTAAGGGTATTGCCCTCAAGAGAAGCCTCTATATCCTTCTTGTCAACCATAGGTTTCTCACCTATCTCATAGTGCTGGAGTTCACGTACTATCTCGGCACGACGTTTTTCCCAATCCTTGAACTTCTTAACCTGTTTCTTGCTGTTTGAGAACTCAAACGGGTTTGGCAGAGTCTCCAATGCTTTTGCGTCACTTACTGTGGGGAAAGCGGGAGCTGCATACTTGGCACCTGTAAATTCCTGGTCATAAACCAGAGGAATAGACTTCTGAGCCATTGCGGGAATAACCGTCAGGACTGCGGCGGTCATCATTAATGATTTGATACTCTTCATAAAAATTATTGTAAGTTTTTAGGTTAATATATTCTGTCAATAAAAGCGCCCAAATATAGCGTTTAAATTTAATATACTATAACTATTTTCCGGTTAAACCTTTTTAAAATGGCCTAAAAATCAGAACCCGATACTCATTTTGACAGGGAGATGGTCTGAATAACCGTTCTGATAACGCCGTCCATTATAAGTGCGAAACGGTTTTACACCGCCATAGGAATCATCATCCGCCATAAGGAACGGCAGGCGCATTATCTCAGCACCTATCATCTCCGTACAGCCCAGCCCGTTGATCAGCGATGCAGAGACCACAAACTGGTCATATTTATCCCACAATCCGTCATATTTGTAACTGCCGTCATCCATCGGGTCCATTACAGTAACCAATACCCTGTCCGATCCATTCCTGCCCGATGCAAACACGTGAGCGCCCAAGCCATTACGCACGGCGGGGTCATCAGGCCCCTCATTCAGATCACCCATAATTATCACGTATGGCTTAAGACGGACATTGAAAATGCTGTCCACCGATGCACGCACCACCCCGGCCGCACACATCCTGAACGGCTCTGTCTGCTCCGTCCCATTGTAACGGCTGGGCCAATGGCAGACATATATATCCAATGTGTCATGATTCTCCAGTACGCCTGTCACGTGCAGGACATCACGCGTGGCACCGCCTCCGTAAGGACGCAGGTTTACACGCAGGGATTCATATTCCAGCAGATGGAAGAAACTGCGGCGATACAGCAGCGCCACATCTATGCCACGGCGGTCAGGGGAATCAGTCATTACAAACTGATAACCGGCATTCCTGAGTGCAGACCGGGCCGTCAGGTCCGTGAGAACGGTTTCATTCTCTACCTCAGCAAGCCCCACAATAGCAGGAGCCTGCTCTTCATCGGCCGCCACTATAACCTTGGATATGGCATCCAGCTTATCCCGGTATCGGGAACGGGTCCAACGGTAATCACCGTCAGGGGTGTATGCATCATCATCCTTGAGAGGGTCATCCTCAGGATCAAACAGATTCTCTGCATTGCAGAACATCAGAGTCATGCTTTGCTGTGGGAATAACTTAACCGTAAACAATGTGCAAACAAACAGGAAAAGGAATAAACGTTTCATATTATCATGTATATCAGTTTTCTGTGTATTGGTAACAGCCTGCATCGGCCTCTATCGGCGGTCGCGGCACTCCATTCAGGTCAAGGGGCCATTCTACGGACAGGTCATCAGCTATGCCGCGTGCACGCGACAGCGAATCCAAAGCAAACACAGACCTGTAGCCCTCAAGTGTCTTGTTCCTGAAATTGTAAGCCCCTCCCTTGTTTTTTTCATGTCGGTCAAACACCACATTATGGTAATGGGGATCGAGCGTATCGGACACCATCAGCAGAGAGTTTTTTACACCGTAGATATCAAGTTCCCTTATGGAATCTGAGAGGTTTGTCACGAATTCATTTGAATGGCGCCCGGTAATTATGCAGTTCCTGAACTGGGCACCGCCAAACGGCACTGCCGCATCCCCGCGATGGTCTGAAATACGCACCGCCTCATTGCCTACCTTCCAAAGGCATAATGCCGCAATGGTGCAGAATGTGAATTCCGCCTTTCCGCCTGCTAAATCCACGCATGATGCTCCCGCATTGGTAATCTGCGAATTGGCCACGTCAATCCTACAGCCGGTAGCCTCAATGCAATTGCCGTTCACATTATGTACTACCGATGAATACATGCTGAACTTAGTATCATCGGCCGATGCACTGTCTGCCTTAATTCCAAACTCACCACTATGTATATCACAATACCGGAAGACATTTCCATAGCTGCCGCCACGGATGCGGATGCCACCCCATTGCGATGCAAGCAGATCATAGGCTACCGGAGGTGTGGTATGCATCTGGTCAAGACGGTCGCCACGCATAATGATCATGCTGTCAGCAGTACCTTGAGCCACCACCTTACCTGCCACGTCAAGCACCGCTCCATCATGGAAATAAAGCCTTGCGCCGGGAGCCAAAGTAAGTGTAGCACCCTCAGCCACATAAAGAGTGTCAAAAACCAGATGAGGCATATATGCCGTCAGAGTCGTATCATGCTTTATACTCCGCCCTCTCAGCCTTACGGCATTCTGTCCGTATGCGGCCAACCTCACAAACTGAACTTTACCGCTTTCCAAGATAAAACGCACGGAATCAAATGCATGGAACATATCCGGCACTCCCGTCTCCGGAATATTGACTGACACATAGCAGTACAGGCTGTCATGAGCCTGGATTTCCAGATCAGTAATCTGCGTGCCACCTTCACCATCAAGGTTCATCCGGAACGGGCTCAATGCTCCGCCACCCATGACTGCATCAAAGCGCAGGCCCACATCATTTGGGTTATATACCATGAATAGGGCCGATGCCGATGCCACGCCGGTAAACACGGTGTCCATCTTAACTGTATCAACAGAGAAATCAAGCGCATACCGGCCGTCTGCACTGAATGTCCAGTCATCCTGGCATGACAGGATGGCTATCGGAATCAGCAATATGGATAATATGCGGTGCAGTTTCATCCCTGATGATTGTTTTGGTGCGCTAAGATAAAACGTAAATCGCAAATAAAAAGTATCTCTAACGCATTTTTAATGCGTTGAAGATAAGCTGCGCCTCGGAATAAAAACAAGTAAACTTGTTATTCTTCTCTCGGCTTGCATTATCTTTGTCACCAACAAATGAAAAGCGAGGTTATAAAATTTCTGAAAGACTGGATGCTGGTGATAGGTATGATTTCCGGTGCGGGAGCATACCTTATTTATATGCAGATTCCATCAATACACTCTGCAGGACCTGTATTGGAAGCCATCTGCCGACGCGCCCAGCCTATTCTGCTCTTCCTGATGCTTTTCATCAGTTTCAGCCGCATCGAGCCAAAGCAGCTTCAACCCGCCAAGTGGCATCTCAAGGACCTGCTCATCCAGGTACTGGTATTTCTGGCGCTCTGCTTTACGGTAATATGGGCCATACACAACACATCGCCGGCAGCCGCATGGATCATTCGCCACCGGGTGCTGTTTGAAACAGCCATGCTCTGCATGATCTGCCCCACAGCCACTGCCTGTGCCGTAGTTACCGGCAAGCTGGGAGGCGATATGGCACAGGTGGTCATGTACACCATACTGATTAACCTTATAGTATCAGTAGTAGTACCCCTTACCGTACCACTGCTCTACCCGCAGGCCGGCATAACCTTTATTGCAGCATTCTGCCGCATATTGGCCAAGGTATTCCCCTTGCTGATACTACCCTGCCTCACTGCATGGACCGTACGCTGGATCATGCCCCGGTTCCATGACTGGATAGCCTCCAGGATAAACCTCTCATTCTACCTTTGGAGTGTGGCGCTTACCATAGCGGTAATGATGAGCACCCGTGCCATCGTAAAAAGCCAGGTTGGATTCTGGATGCTATTAGGCATAGCTATTGTCTCCCTGGCATGCTGTATATTCCAGTTCTGGACAGGCCGCCTTATCGGTAAGAGATGCGGCAGCCGCATTGAGGCCAGCCAGGCATTGGGCCAGAAGAATACAGTATTCGGCATCTGGATGGGTTACACCTTCTGGAACCCGCTTGTATCAGTTGCCGGCGGTTTCTACACAATCTGGCATAACGTCCACAACACACGTCAACTCTATAAGAAAGGTCATACAAGATGAAACGTTATCTGCAAATACTACTCTTCGTCACAACCCTGTTGGCATCTGGATGTTCCAATGACAGATCAGATGATCCGGTTTCTGAGAAGACGTTCAAACGGGAATGGTATCAGTTGGTCAAGACTGATACTTTAACCAATAACGCCATGACCCAGGAGATAATAGGTTCAACACCGTCTTTAGGCTCTACAATAATACGCAACTCATTCCTTTATCACTCTATAAACGGCTTTGACACGCTCACCCTATCAGGTGCCGTATGTTGGCCTTTAGGAATGGAAAGCTGCTCTGAGATATGGCTTGAGAGCCACTATTTCTCCACATGCTGGGATGAATGTCCCTCCCAAAAGGCAGAACCGGGAATGCTTATCAGTTCCAAAAGAAACGCTATATACATAGGTGCCGATTATCAGGGACTCGGTCTTTCCCGAAATCTGGACCTGCCCTATTTCAATACCGTTCTGCTTGCCAATCAGCAAATAGAGTGTTTCAAGGCAGCCATGACAATCCTAAAGGATTATGGACCCGATATTCCCAATGACTATTACACCTACAATGTAGGATTCTCTCTTGGAGGTGCCGTATCAATGGGAGCAGCCAGGCAGATTGAACTTGATTCTGAATTAAGGGAGTTCATTCATCTCAAGAAGACCTTTTGCGGCGGCGGTCCCTATGATCAGATAGCATACTTCAACCATTTTCTTAAAGATCCCGGAAAGGAACTTGATTTCCCCATAGCATTCTTGTGTGCAATCAAGAGTATATTCAATAGCAGTCCGTCATTCAGAGAAAAATATGACTACTCTGACTGTTACTCAGAAAAACTAATGAACAGCAGTGTTCTGCAGGCGCTTGACTCCAAAAACCATGGTTCAGGCCACATCAACAACATGCTGCGTGAAGCCGGATGTTCATCTCTCCAGGACATCTTGTCAGCAGGAATGCTTGACAGGGATTCGCAGGTCCACAAGGATGTCCTCAAAGAGACAGAGAAACTAGACCTCACCACCGGATGGACGCCCCGGACCCCCATACTGGTACACCACTCCAGAACAGACACATACGTACCGTTTGCCTGTATGGAAAGCGTCATATCCAGATTATCTGACAATCCCAACGTCACAGTTAACATAAACGATGCCGCCCAACACAACGAGGATGGCACAAGGTTCTACATAGATTTAATATTCAATTTGTTTCCTATGGACTGAATAGCTTTGAACGGATAAGATAAAACAATTATCTTTGAACGCAAAGCATCAAGCATGGTTATGGATTTTACAAACAGGGTAAAACAGTATATCGACACCAACAGACTTCTCAAAAACGGTTCAACAGTCATTGTAGGTGTAAGCGGCGGAGCTGACAGCACTGCACTGCTTAAGGTGTTGCTGGCCCTTGGATACCGCTGCATAGCCGTACACTGCAACTTTCATCTGCGTGGTGCGGAGAGTGACCGTGACCAGAAGTTCGTAGAAGACCTGTGCCATAGCCTTGGTGTTGAGCTCATCACATACGGTTATGACACCGCATCATATGCCAGGCAAAAAGGCATATCAATTGAGATGGCAGCCCGAGAACTCCGATATGCAGACTTTGAAAAGGCCATGCAGGAGTGCGGAGCAAGCGCCATCTGCATAGCCCACCACCGTGATGACTCCGTTGAGACACTGCTGCTCAACCTTATTCGCGGCACCGGTCTGCGCGGTCTTACAGGCATCAAGTCCAAGAACGGCCATATCATACGCCCTATGCTTTGCGTTTCAAGACATGAAATAGAGGAGTATCTCAAGGAGATTGACCAGCCGTATATAACTGACAGCACCAATCTTGAAACCGATTATACACGCAACAAGATACGCCTGGAGCTGCTGCCGCTTATACGCCGCATCAACCCCAGTGCAGACAGTTCCATAGAGAGTACCGCACTGCATCTGCAGCAGGCATACGCCTTCTACAACCAGGCCATTGAGCAAGCGCTTGCAGAAGTTGTAACCGGAGATGAAAGCAATCTTACAATCAACATTGCCAGACTCAAAGCTGTTCCGTCAGTACAGGCCCTGTTGTTTGAAATACTCTCTCCATTAGGTTTCAACGATGCCCAGATAACTGCTGTTGCAGCATCGCTTGACTCCCAGACAGGAACAGGATTTACATCGGCCACACACCGTATAATCAAGGATCGTGAAGCCTTTATTGTTACGTCCATTGAGACAACGGCGTTCACACCTGTTGCTTTATCCGGCTATTCCGGAGAATCCGTTGAACTGCCTGACGGTAAGGTCATCACCGTAACCACTGCACCTGCTGATACACCTATATCAGCCTCTCCATCCATTGCCACGTTTGATGCAGACCTTATAGACGGCCCGCTGTCAATCAGACCGTGGAAAGAGGGAGACTGGTTCATACCGTTCGGCATGAAAGGCCGCAAGCTGATAAGTGACTACCTGACTGACAGTAAGGTCAGTGCAGCAGAACGCAAGAAACAACTTGTAGTGACACAAGGCAATGATATCATCTGGGTGGTCGGCCTACGCAGTGACAACCGTTACCGCATTGACAAGAATACCACACAGCAACTCATATTGACCATAAAATGAAAGATTATCAGTTCACCATAGAGATGGAGACCCGTGACTATGAATGTGATCTCCAGGGCGTGATCAATAACGCCAACTATCAGCACTATCTGGAATACACCCGTCACAAATGGCTACAGAGCAAAGGCCAGTCATTCCAGCAGTGGCACAACCAGGGCATTGATGCCATGGTGGCAGAAATAAACATGAAATACAAGACTCCGCTGCACGGTCAGGAGGAGTTCCTCTCCTGCCTCAACCTGCGCCGCGAGGGTGCACGCTTTATCTTTGAGCAGGACCTCTACCGTAAATCAGACCTTAAGCTCTGCCTGCAAGCCACAGTACACATAATCAGCGTGGTCAACGGCCGCCTTAGCAAGGGTGATGAGCTGGCCCAGCTGATTGATATAGAATAAAAAAAGCTCCGCGATTGCGGAGCTTTTTTTATTGAAGTCATTTTGCTTACTTCTTTGCTGCGAGAGCCTGAGCAACGTCAACGGCGCAAGCAACTGAGCAACCTACCATCGGGTTGTTACCGATACCCAGGAAGCCCATCATCTCAACGTGTGCTGGAACTGATGAAGAACC
>DBYQ01000033.1:0-18015 GCA_002310015.1 Bacteroidales bacterium UBA1182
ATAACCTTAGCGTAGCAGCCGCCCTCGAGGTTGAATACGCCCTCATCGTCCCATCCGTGCTCGTCATCACCGATAAGCAGGCGCTTGGGATCAGTTGAAAGGGTGGTCTTACCTGTACCGGACAGACCGAAGAATATAGCGGTGTTTTTACCCTGCATATCAGTGTTGGCTGAGCAGTGCATTGAAGCGATACCCTGCAGAGGCAGATAGTAGTTCTGCATTGAGAACATACCNNTACCAGGTGTTGATGATAACCTGCTGGCGTGACTTGGTGTTGAAAGCAACGCAAGTATCTGAGTTCAGACCCAGCTCCTTGTAGTTCTCAACCTTAGCCTTGCTGGCGTTGAAGATAACAAAGTTGGGCTGGAACTTCTCAAGCTCCTCAGCTGAAGGCTGGATGAACATGTTCTTGATGAAATGAGCCTGCCATGCAACCTCAACGATGAAGCGAACAGCAAGACGGGTAGCCTCGTTAGCGCCGCAGAATGCGTCAACTACATAGAGTTCCTTGTTAGAAAGCTCCTTGATGGCAATCTCCTTAACCTTTGCCCAAATCTCCTCAGACATGGGGTGGTTATCGTTCTTGTACTCATCAGAGGTCCACCATACGTTGTTGTGACTCTCGTCGTTGTCAACGATGTACTTGTCCTTAGGAGAACGACCTGTGAATACGCCAGTCATTACATTAACTGCGCCGAGTTCTGTCTCCTGACCCTTGTCATAACCGGTCAGACCAGCCTTTGTCTCCTCTTTGAACAGTTCCTCATAAGAAGGATTGTGTGCAATCACGGTTGAACCGTTGATTCCGTACACGCTTAAATCGATTTTTGCCATTGTTTTATATCAGTTAGATTGTTATTAAACTTCCTAATCTAATGTGGATTAAACGGGCTTTTTCAAAAGCACCCTTGTAAACCGGCTACAAAAGTAATTCCTTTTTGAGGGATAGAAAAATCCCAAAAGGCTTTTTACTGCAACATGCTCATTATTTAATATTTTGTAACAAAAGTGCCCATTAGAGTTGACAAAAACAAAGAAGGCCGGAGATTGTCCGACCTTCTGATTAAATAGATGGCTATCGCTTTATTGTATCAAGAATGTACTGCCACCAATGATGTAAAGTCCTGGAGCAAGCTGCTCAATTGATTCAGTTTCAACTTTGCGTCCCATTGTATCATAGATAATCCTATCTTTAAATTCATTTATTTTATCAAGTGTGATAGGATCAACAGCATCATCAATACATATATTTTTGAACAGTTTCCATCCATCTGCAGCACGATATGTATCAACTGCACCATCAGGAACATAAAGCATCGCGTTGTTGAATACTTTCTGGGTAAAAGGCCCGGCATAAGCATCCTCCGGGAAGTCATCACCTATGGGCTCAAAGAATATCCTATCAAGCATAATACTATTTGAATACTGATCCAAATTAGTGTTATTGACACTTGACTTTATTCCTATTGTAATGTAATCATAACCTTCCGGAATGGTCAACGCCTCAGCAATTACTATTGAATCATATCTCAAAATATTATTGCTGAATGATTGTTCAACCATTTTTCTGCCTACTTTCTGCTTGGGATCAAATATGGTTTCAGGTATTCCATTATATATATTGTAACCGGAAATAATAGGGTGGAAAAAACTTGGTAAACCATCGATGCTTGGAAGTATTCCAACAATGATTCTGTATTGTCCGGACATAACGGCATCTGTTTTGATAGAACAGATCCAGTTCATACGATTTGATTTAATTCTTGTAATGGTTCTATCAAGAGAATCACTACAGATAGGAGTGAGTATTAATTCCGTATTATCAAGAGCAATTTGTTCATAATCGCCTGTCATTACTGTCTGCGGAGAATCATACAAATCCATTATTCCAGGAACATAACTATGCGCAGTTACACTGTGAATGTTTTGACAACCATTGAAAGCGTTAAAACCTATCTTGGGTGATCCCTCAAATGATACCCAGTCAATAGAATTACAACCTTCAAATGCCCGCTCTCCTATAAGTTCTACACTACTAGGTATATTTACAAATTTTAGGTCCTTACAGCCTTTGAATGATGCAGCATCAACAGTAATTACAGTTTCAGGAATACGGTATCCATCCTTACGTTTACTGGGACACAACAACAGCCTGCTTCCATCTTTGTTGAGTAAGACTCCATCAAACGATGAATAGCGAGTATTTCCGCTCTCTACTGTTATTTTTTCCAGATTGGATGCCAGATCAAACATTCGGGGACGGTATAATCCTATGTCGGCATTATAATACAAACGATCCAAGGTTACAGTCTGAGGTCCTGACCTGAATAAGCTTAAGTCAACATATTGAACATATTCTGAAACTACAATCTCCTTTATGGTTTGTGTCAAAATTGATGAAAGGTCATTTATACTGTCATCCAGGATGGTAATACTCTGCACAGGATTCAGTTTGTAAAGATTAAAATCCATGGGAGACTCATTGAAACTAAGGGAATCCCTATATTCTTCATCTCTCCAGAGCCGCATCAACTTGGTATTTTTGAATGAAACTGCTACAGATTGCAAACTATCGCATCCATAAAATACTGTACCAACACTTCCGCAATCATTATTAAAGCTAATTCCATAATAATCATAATTAGGTGTGTTGTATGCTGAGTTGTTTATGGCTGTATTAGCCTGAACGTCACATTCATATATAGCTTTTATAGTCTTAGGTATATAAACGCTTCTTAGATTATTTAAGCCACGGAATGCATTTGCTGGTATAGTGTCCTGCCAATTGAACTCATAATTATAACCGCCTCCCTTAGGTCCTGCTGTTGTTAGATTGTTGCATCCAGCGAATACGTCAAAAAATGAACTATTCCAATTGTTAAGTTCGTAATCATAATCATATTCATCACCTTTAAATCGAGTAAGAGTAGATGGAAGTGATAGATATGAAAGTGAGCCACATCCATTGAATGTTCCATAGTTAATGGTTTTTACACCTTCTGGAATTATGATTGATTCCAAAGAACTGCATTCGGCAAAAGCATATTGTCCTACACTATCAATACTTGAAGGAATATTGATAGTTTTAAGACTACCGCACTCAGCAACTAAGTATGGTTCAATTATTTTTACGCCGTCAGGGATTGTCAGTGACAATAAACTACTACAACCTCTGAAAGCGTTAGACCCTATATAGTTAACCTTAGATGGAATATCTATTGAAGTCAAACTGCTGCAGCCCCAAAATGCACCTGAATCAATTGTATCAACATTTGCGGAAAGAATTATGCTCTTTAAACTACTGCAACCGCTGAAAGTACCATTATATATCCGAGTCACTCCAGATGGAATTATGATGCTTTCCAATGAACTGCATCCAGAAAAAGCAATATATTTAATAGCTTTTAAATTAGATGGCAAAACAATACTGGTCAAACTACTGCAACTGTGGAATGTTTCAACTGCTATTTCTGTAATACCATCTGGTAATAGTATGTTTTCAAGTCCTGAACACTCAAAAAATGCCCCTTCGCCAATGCTTGTGATACTGGAGGGAATATCCATACTTGTAAGGCCAATGCAACCATTAAAAGCATAGTTCTCTATTTTGGTAACTCCTGAAGGGATGAAGGTGTTTTTGCATCCTGCTATCAGTTTTCCTGTGCTTGTTTCGATAATAGCATTACAGTTGTTCCGGCTATCATATGTCATATTATTTGAATCAACTTTAATTGTCTCCAGATTAGTACATCTCTGTATTATATTGCCGTCAATATTATTCACGCTGGCAGGTAGAAATAATGATTTCAGGTTGGTACAGCCGGCAAAAGCACCATATTCAATATTTGTAATACTATTGGGGATGACTATTGATTCTATATTGCAGTTACTAAAAGACCCCCCTCCAATACATGTTATGTTATTAGGGATTACTGTATTCTTACAACCTAGTATCAAACGATTCTTAACTTTTTGGGAATATTTATCAACATTATAGTAATAAGAAGAATATTCGTAATAATATCTTCCATAATCATAATCTGGGTCATACCATGTTATGGTATCAATTGATTCTATTATGGCATTGCAATTATCACGACTGTCATAAACAGGATTGCCAGGTTCTACAGATAAGGATTCCAAATTACTACATCCTACAAGGGCAATCCAGTCAAAGTTTGTTACAGAATCACCTAACACAAAAGATTTAAGAGTTGATTTGGAATTCTCTAAAATATTCGTTTTGCTCAATGCAACTTTTGAGTTCCAATAAAGATGTTCCAAATCATACAAGCCTTCAAAAGCACGGGCATTTATATAGACTACGCTTGCAGGAATAGATATGGATTTTAGTCTGTGGCAATTGTTGAAAGTTCCTCTATCTATAGATGTAACGTTATCTCCAAAAACAATAGTATTAGGTTGTGTCATGTTTAATATTCCTGCTGGAGAATAAGTTGAGTTCCAATACAATGTTTTTATACCATCAAATGAAGTTCCGCTTAAATTGGTTATGGTTGTAGGTATTTCTATCGCTAAGTTAATGCAACCACTAAAAGCATTATCGCCAATTGTGGTAACACTTGCCGGAATCTTTATTGAAGCCAAGTTTGTACAACCTTCAAAAACTCCGGTTTCAATGGATGTCATACTGGAGGGAATGGCAACGCTTGTAAGAGCGGTACAATCCAGAAAAGCCCATTTCCCAATACTTGTTATGCTGTATGGAAGGTTTATTGAAACCAGACCTTTGCAGCCATAAAAAGCTGCTTCACCTATTCCAGTGGTATTTGAGGAGATAAATGTGTTTTTACAACCGGCAATCAGCGTGTTGGTTGCAGTTTCCACTACTGCATTGCAATTGTCTCGGCTGTCATATACAGGATTGTCGTTGGCTACAACAATAGAGGTCAGGTTTTCACATCCATAAAAAGCACCATGGGGTATATGTTTTATGCTTGCGGGTATGACTATTTGTGTCAGACTTTTGCAGGTCTTAAAAGCCATATCATTAATTTCACCTACAGTATAGTTTATTCCATTTATCGTAACACTTGATGGGATGGAGATGGAACCCTGATAATAATTAGTCTCGCCCATAGTGGTTACAGAAGCTATCAGATCAGATGCATTATTGCTGTCAGGATCCTGTATGAGACGATAATAAATGCCGTTTATATCATATATCTGTGACTGTGCAAAGATGCCTGCAACAGACATCAGAGCTAACAGTGAAAGTAATCTCTTTTTCATAATCATGTACTTCTTAGTGTTAAACAATCAATGTCTGTCTTCAGGGCCGTTTTCACCAGAATAGACAGAATAAGGTACAATTTCCAGGAAATTCAGCGGAATAAAAGATCTTCTGTCTCCGTTAACCTGTCTTAAACGCAAATAGTAATCCTTGCCGGCTTCCATATACATCTCACATACAATCTTTCGGAAAAGAGAAGTATCATCTCTTAGATTACTATAGACAGCATAACTGTCAGGATATTTCATATAGCCGTTTTTACGCATCAGTTTGTCATTGGCTGCTATGGCTGCAACTGCTTCATTTTCCTCATATATGTCAAGAAAATCCCTATCTTTTATATAACCAATCAAAGAATCTGTTGTATGGATTGTCATATCTACAGGAGTGCCGGAAGGTATAAACTCATTACCCTCTTTACGTACGTAATAAAGAACCGTTCCACCAGCTTTACTATAATGGGAATCAGGAGCTATATATCCGGAAACACGGATCTCATAGAATCCGCTTGACGGAACAGGCGGCAGACGGAACGTAATATCAAAATTACCTCTAACGGTCAATTCATCGCTATAATATGTACTCCAGTTCTTATCCATATACCTGACTACAAACATAGTTTCAGGTGAACAGGATACATTCTTGCAGAATCCCTCCTTGAATGCGTAAACGGCAAAAGAGGTGGGTCTGTCTCCCATGCTTTGCCTCATGCGTCCACGTGCACCACTGTTGATGAAATCAGGTGAGAGGGTTGAGAACATAACTCTTATTCTAGTGTTTAGAGCATTCTTAGTATGTTGGTCAAACAGCAACAAGCTATCTACAAAATAATAACCTCCGTTTATTGCATCAGCAGTATTAATCTCAGGAGTATCTTGGCCTCTCCAAATTCTTATTCCTTCTGATGAAAGATTTCCTGCTGATATTGTTCCCTTACGGTTTATGTAAATATTCTTTCCATTATTACCGGAGCCTTGGTCATAAGGCGTACTAATACGCATAATAGCATATGGATGCATTGTTTCATAAAAATCTTCCATATCTATTTCATCCGGACAAGCTTTTTTATAATTATCCACAATGTACCGATCTGTAAGGTTCATCATACTACGTCGCAACCAACATGGTAGGATATGGTAAGACATAAGCTTATAGAGAGAACTGTTCCTGTCCGTATCATCCAGTGTTGCTCCTTCAGGATACACATTTCTAGCTTTTGCCTTGAGGTCATCAATTGTTCTTATTCCATAGACTCTTTCCAGAACAGAATCTGTGACAACAAATAATGTATATTTGAAAAGTCGTTGTTCTGGCCATACTACTCTTTGCTGTTGACCATTGTAATAACCTTCATATCCCGTTTCATATTCTACAGCTACTCTTCCTGTCATTTCCAAACAAGCATATGTTGAATCAAATTGCGGAGCAGGATAATTTAAGTCTCTGTATTGCACAAGTGTATCGGCTAATCCTGTCAATTGGAGGGCTTGGTAAAATAGGGTAGCCTTGTGCTCAGGATTGGCTCTTTGGTTATTGTTATTAAGATATCCGGGAATATACATTGTGCTGGGATCAATGATAAAACCATCTTCACCCGGATTTTGTGCACTTATTTCCGATGGAACTAACACCAGCAATGCCATTAAGGCAATGGAAATAATTCTCATAAGATTTAGTCCTTTTTTATTCCGCTGGGTACAGTTGCGGGTGTTACAATCAATGTCAAAGCATGTACCCTATAGCTATTGATATAGCTATATGCTTTCTATTTGTGGAAAGACGCTGATATTCAACGCGTCCCACCAACAAAGGCAAAAATACTCAAATTTAGTTATTACACAAATTATTTGATTTAAATGTCAAATAATTTACAGGATGAGGCTGCTGCTTGAAAGAAAAAGAGGATGACTAAAGCATATTAGTCACCCTCGTATCAGTTAAACGTCATTCCTGTATTATTAGAAGAACTGTTTTACCAGCCGTTTGATGTAGATGCTGAAGAATATCTTTTCAGGCAGAGACGATTTCTGGAAAACGGGGCGGACAATGACATCCAGACAGGCAAACTTGCCGGCCAGACGGTCAAATTCACTGTGATCATCCTTTCCGGTGTATGCTTTTGCAAAAACTCCCCAAAAGGAATTCAGCTGTTCCTGGGTCATGTGAAATATATTCTGAACCTGTTTCATCGGTGCATAGACCATACATATCTGATAAAGGTGACCTATGTCAAACATGGGATCTCCGTGAGCAAAACGGTCCAGGTCTATCCAGTAATACTCATCCCCGGACTTAATGATGTTTCCTGTCTGGAAATCACCGTGGACACAGTGCTCATTCTCAGGAATGCTCTCTACAAAACTACGGATGATATCGAGTTTCTTTCTGCCCACAAAACTGGTTATTTCTATTCCTCTGAGAACCTGCTGTTTCCGGCTGGGAAAGAAACCGGTATTACAGGGAGTGGAGAATAGTTCCTTTCCCTTTTCACACAGAATCCTGGCCATCTCTTCCAGACGTTCCGGCTCTTCATTACATATACGTGACAAGGATTTCTTATCTTTGATACGTTGGGAGATGGTACCGTAGGCATCGCCCACCTGCACAATCTCATGCATCCTGGGCACCTGAATGCCCAGACTTTCAACAGCCCTGGAAACATCAAACTCCTTCTTTACAAATTCCAGGTTATTCAAACCGGGTTTGTTCAACTTCAGAATGCAATCCGGCTCTGAAGCATTCCCATAGGTCTTGCCGTTACCACCCTCTCCTATCTGGACATAGTCTTTAAGGTCAATCTTTCTGTACTGCATATTATAGTCCATTTTAAAGTACATAATAGGGACGGCTTCCAATTGTACACAAAAGGAAACGTCCCTACTGTGTTCTTATTTCCACTTGTAGTTGTTACGCCACAATCCGGGCAGGAAGTGGTAATAGAGCAGGTGGCGCCAGGTTACCAGGTCATGGGCTCCGGGAGCGTCATCGTCATACTCATGCTCAACGCCAAGCTCTGTAAGCTGGTTGTGCAGGGTGGTGTGACGGCCCATGAAACCGGTCTCGTACTGGCCGCCGCCAATAAACAGATAGTCTATCTTGTCATTTACGTTGGGCTCATTGACTACCGGAGTTTCACTGAGTTCAATTGCGGCACTCAGGATTCCGGCCGATCCGAATACATCAAGGTTGCGCAGGGCAACGTACTGGGTCATACGGCCACCCATTGAAAGGCCGCTCAGAGCACGGGCATGCTTATCCTTGATACAGCTGTAGTGTGACTCTACGAACGGGATTACGCACTCAATCAGTTCCTTCTCAACCATAGGGAATGCCAGCTCAGTGTGTTGCGGATGACTGCGGGTAACCATCTGGTCATTGGGGAAGCATACTATCATCTCCTTGGCCTTGCCCTCGGCAATGACGTTGTCCAGGATCCAGTTGGCGCGACCGTGCATTACCCAGGTCTCAGTCAGGTCACCTGAACCGCCCATGAGATAGAGTACGGGGTACTTTTTCTTGGGGTTGTAATTGGCAGGAGTATAGACAATCATGTCCCTGAGACCGTTTGTAACGGTTGAGTAGTAGTAATGGGTTGTCAATGAGCCGTGCGGTACGTCCGGTTTGGGATCATACCATGCCGGCTCGTCACCGTGTACGAACAGCATGCTGAATGAAGGCATGGCTGCATGACCGGTGAACTGGTTGTTGGCGTCGATGTTCTGCACTCCGTCAATTATGATGTAGTAAAGGTAAATCTCAGGAGCCAAGGGGCCGATGGTCAATTCCCAAACGCCGTTCTCACCCTTGGTAAAGTTGGGGCGCTGGCGGTTGTTACCTACAAACATTGAACCTGTCAGCTGGACTGTGGTGGCATTGGGAGCGTTTACGCGGAATGTCACGGTGTGGTCATCATGTACCTCAGGTGAGAGAACACGGCAGTTATAAGGAAGTATGCCTTCAGGCTCAGTGCGCTGAGGGTCATACTGTATGTTCACTCTTGACTGCTGTGCCATCAGGGGCAGAGCGGCCAGCAACAATGTTGAAAGGAAAAGTGAGCGTTTCATTATTTGAAAAGTTCCTTAACGGTCAATTCAAGATAATCGCGGCAGTTCATCCATGTGTGGCCGCCTTCAGGATTGTAGAAGGTATGCTTGAGACCGTTGTCAGTCAAATACTTGTCAAGACCAAGTGACTGCTGGATAAGGAAGTCTGACTTACCGGTACCCAGGAACATGAACTTGAGTTTCTTCTGCAGGTCCTTGATGGTAGCGTATGTGCCGTCCTTGAAGGCGCTTTCATATTCACTGGCGCTGAAAATGGCGGGAGCGTATGCGGCTACATAGTGGAACTTGTCAGGGTTGCCAAGTCCTGCTGCCAATGTCTGGCGGCCACCCAGTGAGAAACCGGCGATGGCGCGGTTATCGGCATCCTTGAGAACATTGTAATTTGACTCGATGAAAGGAATAACCTCCTCTACAAACTCCTTGGTGGTGAGAACTACATCAGTGGCGTTGTATGACTGAGCCTTGCCCTGGAGTATCATCTCAGGATAGGGGTTTGCATAAGGCATAACCACAATCATGCGCTTGGCCTCTCCCTTGGCAATCATGTTGTCCAGGATGTTGTTCATCTGGCCAACCTTGAACCATGTCTCATAGGTATCGGTCATACCGTGAATCAGATAGAGAACGGGGAGTTTCTCCTTGCCGTTGGGGTCATAACCGGCGGGAGTATAGACGCACATGGGGCGCTCTATGCCGCAGGCCTTTGAGAAGTAGTAGCGGTATGATACCTTGCCGTGGGGTACATCCTGGATGTCCTGAACAGAAGGAGCGGCACCGCGCACGTCAACAAGGCTGTACTTGAAGTTCTCGTTGGGGAATATGTGCATGTTGTTGGGGTCAGCCACCTGTGTGCCGTCAATCTGGAAGGCATAAGGATAGATATCGGGAACATCGGGCTTTACAGTGATGCTCCATACGCCACGGTCATCCTTCTGCATAGGCTTGGTGCCGTTGAACATCTGGCACTCAAGTTCAACTTTCTCAGCATTGGGGGCCTGGCAACGGAATGTCACACTGCCGTCCTCATTGTATTCAGGTGATTTTACGCCTGCGGGGAAGAGGCTTGACATGAGAGAACCAGTAAGGCGTGAAGGCTCTGCACCGCCCAGCTTCTCCAAGCGTACCTTCTCGGCCTCCTCAAGGCTCATGCTCTTGGCTACTGCTGCGTCAATGACCTTCTGGTCCTGGAACAGCAGCGGGAATGACTTCTCTAACCAGTAGCGGGCGTTCATCCATGTGTGGCCGTACTTATCGTGAGTGAATACCTTTACGTTCTTGATGTTGTGACGGTCAAGCATCTGCATCAGGTCCTTTGAGTTTCCATAGAGGAAATCATCGGTGCCAATGCCAAGCCAGAACAGATGAACCTTCTTGTTGAAAGCCTCTGAATCCTCAAACTGGCTGTCGCGAACCTGGGTGAATGAGCTGTATGAGCACAGGTATGAGAACTTGTCCAGGTTGGCAAGTCCGATGGCCATACCCTGGTTGCCGCCGCGTGAGAAACCGCCAATACCACGGTGGTCAGCATCGTTGATGGTGCGGTAGTTGCTCTCTACGAAAGGCATCAGTACGTCGGTGAAATCGGTATTAAAGTTGTAGCCTCCGCCCATGCCGCCGAATCCGCCCATACCGAATCCGCCCATGCCGCCGCCTTGACGCTGGGGCTCACGCTCAGTCTTGAGCAGTGTGGCGTTTCCATAGGGGAGGACCAGGATCATCTCCTTGGCCTTACCCTGGGCAATCAGATTGTCAAGGATAAGGTTCATCTTACCTACCTTGAAATAAACCTCCTCAGTATCAGTTGTACCGCTGATAAGGTACATAACGGGGTATTTCTTATCCTTATTCTTGGGATCATCATAGAATGGCGGGGTATAAACTATTACCGGAATGAACATCTTGAGTCCGGGTGACCAGTAGTTCAGGTAATCCACACTGCCGTGAGGAACATCCTTGAGGGCGCTCAGTTTGTCGCCGCGCATATCCAGAAGGCTGTTCTTGAAGGTTTCGTTGGGGAACCACTCAGCGCACTGGGGGTCCATTACGCTGATGCCGTCAACCTCAAAATGATAGGGATAGATATCGGGCTCTGCAGGGCCAACAGTTACAGTCCAAACTCCGTTTGCGCCCTTGGTCATATCAACTGCCTCACTGAACTGTGTCCAAACCTTAACTGACTTGGCGTTGTTGTTCTGATAGTTGAAAGTAACTGTGTTGTCAGCGTTTATGACGGTTGACTTGACCTGAGGTCCGAATCCGCCGGGCTGAGCCTTAACTGCTCCTGTCATGACTATGGCCAGCAGGAGTGTGAAAAACTTGATGATTCTCATAATCTGTATTTAATGTGTTAAGTTATTTTCGGGCCTTGAAGATACCCATTTTAATCAGAATAGTAGTTGTTTTTGTAACAAATTATGTACTTTTGTTTAATTTTGCTCTGCTGCAGACAACAGAAAAAAGGCGGTAGCTGCAATTGAGGGACAACAATAAAACTACAATATGGAAGTAATTGATTTTAACAAACAGAACAGTATTCTGAACCAGTTCATCGCTGAGATTCGTGATGTAAACATTCAGAAAGACCAGATGCGTTTCCGCCGCAACCTTGAGCGTATTGGTGAGATTATGGCATTGGAGGTAAGCAAGAAACTGAATTATGTAACCAAGGAGGTTACCACTCCACTGGGTTCCACTACCATCAATGTCCCTGAGGAGGATATAGTTCTTGGTACTGTTTTCCGCGCAGGCTTGCCTCTGCACCAGGGCTTCCACAACTATTTTGACCATTGCGAGAATGCTTTTGTATCGGCCTACCGCAAATATCTGGATGAGGTGAACTTTGACGTTCACATTGAGTATATGGCTTCACCCAAGCTTGACGGCAAGACTCTGATTCTGGTTGACCCTATGCTGGCTACCGGAAACAGCCTTTACCTGGCTTACCGCGCGCTGCTGCTCAAGGGAACTCCCGCCAAGGTTCATCTTTGTTCTGTGATTGCTGCCCAGGCAGGTGTTGATTACGTGTGCAAGATGTTCCCGCAGGACAATGTCACACTCTGGTGTGCCGCTGTTGACCCGGAACTGAACAGCCACGCTTACATCATTCCAGGCCTTGGCGATGCAGGTGACCTCTGCTTCGGTGAAAAATAGTACAATTGGGGTCAGGCCCCTTTTGTATCATTTTTCTTCAAATAGTCCAATTATTAACCTATTCATATGAAAAAAACCTTATTACTGACAGCCACAGCCGTGATGTGCGGTGCAGTGGCATGGGCGCAGCCCAAACTTAGTGCCGATAACATCGATGAAGTCCTCAAAGCCATGACCCTCGAGGAGAAAGCCACCCTGATTGCAGGTGGCGGATGGGGTAGCATGAGTGCCGGATCCATGACGGCATCGGACATTGCCAATGTTCCCGGAGCTGCCGGTTCCACACAGCCTATAGCCCGCTTGGGAATACCTAAGACCATATTGGCCGACGGTCCCGCCGGACTGCGAATCAATCCTACCCGTCAGGGTGACAGCCAGACCTATTACTGCACCGGTTTTCCTGTAGGCACCGTACTGGCCTGTACATGGAATACCGAACTTGTGGAGCAGCTTACCACCGCCATGGGCCAGGAGGTCCATGAGTACGGTGTCGATGTACTGCTTGCTCCCGGCATGAACCTGCACCGTAACCCGCTTTGCGGACGTAACTTTGAGTATTTCTCAGAGGATCCCCTTTTGAGCGGTAAGATATCGGCTGCATACGTAAGGGGCGTTCAGAAGAATGACGTGGGTGTATCGGTCAAGCACTTTGCCGCCAATGACCAGGAGATAAACCGCAGTGAGAACGATGCACGCATAGGTCCGCGTGCCCTGCGTGAACTCTACCTCAAGAACTTTGAGATTACCATCCGTGAGGCCAAACCTTGGACCGTGATGTCGTCATACAACAAGCTAAACGGCAGTTACACACAGCAGAGCCATGACCTGCTTACCGGATTCCTGCGTGACGAGTGGGGATTTGAGGGTATCGTTATGACCGACTGGGGTAACAAGGCCGGAACGGTCGATGCCGTCAAGGCCGGTAATGACCTTATGGAGCCGGGTGACCGCTCTGAGTCGCAGCGCGTCATAGAGGCTGTCAACAACGGAACTCTGGATATAGCAGACCTGGACCGTAACGTACGTCGTCTGCTGGAATACATTGTAAAGACCCCCAATTTCAAGAAGTACAAGTTCTCAAACAAGCCTGATCTGGACGGTCATGCCAAGATGGTCCGTGAAGCCGCAGCCGAGGGTATGGTACTGCTCAAGAACAGTGGCAACCTGCCTATGGAAGCCAAGGGCAGCATAGCTCTGTTTGGACTGAGTGCATACAAGTCAATTGCCGGCGGTACAGGTTCGGGTAACGTGAACAAACCTTATATCCGCAATATCAGCGAAGGTCTTGAGGCTGCCGGATTCACACTTGATTCACGCCTTACTGATTTCTACGCAAAGCATCGTGAGTATGTGGCCAGCCAGAGTGCACTTGGTATGGGCGGTGGCCGCAACGTGATGCTGGGTGAAGCTGTATTGCCCGAGGTTGCCATCAACCGTGCTGCTGTACAGGCCTGTGCACAGCGTAATAACGCAGCAGTAATCGTTATCGGCCGTAATGCTGGTGAGGGCGATGACCGCCGTATGGTTGATGACTTTGAACTGACCGATGTAGAGCGCGCCCTGCTGCGTGACGTATGCAACGAGTTCCATAAGGTGGGCAAGAAAGTTACCGTAGTAATGAATATAGGTGGTGTAATAGAGACTGCTTCATGGAAGGGACAGCCCGATGCAATCCTGCTGGCCTGGACTCCCGGACAGGAGGTAGGTAATTCAGTTGCTGATGTCTTGACCGGAAAGTCCAATCCGTCCGGCAAACTCTCCATGACATTCCCTGTATCATATCTTGACATACCGTCATCGGCCAACTTCCCCTACAACGGCCAGGTTCAGCAACAGCAGGGACGTGGCGGTTTTGGTGGCCGAAACGCAGGTAACAAAGACATTGACTACACCAACTATGCCGAGGGTATCTGGGTAGGTTACCGTTATTTCAATACCGCAGGCGTAGAGGTCTCATACCCGTTCGGTTATGGACTGAGCTACACCACATTTGAGTACAGCAAGCCCAGCGTAAAGGCCAAGGACGGCGGTTTTGAGGCAACTATCACCGTTAAGAACACCGGTAAGGTGGCAGGTAAGGAGGCCGTAGAGGTTTACGTGAGCGCTCCCGGCGGCGGACTTGTCAAGCCTGAGTCTGAGCTCAAGGCATTCGGTAAGACCCGTTTGCTCAAGCCCGGCGAGAGCCAGACCCTTACCTTCAAGGCCGATGCATATACCCTGGCCAGTTTCAATGAGGAGGCCTCAGAGTGGCAGACCGCAGCCGGCAAGTACACCGTGAAGTTCGGTGCCAGCGCAACGGATATCCGCGCCACCGCAACATTCAGCGGCAAGGCCAGGAGCTGGAAGGTAGAGAAGCTCCTGCTCCCGCAGCAGCCCGTCCAGGAGATTGCAGTCCGCTAAATTCTTTATCGAAAAAAGAGGGTTCCCTGATGATTGGAACCCTCTTTTTTTATATCATTTTGCCAGTTGGGACAGCCACTGTTTGAGGTCACTCATCCATTGCTGGCGGTAGACGAAGTTTTCATTGGCGCACCAGCCGTGACCGCCTGTGGGATAGACGTGCAGAGCGGAGCGTACGCGGTTGGCCTGCAGGGCGTTGTAGTACTCTATGCTGTTGCGCACGGGCACCAGGTTGTCATCGGAGTTGGCCATGATGAATGCAGGCGGGGTGTCACGGGTAACCTGCTTCTCGTTTGAGTAGAGGTTTATCTGCTCCTGCGATGCGTTACGGCCCAGCAGGTTGTTGTGTGACCCCATGTGGGTAAACGTTTTGTCCATGGTGATGACCGGATAGAACAGGATCTGGAAATCAGGACGCTGTTCCGGACCGTTGTAGTGGGTAGCGGCTGTGGCTGCCAGATGTCCACCTGCCGAGCATCCCTGTACGCCTATCTTCCTGATTCCGTATTTATCGGCATCGGCCTTGAGCAGACGCATGGCCTCATGCAGGTCATCCAGCGGAACCTCGGTGTGGCCGTTGGGCAGACGGTATTTGAGTACGGCCAGGGTTATGCCCTGATCCATGTACCACTGCGCCATGTTATTGCCCTCGGACCCGTTCCATACATCGGTGTAACCACCGCCAGGGCAGGCAATCACTGCCAGGCCGTTGGGGTTGGGGGCTGCCCAGATGCTGAGCGTGGGCTGTGTCACGTTGGATACGTGCATATCCATTACCCTCTCGGGGCCGGTAAGACCGTTGTCGGTAGGAGCACCGTCGGGCCAAAGGTTGATTACGGCTGTGGGCTCGGGTACCTGTGGAGCGGCAGGAGCCTGTGCAGCCTGGGCCGGCGGGTTGTAACGTGTCATCCACACCTCCATGTTGCCGTTGCCGCGGTGTGCCCATGCGTAGTAGGGGATAAGGCGGAGCTTGACCTGATTGGCACGGGCCACATTACCTGTATAGTTGTCATAGGCGGTGGTCTCAAGGGCATTCATTGCGTATGCACGTCCTTCTACGTTCATCTTGAAAGGAATCACCTTGAAATCGGAGTTTGCAGGAAGTGATGTGTTGAGTATGTTGTAGTCGTTGTCGGCCCATTCGGCGCAATATACCAGCGGTCCGCGCTCAACGGCAATCTTGCCGCGGTCCTCGGCCACCTGACGGTGGGCGGTAACTATGCGGGGCTCCATGTCAAAGTGGATGCTTACCACATCCCCTTTCTTCCATTTGCGGTCAATGCCGAAATATCCGTCCTGGAGCGTGGCCTCTACAGCTTCTCCGTTAACCTGAACGGTGTATCCCGGCGTCTTGCCGTCCGAGTAACGGTAAAGGTCAGTGGGAACCACCTCATTGCGCACCCATCCGGGTATGCGGATGTTCAGACAGAACTGTCCGGGAGTCTTATCGACTGTAATCTTTATGTCACCGTTCCAGGGATACTCCGTGGATTGGGTTATATGAACGTTCTTGCCACCAACCTTGGTGGTAAGGGTATTGGACATAAAGAGGTTAACAAACAGCTTGTTGTCCTTTACGGCATATACGTAACCGGGTACTGACGGGATGAATCGGCAGATGTTGCTGGGGCAGCAGGCGCACCCGAACCAGGCCTGACGCTGATGCTGTCCGTGGCTCTCCAACGGGTTGGGGTAGAAGAATCCGCCTCCGTCCAGACTTACGCCACTGATAACGCCGTTGTAGAGTGCGCGCTCCAGCACATCCATGTACTTGGCATCGCCGTGCAGCAGGAACAGACGGTAGTTGGTATAGACATTGGCTATGGCGGCGCAGGTCTCACAGTAGCCGTTCATGTTGGGCAGGTCATAGTTCTGGGTGAATCCTTCAATGCCTCCTGTTGAGCCGATGCCTCCGGTCAGGTACATCTTCTTGCCTACCATGTTTTCCCATATGCGGTCTATGGCGTCTATGTATGACTTATCGCCCGTGAGTGCGGCCACATCGGCCATACCTGAGTACATGTAACCGGCGCGTACGGCATGCCCCACGGCCTCATCCTGTTCAATTACCGGTTTGTGTGACTGGTCATAGGTGTCCTTGCGGGCGGTCTTGCCCTTGTTGTCCAGGAACAGTTTGGCCTCATCAAGGTATTTCTTATCACCTGTTACCAGATAGAGCTTGGCCAGCGCCATCTCGGCAATCTGATGTCCGGGTACCACCACCTTCTGTCCGGGACCGTAACCTATCTCGCGGCATACGCAATCGGCATAGCGGATGGCTATGTCCAGGAACTTGCGGCTACCGGTGGCCTGGTAGTGGGCTATGGCACCCTCAACCATATGGCCAAGGTTGTAGAGTTCGTGACTTCCGCTCTCCTCTGCACTCCAACGGGTAGGTCCTGACCAATCATGCGGATGGGCGGGGTTCATGGTGCGGGCAGTATAGAGATAGCCGTCGGGCTCCTGTGCTGCAGCCACTATGTCAAGCACACTGTCAATGTATGCCTCCAGTTTCTTGTCGGGATAGGTTTGCAGCAGATAGCTGGCTCCTTCGATGGTCTTATATACATCGGTATCATCAAACGGAAACTGAGTGGGCCGATAATTGCTGCTGTTGTCGCCGCGGGCAGTCTCGGCCATCTTGGCGGCGGCATGCTCAAAGTTGGTATAGCGGTCGGTCTCCTCACACTTGCTGAATGCCAGCGGGATGGTTACCTCGCGGCTCTGGCGGATGCGGTCGCCCCAGAATGTCTCGGGTGCCACCTTGACTTGTGTGAATGGTACGTTTCCTATGGGATAACTGGGTTTATCGGCCTTCTTGGCAGCTACAAAGGAGAGCCCGAAAACAAATAATACGATAGAAGATTTGATGATTGTCTTCATACTCATAAGGGGTTTAGTTCTATTTTTTGCAAACTTAAGCAAAAAAGATGTATCTTCGCGGCCGGATAGGTAGAAAACCTGTTTGCCTCTGTAGTTCAATGGATAGAACGGAAGTTTCCTAAACTTTAAATTTGGGTTCGATTCCCAGCGGAGGTACAACAAAGGCGGTCATCGAGACCGCCTTTGCTGTACCAGGATCTTGTTCTTTACCCCCTCACCTTAGGGAGCGGTAACGCATGTAGAGCTATTTTTCTCCCTAAGGTG
>DBYQ01000033.1:18184-21050 GCA_002310015.1 Bacteroidales bacterium UBA1182
ACCTCCTGACCATAGGGAATCATAACACACGTAGGGCCATTTTTCTCCCTAAGGTGTGCGGTAGAATACGATTCTTCTTGGATAATTGTTCGTGGATAACTGGAATAGTTTTCATTAAAAAATGTATCTTTGGGAGTAACTAACCTATTTAAATTATTACAATTATGGGTATTATCATTTCTATTCTTATTGGCTGCCTGGCTGGTTATCTGGCTGGCAAGATTATGAAGGGTGGCGGTTTTGGTTTTTGGATCAATCTGCTGGTAGGTGTTGTAGGCGGTTTCCTGGGCGGTAATATTCTGGGCTGGATTGGTATCAGCTGGGGTGGAACCGTTATCGGATCTCTTATAACAGCTGTCATTGGCGCTGTTGTACTGCTTTGGATAATATCTCTCTTCAAGAAGTGATAAAATAGTACAATTGGGGTCAGGCCCCTTTTGTACCGTTTTTCTCCCTAAGGTGGGGGTAAAACCGATTCACTTTAATTAAAAAAGCGCCTGGATGATATCCAGACGCTTTTTCTTATCAAAAATGATACAAAAGGGGCCTGACCCCAATTGTACTATTTTACTTCCCAGATGTCATTGGTTTCAAGGAGTTCGGCAAAGTTGTGATACTTCTTGGCGGCCTTGACCTCCTCAATCTGTGCGGTAACTGCATCGTCGTAGGTGGGAGCCTCGACGTCGCGGATAACGCCCAGAGCTACGGGGAATCCGTCGCCGTCACCCATCAGGGCAAGCTTGAGCTGCAGGGTGTTGTCCTGGCAGTGGGCATCATGTACAAGGATATCCTTAAGGGTAATTCCGTTCTCGCCTATCTTGACAATCTTGAGGCTGAAACCGTCCTGCATGATGCCGAACTCATTGTTCTCACCAAATACCAGGGGCTCACCGTGCTTGACGTAGATGGCGTTCTTGGCACGGCCCTCCTTATTATATACTGCATCGTGTGTACCGTTGTTGAAGATAACGCAGTTCTGCAGGATCTCGCATACAGATGCACCCTTGTGGTTGTAGGCAGCCTTGAGGATATCAACTGTGCCGGGAGCATCGGTGGCAACGGCACGGGCAAAGAAATGACCGCGTGCGCCAAAGCAGAGCTCTGCGGGACGGAAAGGATCCTCAACAGTACCATAGGGACTTGACTTACTTACGAAACCACGGGGAGATGTAGGTGAGTACTGACCCTTAGTCAGACCGTATATACGGTTGTTCAGCAGGATCATGTTCAGGTTGATGTTACGACGGTTGGCATGGATGAAGTGATTACCACCGATAGCCAGACCGTCACCGTCACCTGATATCTGCCAAACGGTCAGGTTGGGGTTGGCAACCTTGCAACCGGTAGCGATTGCAGCTGCACGGCCGTGGATGGTGTTCATGCCGTAGGTAGCCATATAGTGGGGCAGACGGCTTGAGCAACCAATACCTGATATAACTGCGGTATTGTATGGAGCGACTCCGATTTCGGCCATAGCCTTGTGCAGCGATGCCAGGAAGAAGTGGTCACCGCATCCGGGGCACCAACGGGGCTGTCCCTTCTTGAAATCTTGTGCTGTATATTCCATAGTCATTCTTTTTTACTTGTTAAGGATTTCACCAAAGGCATTAACCAGCTCGTTTACAACAAACGGCTGACCCTTTACCTGATTGAACTGATAAGGAACCAGTCCGTCAACCTTCATGCGCAGGAATGCTGCAAGCTGACCCATGTTCTGCTCAGCAACAACCACTTTCTTGTACTTCTTGAGTACCTGAGCGGCATTCTTAGGCAGCGGGTTGATGAACTTGAAGTGTGCGTGAGCAACCTTCTTGCCCTGGGCACGGAGCTCATCCATAGCGGCACGCAGATGTCCGTATGTTCCGCCGAAACCTACAATGAGCAGGTCTGCATCATCAACGTCACCTATTACCTCAAGATCAGGAACCTGAATGTTGTCAATCTTCTGCTGACGCAGACGTGTCATCAGGTCATGGTTCTCAGGATTGGTGCTGATAGCGCCGGTCTTGTTATCCTTCTCCAGACCACCCAGGATGTGTGTGAATCCCTCACGACCGGGAACAGCCCAGTAACGGGTACCGTTCTCAGCACGCATGTAAGGAGTCCATGTACCCTTGAGTTCCTCGGGAACGTAGGGCGGGTTGATGGCGGGATACTCGGCCAGGTTGGGCAGCTTGAATGCTGCTGAACCGTTGGCTACGAAGGCGTCGGTCAGGAGGACAACCGGAGTCATGTGCTCCAGAGCCATCTTACTAGCCTGGAAAGCTGCATCGAAGCAGTCAACAGGTGATGTGGCTGCGATTACAGGCATGGGGCTCTCACCGTTACGGCCAAACAGTACCTGCAGAAGGTCTGTCTGCTCTGACTTGGTGGGGAGTCCTGTGGCAGGACCGCCGCGCTGTACATCCAGAACAACAAGCGGAAGCTCCATGATGACAGCCAGGTTCATGGCTTCTGACTTAAGGCAGATACCGGGACCTGAGGTTGAAGTCACTGCCAGAGCACCAGCAAATGATGCACCTACGGCCGATGAGCAACCTGCAATCTCATCCTCGCACTGTACGGTGGTTACACCCAGTGACTTGTGTTTGGAGAGCTCATGCAGAACATCGGTTGCAGGAGTGATAGGATATGAACCCAGATAGAGCTTGAGGCCAGCCTTCTCGGCAGCGGCGATGAAGCCGTATGCTGTGGCCTTGTTACCGGTGATATCCATGTATCGGCCGGGCTCCTTCTGCTTTGACTCTATGCGATATACGTTCATGGCACTGCTGTGAGTGTTGTGACCGTAGTCATAACCGGCCTGGATAACCTTGATGTTGGCCTCGGCCAGCTCAGGCTTCTTGGCGAACTTGTCACGCAGATA
>DBYQ01000010.1 GCA_002310015.1 Bacteroidales bacterium UBA1182
CCGTCAGGGCAGATAATGCCGCAGTTTGTGCAACCTATGCATGCTTCAGGGTTTGCCATATAGGCATAGTGGTAACCCTTGCTGTTGACTGCTGCTGACATGCCCAGTACCTGTTTATCGCAGGTAAAGACACACAACTCACAGCCTTTGCAACGTTCAGCATCAACTGTAACAGCACCTCTAATTTTTGCCATAATATTATTTTTTGGTGTGGTTATAGATATTAATACTATCTCTTTGATAGGTTTTGTCCAGGAACGGCTATTTCAGTAAGATTAATCTCATAAATGAGTGTGGAATAACCTGGTATGTTATTCTTGCTGCTTGTGCCGTATCCAAGACCATAAGGGATATAAACTATCCAGAAGTCACCGCAGTGCATATTCATGATTGCGGTTGCCGCTCCCTCAATTAGGGATGATACCTTGAATGATGAGGGTATGTTTGCTTTGGGGTCCAGACTGGATGTCATAAATGAGCGGTCTATCACCTGTCCTTCCTTATAATTGTCAGTCGGCATGAGGCGGACCCGATAGTTGATACGTATACTGTCTGTAAAATGGGGCAGGGCTGAACCTGTGCCCTTATTTAAAACCTTGCAGTAAACGTATGAGCCATTTCCCCATTGTTTGCTATTGTCAAGCTTGTATGACAGCAGACGGAAAATCTGCCCCTCAACTGCCGTTTCTGGTGTCAGATCCCCGCACTGTGAGGCAATTCCGGAGATGAAATCCGAATTGCGGTCTTGCCAATTGGCGTGGTCATCAAACTGTTCAGTCTCACCGCAGGATATGAGTGAGGTGAATACCATGGCCATAAGAACTGTTAATGCGAGGATACGTTTCATTCTCAAAGTGTTTTAAGAACGCTGGTTATTGAAACGGTGTCAGAAAGAATGTTGCAGAGATCTGCAATCTTTACGCGCTGCTGCTCCATGGTGTCACGGTTACGCAGGGTTACGGTCTGATCTTCAAGTGACTGATGGTCAACGGTAACGCAGAACGGGGTGCCGATGGCATCCTGACGGCGGTAACGCTTACCTATTGAATCCTTCTCATCATACTGGCAGTTGAAGTGGAACTTAAGGTCGTTCTGGATGGAACGTGCCAGCTCAGGCAGTCCGTCTTTCTTGACGAGAGGCAGGATGGCCAGCTTAACGGGAGCCAAAGGTGCAGGCAGGTGCAGTACTACGCGGGATTCGCCGTTCTCAAGGGCCTGCTCCTCATATGATGCGCACATGACGCTCAGGAACATACGGTCAACGCCGATAGAGGTCTCGATAACGAACGGAGTGTAACTCTCATTGGTCTCGGGATCAAAGTACTTGATGCTCTTGCCACTGAACTTCTCATGCTGTGAGAGATCAAAGTTGGTACGGCTGTGAATACCCTCTACCTCCTTGAAACCGAAAGGCATGAGGAACTCAATGTCAGTGGCTGCGTTGGCGTAGTGGGCCAGTTTGTCATGATCGTGGAAACGGTAGTGGTCTGCGCCGAAGCCCAATGCCTGGTGCCATTTCATACGGGTCTCTTTCCACTTGGCGAACCAGTCAAGCTCAGTGCCGGGCTTNNACTGCATCTCCATCTGCTCAAACTCACGCATGCGGAATATGAACTGGCGTGCCACAATCTCATTGCGGAAAGCCTTGCCTATCTGTGCGATACCGAAAGGAATCTTCATTCGGCCGGTTTTCTGGACGTTAAGGTAGTTTACAAAGATACCCTGTGCGGTCTCAGGGCGCAGATATATCTTCATTGAGCCATCAGCTGTTGAACCCATCTCTGTTGAGAACATCAGGTTGAACTGACGTACATCGGTCCAGTTACGTGTGCCGCTGATAGGGCAGACGATGCCCTCATCCAGGATGATCTGCTTGAGTTCCTCAAGGTTGGTCTCGTTCATGGCCTTCTTGAAGCGCTCATGCAGGGCATCACGCTTGGCTATGTGCTCCAGTACATTGGCGCTGGTGGCGCGGTACTTGGCCTCATCAAAAGAGTCACCGAAACGCTTGCGAGCCTTGGCTACCTCCTTCTCTATCTTCTCATCATACTTGGCTATCTGGTCCTCAATGAGCACGTCTGCGCGGTAACGCTTCTTGGAGTCGCGGTTGTCAATGAGAGGGTCGTTGAATGCGTCAACATGACCTGATGCCTTCCATATGGTGGGGTGCATGAATATAGCAGAGTCAATACCTACTATGTTGTCATGCAGCAGAACCATGCTCTGCCACCAATAGGTCTTGATGTTGTTCTTCATCTCAACTCCAAGCTGTCCGTAATCATAGACAGCGCCCAGACCGTCATAAATCTCACTTGAGGGGAATACAAAACCATATTCCTTGCAATGTGCTACGATCTTTTTGAAAACGTCTTCCTGTGCCATTATATGCTATTATGCGAAAATTTCCGCAAAGGTACTCTTTTATTTAATATAAAAGGGAGTATGTAGTCTTAAAAAAGGGTAATAAAACTTGCTTTGAAGTGTGGCGATAAGATGCGTGAAATCCGTGAATCTGTTGAAAAGTTAATGCCCTGAAGGGGTCAAGTTGGGCGGTTTGGATTGGGAATTGTCGCTGAAAAGCAGTAATTTCGCGTCCAAAGACTTTTATTGCAAATGAGCGACGAACTTGACAATATAGTAGAGACCGATGAGGGTCAGGAAGCAGGGCATTCTTCTTACCAGCCTGTCAAAGATGACAACGGCATGATAAGACACAGGCTTTCAGGAATGTATCAGGGCTGGTTCCTTGATTATGCCTCATACGTTATTCTGGAGCGTGCCGTGCCGCATTTTGTAGATGGTCTGAAACCGGTGCAGAGACGTATCCTGCACTCCATGAAACGACTGGATGACGGACGTTTCAACAAGGTGGCCAACATAGTGGGGCACACTATGCAGTTCCATCCCCATGGCGATGCATCAATAGGAGATGCCTTGGTCCAGATGGGCCAGAAGGACCTGCTGATAGAGTGTCAGGGTAACTGGGGAAACATACTTACCGGTCATCGTGCCGCTGCTCCGCGATATATTGAAGCACGTCTGTCAAAGTTCGCTCTCGAGACCCTTTTCAATCCCAAAACTACCGAATGGAAGGCATCTTATGACGGCCGTAACAAGGAGCCGGTCACACTGCCGGTCAAGTTCCCGTTACTGCTGGCTCAGGGTGCAGAGGGTATTGCCGTAGGTCTTTCATGTAAGATACTGCCTCATAACTTCAATGAGCTATGTGATGCAGCGGTATCATACCTGCGCGGCGAGGAGTTCCACCTTTATCCTGATTTCCAGACAGGCGGTGCCGTTGATGTGTCACGCTACAATGACGGCGAGCGTGGCGGTATGGTACGCATCCGAGCCAAAATCTCAAAAGAGGCCGATAACAAGACTCTTGTAATAAATGAGATACCGTTCGGCGAGAACGTGATGACCCTTTGCGAGTCAATCGTAAAGGCCGGTGAAAAGGGCAAAATCAAAATCCGCAAGGTGGAAAACCTCACGGCCGATAAGGTTGAGATACGCATATCACTTGCTCCCGGTGTGTCAAGTGACAAGACGATAGATGCTCTATACGCATTTACCAACTGTGAAGTAAGCATATCACCCAACTGCTGCGTGATTGATGAGAATAAGCCTCATTTCCTGACGGTGAGTGATGTGCTGCGCAAATCTGTTGACAATACGCTTGAGCTGCTGCGCCGTGAGCTGGAGATAGAGCGTGGAGAGTTGCTTGAGCAGCTACATTTTGCATCACTTGAGAAGATATTCATTGAGGAGCGTATCTATAAGGACCGTGAGTTTGAAGAGGCTCCCACTATGGATGCCGCCTGTGAGCACATTGATGACCGTCTGACTCCATACTATCCGCAGATGATACGTGAGGTGACCAAGGAGGATATCCTCAAGCTGATGGAGATAAAGATGGCCCGTATCCTCAAGTTCAACAAGGACAAGGCCGAGGAGGCTATTGCCCGTATGAAGGGTGACATAGCCCGCATAGACAAGGACCTGTCAAATATGGTGGGTGTGACCATACGCTGGTTCAATATGCTCAAGGAGAAATACGGTGCTGCCTATCCGCGTCGCACTGAGATAAAGAATTTTGACACGATTGTAGCTACAAAGGTTATTGAGGCTAACCAGAAACTCTACATAAACCGTGCGGACGGTTTTATCGGAATGGAGCTTAAGAAGGACGAGTATGTATGCAACTGTTCTGAAATTGATGACATTATCCTGTTCTATAAGGACGGTAAGTACAAGGTGGTGAAGGTTGCGGACAAACTCTTTGTAGGTCAGGGCGTGCTTTATCTTGACGTGTTCAAAAAGAATGACAAGCGCACCATATATAACGTGGTATATCGTGACGGCCGGAACGGTGCCTATTTCATGAAGAGGTTTGCGGCAACCGGACTTACCCGCGACAAGGAATATGACCTGACACAAGGTAAGGCAGGCTCCAAGATTTGCTACTTTTCTGCTAACCACAACGGTGAAGCTGAAGTAATAAAGATAACGCTCAAGCCCAATCCCAAACTTAAGAAACCTGTATTTGACAAGGATTTCAGCGATCTTATGATCAAGGGTCGCCAGTCAATGGGTAACCTGCTCACACGCAATGAGGTTCAGCGCATAGGGCTCAAGTCACAGGGTACATCGACACTGGGCGGCCGCAAGGTTTGGTTTGACAAGGATATCCTTAGGCTTGACTTTGACGGCCATGGTGAGTATCTGGGTGAATTTGACAGTGATGACCTGCTGTTGGTGGTAAATGCTGACGGAGAGTATTACACCACTGTACCGGATGCCAATTGTCACTTTGATTCCGGCTTGCTGCGTATTGAGAAGTATGACCAGAGTAAGGTGTGGACGGCACTTCTGTTTGATGCCTCACAAAAGGGTTATCTCTATCTAAAGAGATTCAATCTTGATCCGTCAGCCAAGCGCATAAACATACTTGGTGAGGAGAAGGGCAGCAAACTGGTGTTGCTTACCGATACAGTATATCCGCGTGTGCTGGTGACATTGGGCGGTGCTGACAGTTTCCGTGAGCCTATGGAGATTGATGCTGAATCATTTGTGGGTATCAAGGGCGTAAAAGCCCGCGGCCGCAGGATTACAGCATTCAATGTGAATGATGTTGAGGAACTGGAACCGTTGCGTATGCCTGAGCCTGCTTCGGAGCCGCTGGTTCCTGAGACAGATGAATCTGATGAATCCGAACCCGATGATGAACAAAACAACATTCCTGACGACGGACAACTCTCTCTGTTCTAAGGTCTTGTCTGTGGTCTTTTGTTTGGCTTTCCTACCGGCGATGATTCAGCCGGCAGCCGGCCAATCATCAGCTTGGGAACTCCCTGAGTATAAAGAGAGGATCAATGCTTTTTCTGCGGGTATAGGTAAAACCTGGGAACGGGAAACCTATATATCTGAACTTTCTTACAGCGGTCTTGTGGGTTCACTGCAATGGGATGGCTGGAAGGGTGCCAAACCGGATGGTGTCATGGGATATGGCCGTGTTCATTCTTCTGTATTGTTTGGTTATCTCAAGAACCAGTTGGGTGGCGGGCGTATGCTTTACGCTTCTGTGAATTACTATTATTCACGTATATGGAGCGTAGTTCATACCAAGTGTTCTGATCTGCTTTTAGGACCATCGGCCATGTTCAAGCTATGCGGCTTGTATGACACGACGGATTCAAACAATACTGCAACCGGTGAAGGTTATCTTTCTATGGGTTTATGTGCGGACTATATCTGCAGGTTCAATATCAGGAATTATCCTTTGGCCGTACAGTTGAATATGTATTCTCCATTGTTGGGTATAGCTCCATCTCCCAATTATGACCAGCCATATTGGTTCGTGTACAAATATAATCAATACACAAGCCTGATACATTTTGCATGGTTTGGCAATTGTTTTGCTCTTAACGGACAGATGAACGTTATCTGTCCGTTACGCGGAGGCAGTATCAGATTAGGATGTAGCATTGATTATCTTGGCAATAAGCTAGGCGGTCACCTGACTCGTCTGATGGATACCTGTTTTACGATTGGCTACGTTCACAGATTGGCTAAAAAGAATTGATGGTGATGAAAAGAGTGAGATTATACCTGGCTTCTGTTTTGGTAATGACATTGATGTTTCCATTAATAATGTCATGTACCCGGACCAGTGATGATGATTTTGCAGAATTTGTTAATACTCCGCGCGGCAATTTCTTAGCTTTGTGGACTATAATGGACAGGCACTACTGCTTTTTTGATCTCAAACAGAAGGAACTGGGAGTGGATTGGAATGCTGTTTTTGACAAGTATAGCGTCTCCATATCAGAAAAAATGACAAACCGTGCGCTGTTTGAGGTGCTTTGTTCAATGATAGGTGAATTAAGGGATGGGCATGTGAACCTTTACAGCCAATATGATATGGGTAGGAACTGGCATTGGAAAACTGATTATCCTGACAATTTTTCAAAAGATTTACAGAGTGCTTATTTGGGAGATGATTATGTCGTTGCAGGTGAGGACATTTATTACAGGCTTTTACCTGATAACATAGGTTATGTTGTAATAAGGAGTTTTTTGGGTGGAGTATCTGACAGCCGGTTCAATTCAATGTTCAATACTCTTGCCTTATGTAACGGATTGATTATTGATGTCCGTGACAATGGAGGCGGAAATACTATGAATTCAGATCTTATTGCAGCCAAATTTACTGAGGAACGTGTTCTGACAGGTTACTCATGCTATAAGAACGGTCCCGGGCATAATGATTTTTCAGATCTTGAGGAGAACTGGCTGGAGCCTGATTTACATAATCTCAGGTGGGTAAAACCGGTTATCCTGCTCACAAACAGAGGTTGTTTCAGCAGTACTAATGATTTTGTCAATATCATGAAAAATCTGCCCAATGTAACAGTGGTGGGTGATTCCACCGGTGGCGGCGGCGGATTTCCGTTTACCTCAGAATTGCCTAACGGCTGGGTTGTGAGGTTCTCATCGGCTCCGTCATTTGATGCTTCAAAGCAGCATATAGAGATGGGCATTGCGCCGGATATAAGGCTTGATATGGATGAGGAGGATGTCAAAGCCGGGATTGACACTTACATTGAATACGCCCGTAATCTTATCAATGACCAGATTGTAAACCCGTAACCAAGTCTTGGTTTTTACGGTTAAATGAATTACTTTTGCAGCGCGTTCCGGTTGGGGCGCGCTTTTAGTTGCGGGCGTGGCGGAATTGGTAGACGCGCTAGACTTAGGATCTAGTATCGAAGATGTGTAGGTTCGAGTCCTATCGCCCGTACAAATATGGGGTGGCCCTTTGGGTCGCCCCATATTTGTACGGGCGGTAGGACTCGAGGGGCTAAAGCCCCTGACTCCACATTTTTTTAGTTCGCTAACGCGAACGGTGGCCCTGTGGGCCATCTCGCTCGGGGTCTCGCTCGCCCCAATACGTTCTATCCTGACCCGTCCTGATTTTTGTTTAC
>DBYQ01000092.1 GCA_002310015.1 Bacteroidales bacterium UBA1182
TCTCGTATGCTCCACATGCAAAAAGGTCGCCGATGGCGGCCTTTTTGTATATGGAGCATGTGTTCCTTTTTTTAGTTTCCTTTCGGAAACAGGCGGCCTACGGCCGATTCGGGACTAGCCCTCATTAATGCAAAAAGGTCGCCGATGGCGGCCTTTTTCTATGTGGAGCATGTGTTCCTTTTTTTATCTTACAAGTATCTTGATTGTCTTGGCGTTTACTGAGATGTAGTAGATGCCGGGAGCTACTGATGTCGTTACTGAGCCTGTTCCGGTAGCTACGCTACTGCCTGATCCGGTGAATATGCGAATCACAGCATCGTCAACTGATACCACGCTGATTCCGCCATCAAATACGCTGATATCGACATTGTCAGCAAAGTCAACAGTAATATCATCAATTCCATCCCATACAGAGTAATCAAATGTTAGCTCAATTGAACAATCAGATATCCACGATGCCCCTTGATACTTATCTAATATCATGAGCTTTCTTTCAATGTTCAAGTCACGTCTGTAATCCGTAATTTCTGTTGTGCGATAATCAAGTTCCCACTTGGATGCACTGTTATCCCACAGTGAACTGACAACGGTTCTTGTGCTGTTAAAATCTGTTTCTTCTTCCTGTACAGACTTTTTGAGTGTTCCCACCCAACATTTGCCAGTCATATCCCATTCGTACCTGGACGTTTCATAACCATCATCCCAATAACGGTATTCACTCTTACGTCTTCCTACCCAACACCATTCATCCACATCCCAATAATAATATGCGCTCATGTTTACTTCAATACTGTCCTTATCAAAGTAGTAAGAGTACTCATTTTTATAATTGCCACGCCACTCCTGTTTACCGGAATCCCATACGTACTCCTCATTGCATTCTAATTCATCAACATAGGTGTAGGTTCTTTTAGTGTCATAAGACCAGCCGCCAAAAGCATCAGGTGCATAACTGATTGTCTGAGTCATTTCTCCTGAAGCATCATACTCATATTCCGCCTTATAGGAGCCAACCCATCCCCACACGTTGTCATCCCAATAATATTCCGCAGACATGAGCATGTTGCCCTGACTGTCATATTCACTTTCACTCCTTTCATAATAACCTCGCCAATCCTTTCTTTCATAATCCCAACGGTATTCGGCATAAAGTGTAGTATTACCGTTAAAAGGATCAACAGCCCTCTCTTCCTTGTAACTGCCTACCCATTCTGAATCAGAACTGTCCCAATAATAACTGGCATTCATTATAACTTTACCATAAGCGTCATATTCACGCTCATACTTATCTTCACCAATCCAAATCAATGTATCACCATAGTAGCCATAAGAACGGTAATATGATTCAAAGTAGATAATCCTGCCTTCTGAGTCCAAACCCTTTATCTCCTTGCTATAGGGCCGCCAGCTGTTATAGTATGAGTTCCAATCATATCCTACATAAGTAACCAGACCTGTTACATCATCATAAATGAACTCCTCCTTGGAGCTGGGAATCCATTTATACTCACTTACACCTGTTTCATCGTCATAAACTTCAATATATACGCTCTCTGTATAATCCAAGATACGTCCATCTATTGTAGTACTGGCTGTTTTCTTTTTCTTCAGCATCAGCTCACCATTCTCTCTTTCATATGAATAGAGACTCGACAACTCACCAGACTCTGTATATGCATATTCAGACTTTTCATTTATATACCAGTCTGAAAGGAAAGTATCATAATTATAATTGACGTATAAAATAATATTACCAGCCTCATTATATACATATTCCTCCTTAAAAGTGTTATACCAAGTCCCGTCATACAACTCCATCCTTTCCTCTCCGCTCTTTAATCCGCCTTCAGAATAAGTAAAGAGATCTTTCTGCCCATAGCTCCAGGCTGATCTAAGGGTATCCCAGGTATAATAATCCTCTCTACACATAGTGCGGCCTTCGCTGTCTCTCCATGTCTGTGATAAAGAACTAGGTATCCACACGGTAGCATTATTATTCTCATCATACTCACCGTAATAGTTGGCATCATAGTAACAGAAGCCTGACTCATCATAAGATTGCTCTCTCTTATTACTGCCTATCCACGTTTTGTAGGTTGAATCCCAGCCATAGTATTCCGACAGGATATTTCTACCACTATCATCATACATATTTATATCCATTTCACGTCCAACCCATTCCTGGTTCTCCGAATCCCAATAGTAATAAGCTGACATGGTTTTATGACCGTTTTCATCATATTCTGATTCGTTTCGGGAACCGTATGACCATGTATCCAGTGTTTGATCCCAGTCTGATCTGCTAGCCTCATAAATAGTTCTGCCTTGTGAATCATATTGATATTCGGTGGTTGACTCACAAACAAAGTAGCCTTCATAGTTCCGTGACCAATAATCCACATACGAAGTAAATCTTTCCACTGTGCTATCGTTCAAAGAATAATATCGGACTCTGTATTCATAACCTATTGACTCACGCGTCAGGATAATACCGTTATTATACTTTTCACTCAATATCTGGTCACCATATTCATTGTAATCATATCTCCACTCATCAGAAAGATACCATTCCACTCCCCTACGATAAAATTCCCTGCTGGAAGTTATCATGAGGCTGGGGTTTTCTTTCCCCTTAAATGACCTCAGATCATAATCGTACTCTGTTTTATAAAGGGCTGTCCATTCAAGAGAGCCATCACTGTCAATACGGGATAATATACAATCGATTTTATATTTTCTGGGCAGTGTCAAATACTCACTTGCAGTTGCCGGCAAGCCAAGTTCCTCATATGTATAATAAGCATATTCCGTTCTATTTGCCCCACCGACCAAAGACATCGGATATGTTTCAAACTGATTCAATGAATCAGGTCTGTAAAAATCGATATTCCAATCAGCACACCGCAATGTATCACCTATGTAATCATGTCCATTCATGCTGACAAGATAGAATGCAGCAAATAGCGTATCATAGGCGTATTGTTCACCACGAACATAATTATCAGCAGAATTATATATGCGCACAGTCTTTCGGTTCAACTCCCAATCCTGTAAGCCGGAATTCCAAGACCAATTAGTTTCAGTTTTCTTTGTTCCGCCGTTATACTCTTCTGTCAGATATGAGTATTTCTCATATCCATACCATGCAGTGTCATACTCACTGTAATACATCTCTTCATAGTGATGCACTCCATCCTTACCGGTATAGTCTGTTTCCTTATAATTGGGCATCCAATATCCATTTCCGTCATTATCACCCCTATAATAAAAATAGGTTTTGGAAACCAGATTGTCAGACCCATATTCATACTCTATCTTGCGGTAAGGAACAAGCACCACAATTTGCCTACCTGTAACAGAATCCACTAAATAATGATCTGTATATTGGATTGTACTCAACGGACGGTCCTCATTGTCAAAATCTGATTTCACATCACAATCCTCTTTCCAATTGCCATCCTCACTCCTATAACCGGTTACACGATACACTGTTTCTCCGTCATAATAGATTGTTTTGCTGTTGCTCAAATCAACCCGTTCGCCTGTAATGGGGTCTAAATAGTAGTAACATCTCTCTTCCAGGTCATCAGTATTGATTGAAGTATAATTAAAAACTGCATCAGCAGGTACTTTCATATTCCACTCAGAATCTACAAGAACCACTCCATCCACATTTTTGACACTACCTTCACTCCTGACTAACTTACCGTTGGAATCATAAGTATATTCAATCCGGCCTATCTTCTGGGAAACACCATTTTTTTTGTAAATGTAATCTCCGCCTGAAAGAGAGAGACCGGCAAAGGCCTGGAAGGGCTGATCCATCTGATTCTGGTGATACACCCCACTACCCTTTGAACCTGAAGTTACAGACATCGTGTTGTTAATGACAGTATTTTCTGCTCCGGCATACATAGTCCAAGATGCGAGCACAATAACGAAAAGAAGTAGATTTTTCCTCATAACACTATGATTATAAATATTTTAACCAGGGGATTTATATAATTCAAACCCATCAAACAGTCCTCTCACTTACAAAAATATTAAAAAAAATATAAATCATATACTTATTTATTGTTTATATTCGCCCCATGCAACAGCATTAGCCTTTCAAGTATGAATATGTTTAACTTTCAATAATTTGTGATTATGAAAAAAGTTACATTCCTTTTGGCTCTGGCTGCAGCGTTCACGCTCAACCTCACCTTCACATCATGTGATGAGAAAGAAAACCTTGACAAAGAGCAGGCCGGCGATATCATCAAAGCCTACTTGCCGATAGAGTATGCAAACAAGCAAGTTGCTGCATGGTACATGCTTACTGACCAGAGCGACAACAAGACAAAGATTGAAGCGGTATTTCTCTTTACAGACAGTACTCTGGCAGTTACCAAAGTCAAGTTTTATTCACAAGCCGATGGCCGCAAACCAGAATACGATATAAACGCTACCGGTAGGTATAAGATCAAAGAAGGAGACTACACTACCGGCAAGGCAGACGTCATCACCAGTGGCGGAGAAGCATTTGAAGTTAACATCAAAAACGGAATACTGTATGCCATGGATGAGGAGTTCACAAAAATGAGCAATTCATTATTACCATCAGCATATAATCCCAATGGCGGTGGCAACAACAATCAAGGCGGTGGCAACAACCAAGGTGGTGACAAGGACTTGAAAGCCTACTTGCCGATAGAGTATGCAAACAAGCAAGTTGCTGCATGGTACATGCTTACTGACCAGAGCGACAACAAGACAAAGATTGAAGCGGTATTTCTATTCACAGACAGCACTCTGGTAGTTACCAAAGTCAAGCTTTATTCAGAATCTGACGGCCGCAAGCCAGAATACGATATAAACGCTACCGGTAGGTATAAGATTACTGAGGGAGACTTCACTACCGGTAAGGCAGATGTCATCACCAGTGGAGGAGAAGCATTTGAGGTTAACATCCAAAACGGAAAGCTGTATGCCATGAATGAGGTGTTTACAAAAATGAGCAACGCATTAATCCCTTCACCATATAATCCCAATGGCGGTGGCAACAACCAAGGTGGTGACAACGACATGCCCCCCTTCTTCCCAAAGTCATATGCCGACAAGAACATATCGGCATGGTACTCATCTTCCGAATCTGAAGCGGCGCAGGGATATGTATTTAATAATACATCGTCAATCTATTTCTTTGAAGACAATACATTTGTTACTACCCTTAACACGTCAACATCCAGTCAGCATGGTCAACATAGTGATCGTCTGATAACAGCAGAAGGTTCCTATCAGGTAATTGAGGGTAACTTTACCACAGGTAAGATTATCATTACAGATGGTAAGAATAGCATGACCGTTGAAATCCAGAACGGACAGTTGAAGATTAAAGATACAGAGACTCCTGAAGTGTTTATATATTCCAAGCAGGATAATTCCAAACTCCCCCAGCCATCTGATCCCACGGAAAACGGCAACCAAGGTGGTGGCGATCTGGACGAACAGGGACCGGCTTTCTTCCCGACCACATTTGACATCAATAATGTTGTTGCATGGTACTCATATACTGAGTCGGAACCTATGGAAACAAGAGTTGAAGCTGTATTCCTGTTGAATAACGATACTGTGTTAGTTACTGAGCATAAGATATTTGAACAAAGTATACAAATGCCCGATGATCGTAATATTTTTGTTATAGGTTCATACACCCTTTCTGGCAACTATGACAATGGTACCGCGGATGTAACCATTATTGATGGATATTATTTTCAAAAGGGAAGTAAGAAAAACATAACCATTACTAATGGTAATCTTGTAGTGGAATATGACAACAATTCGGTGTACACAAGGCGTGACCTCAAGGATCTTCCTGAACCCCTTGAGCCCAGAAACCAGGGTGGTAACGGCCAGGGCGGTAACGGCCAGGGCGGTGGTGATGACGTTACCGGTAATTCAATCTATGGTACATGGATAGATGATCTGGCAAATCCCTACGGCACACTAACCCTTAATTCAAACGGCACGGGTACAATGTGGGATGAGGATTTCGATTTCACCTACAAGAACGATACTCTTGTCTATGACCAGGAGTCCAAATATGTGATTACCATAGATGGAGATGTCATGACCTGGGCATATATCGATGAAGAATACGGCATGATGGAGCCACAAGTATGGTACAGGTCCAACGCCACATTTGATAAACAAGTTTCAACAGGCCGCTGGAATGGATTAATGGGTGAGGACGGGTCCGATTGTGGAATAGTTTATTTCTTTTATGAAAACGAGGTCGAATTTTACATCATTGCCTGGGGTGAACAGTTCAAGGGCTCATTCACCCATGAAGGAGGTATCATCAACTTCAATCTCAGAGAAGGCTATAACGCAAGGATTGGCCAAGAAGGGAGCTGGAGCTGGAAAGCAGGCAATCTTGACCCTGAGACACTTCGACTCACTGAAGGTTATGAATGGCGGCAGATGGACAACGAGGTCTTAAGTGAGCGCAAGCAAGAATTAGAAAAATTCACTTTTGCTTTAGTATCTGACGTCAAAGCATACGGAAGTCTATTTAGCCAGACCATGACCATAGTAAAAGCCAAATAACACGTTGGCAGATTAAAAAAACGAGCAAAAGGGGGCTGTCCCCCTTTGCTCGTTTTTGTTTACCTTTGCAGCATGAAAGTGTGCGTAGGTCTTTCAGGAGGAGTAGATTCCAGTGTGGCGGCTCTGTTGCTCAAGCAGCAGGGGTATGATGTGTTTGCCATGTTCATGCAGAACTGGCATGACACAGAGGGCACGCTGCATGGTGACTGTGAATGGGAGGAGGACCGCCTTGTGGCTGAGATGGTGGCCAAGAAGATAGGCATACCCTTCCATTTTGTTGACCTGAGCGATGAGTACCGCCGCCGTGTGGTTGATTACATGTTCTCAGAGTATGAGCAGGGCCGCACCCCTAACCCCGATGTACTCTGCAACCGCGAGATAAAGTTCGATGCATTCCTGGACGCAGCCCTTAAACTTGGAGCCGACATGGTGGCCACCGGGCACTACTGCCGCAAGGCGGAATTTACGGATGCTGACGGAAAAACGGTATATCGGATATTTGAGGGTACAGATCCAGGCAAGGACCAGAGCTATTTCCTGTGCCAGCTCAATCAGGAGCAACTGTCACGCGCATTGTTCCCCATCGGCCACCTGCTCAAGAAAGAGGTGCGTCAGATAGCGGCCGATGCCGCCCTGCCATCGGCCACCAAGAAAGACTCGCAGGGTATCTGTTTTGTGGGCAAAGTAGATCTGCCGGAGTTCCTCAAGCAGAAACTCAAAAGCGTACAAGGCAACATTGTTGAGGTCTATCCGGATTTCTATACTGACAATCCGCACTACAAGTTCCAGCAGGAGACACTCTCAAGCCTCACTGTGGGCGGTGTGCAGGCCAATCTTGTAACCGGTTACATAAGTGAGGACAAGTGTACCGATACGCTCAGCTCCAACCACTATGACCCCGCCAGGATTGCAGCACTGGATGATGAAACTTTAGAGCGTCTGGCCACCCCCTACCGCTACGATTCAATCAAATTCATAACAGAAACCTACCGTTCCGGCCGCAAGCACGTCAAGAAGACACGCTTCAAGGCCAACCCATGGGGCAAGATAATAGGCACTCATGACGGCGCGCAGTTCTTTACCATCGGTCAACGCCATGGTCTGAATGTGGGTGGGCATGATGATTCATTGTTTGTAATTGCCACAGACATAGAGAACAACGTGGTTTATGCCGGCGAGGGACACACCCACCCCGGCCTGTCACGCAGTTGCCTCAAGATATCCGGCAGCCAGATCCATTGGATACGCCCTGACCTCACAATGCAGAACGGTGAGGTGCGCCGTTACCGCGTTCGCATCCGATACCGCCAGCCTCTGCAGGATGCCTGGCTTATTCAGCGCCCCGCCGGCCTATTCATCCTCTTTGATGAGCCCCAGCGCGGCATCACGCCCGGACAGTTTGCCGTCTGGTATGCCCCGGACGATGAAATGCTGGGCTCTGGAGTAATTGAGAATTGACAATTGAAAATTGAGAGGTGATATAAATTTAAAGACAAACATATGAAACATTTCAGCAAAGCATTAATGAGGTCAGCACTTGCGCTGCTCATGATTTTTACTACAACAGTAAGCATATGGGCCGACGGCCTTAGCGGAAGCGGAACCCAAAACGACCCGTTCATTATTGCATCAGCCCAGGATTGGCAGACCTTTGCCGACAGTGTTAATAACGGTAACGGATATTCCAATCAATTCATTAAGCTCACCTCTGATCTATATGACGTCACCACCATGGTTGGAGATACGTGCCATCCGTTCCAGGGAGTCTTTTTGGGTGACGGCCATACTATCAACCTTAACCTGACAGCCACTGAAAATTACATAGCACCATTCCGCTATCTGCAGTCTGCCAGGATATATTCCCTTCACACCACCGGTATCATTGACGCCAATACATATACGTATGCTGCCGGTATCGCAGCAATGGCCGATACTCTCTTAATGGCAGGCTGCCGGAGCAGCGTCACCATAAAAGGCAGCATTGATGGAGATGGCTATTATGGTGGACTAATAGCTATATGCGTATATGCAACTTTATACAATTGCCTTTTTGACGGATCCATAGAAGCTCCTTATGCCGATTGTTGCGGAGGTGTAATCGGATATTCTTCAGACGATAATACACATATGAAGTACTGCCTTGTGACAGGAACAATGTCATGTGTTGAAGATTATTCCGGAACATTTGGAGGCGGTCCCGCAATAACAGAAGATGAAAGTTGTTATTTTAAGACACAGACAGGATATTCTGACGGTACCCAAATTGATGCAACAGACCTTGAGCTCCTCTCGCTTTTTGATAGTGGTTGGCAGATAAAGGACGATGAGGTAGTGCCAATTACCGATGTTAAAGATGTAGGTATGTGTATATTGCTTCAAAACCCGAAAGAATTCCAATACACCGGAGAGCCCATAGAACCATGCTTTACATACACTCATCTCTATCTTGATCCTTCAGAAATTGACAAGAATATCACCTTCACTATTTCTGACAGCCAAGGCAATACGGTTTCCCAGATGACAGATCGCGGCCGATACACCTTTACATTTACCGGAAATGAACAGGAGGGGCTGCACGGTTCTTTCAGCTATCCCGTTTATGTAACTGGTCTGCGAACTGATTCAGTTGGAAACAATCTGATTGAAAACAATCAGGACTGGGAAGAATTTGCCCGATTAGTCAATGAATCCGGTTACGATTATGAGGAGGAACACATAAAACTGACCAATGATATCACCATCAAAAGTGCGGTTGGAACCAGGGCTAATCCTTTCATGGGATTTTTTGACGGTTGCGGCCATACCATCAACATGGAGATACCCGATAATGATACAATCATAGCTCCTTTCAATTACATATCGAGTGCATACATAAGCCGTCTTAACGTAACGGGCACATACAACAATCCACGGGCATATATAATTGCAGGCATGGTAGGTTCAGTAACAGATAAACTGATATTGAACTCATGTCGCAGCAGCATCAATATCATCAACTCTTCAGTCCAACCTAACAACGCCTTGTACAGCGGTTTTGTACTCGAATCCAAAGGATATGTAGAAATTACAAACTGCCTTTTTGACGGCAACATACAGGCGCCAGGACTGAGACGTTGCAGCGGATTCATATCATCATCCAACGATGGAGTCACATTCTACAACTGTATGATGGCAGGCGCCATGGAGTGTGACACACTATCATCGGGTGTATTCACTATCTCACCTGACAATGCCCAGTTCATCGACTGTTATCACAATACCGATTTCAGTCTTGCTCAAGGCACACAGACATCGGCCACCGGTAATGAGCTTAAAGCCCTGTTAGGTGAAGGCTGGGTTGTAAGTAACGAATTTGTCATTCCCGATATCGATGATAAGAACCTTAAGACGTCCATCGGCCTCACTGATTACAGAAAGTATCAACATTACACCGGTTCACCCACAGAACTCCGGTACACTATTCTTACCAGCAGTTTTGATTACATATCGACTGATACATGCTGCTCAGTTGTCATTACAGACAGTCAAGATCAGATTACAGATGCCGTAGAACCAGGTGAATACACTGCCACATTCACAGGTATCGGCCAGTATTCAGGCAGTTTCTCTGTCGACTTTACTGTCAAGGTATTTCCACTTTGTCTGGAGATTGATGAAGATTATACCGAGGGAGAAGAAGGTTACTTCTATATCAACATTAAAGACTCTTGTGAATTGACACTGACCAATGACGATATCAAACATTTCAAGGTTTATGACAGTGGAGGAAAGGATTCAGATTATGAAAATAATATTGAATCCTACTTTGTAATGCACGCTCCTCAAGGCTACATATTCAAGCTGACAGGTACACTTCATACCGAGAAATCCGGATCGTATGATGGAGAATATTACGATTATGTATTAATACATGATGGCAGTACATCTGAGAGCAGTGTGCTGGCTGGTCCGCTGTTCAGCGCAACAGATTCCACTACGGTTGATTTAGGCACATTATACAGTTGCGGGCCCGATATGATGATCTATTTTTATGCCGATTTCAGTATTAATAATGAAGGACTTGACTTTACCGTCTCACTTGTTAAGGAGAGCGATCTTCCCTCTTATGACATTATCGTAGAGAATTGTCCCAACGGTAAGATTCAGGCGGACGTCATGAATGCTTCCATGAACAGAATAATTACTCTGACAGCAGTACCTGATCCGGGGTATTATCTTGATAGCATCTCTGTAGTTAACATGAACGGCGACAGTCTGTATTTGACAGGAGGCACCTGGTACAACAATGTTGCCACATTCAAGATGTCCGATACCACAGTTGTTGTAAAGGCACACTTCACCTCTGTTGCAGATCTCGAATTATATGTCAACATGCCCTACAAGAGGAGAGTTGAGGTTACTGACACCATTAAGCTGACAGACCTGAGCATTCAGTCATTCAAGGTTTATGACAGTGAAGGAAAGGACAGAAACTACTTGTCAAACACAAAATCAAACCTCGTCATGTTTGCTCCTCAAGGCTACATATTCAAATTGACAGGTTCAATGCTGATTGAAGAAGGTGATACGACAGAATACTATGATTATGTGAACGTTTATGATGGCAGCACTAAGGATAGTACCCTGCTGCTGGCTGGCCCCTTATTAAGCCCTGATGAATCAGATCCGTTTGACATAGGTATCATATACAGCAGCGGACCGGTCATGATGATCAGTTTCATCACTGACGAAAGTGATGTTGAACAGGGTCTTGACTTTACCGTTACGCTGGTACCGGCCGATGAGCCCACCCTGGTCAACAGCCCGGGCGCTACTAACGATGAACAGGATTGGTATCTGCCTGATGGCCGCCTGCTGATAGGCAGCCCCGCTGAAGGAAAACTTTACATAAACGGCGATCGAAAGGTGATTATCATCCCATAGTACAAAATGATACAATTGGAGACAGACCCCTTTTGTACGGAATTATTGAATAATTGAGAATTGAGAATTGAGAATTGAAAATTGAAAATTAATACGCTGTACCTGCGTAAATAACCCGCGACATTAAGAAACCCTTCGGAAAAATTCCGAAGGGTTTCTTATAATTTTCAATTTTCAATTTTCAATTCTCAATTCTTAATAGAACCACTTCACATAGCAGAAGTCCTGACGGTGAGGCAGGTCTGCATTCTTGGGATACATGCGGTATGCAACCTTGAATGAGCCGGGGTACTCGTTCTTGACAGAGCCGTGGAATGTGTAGAGGTTACCCTCACGCTTTACCAGCTCCAGCGGAACCACCTTCATAAGCTTCTCATTGCCATCGGAATCATAGCCCAGGAGAACCATCTCAACGCCTATGGCATCATCCAATCCCTTCTCATCAATCACATACTCAACATCATAGCTCTTGCCGGTCTCAAAGAGGCCCTGCATCAGAGAATCTGATTTGTATGAGCTTACCACCTCAATGGCATCCCAGCGCTCAGCCACAACCTCCTTCCAGGCTGCAATCTCCTTAGCCTTGGCGTAGTCATTGGCCTGCAGCACGTGTGAACGCTCTGCCATCTTGTTGTAGAACTTGCTGAAGTAATCGTCAAGCTGACGCTTCATTGTATAGTGAGGAGCAATCTGTGCAATTGAGTTCTTCATAGTTGAAACCCAACCCTCAGAGATGCCCTCTGCGTTCTTGTTGTAGTAAAGAGGCAGGATCTCATTCTCCAGGATGCTGTAGATTGTAGCGGCATCCAGCTGATCCTGATAGGCCTGGTTGTTGTATGTACGCTTATCGGTCAATGCCCAACCGGCACCCTCGCGATAACCCTCATACCACCATCCGTCAAGCACTGAGAAGTTCACAACACCGTTCATCAGAGCCTTCTCGCCCGATGTGCCCGATGCCTCCAGCGGACGTGTAGGAGTATTCAGCCAGATATCAACGCCCGATACGAGACGGCGAGCCAGATGCATATCGTAGTTCTCCAGGAATATGATCTTGCCCAGGAACTCCGGACGACGGCTGATGTCAATGATCTGCTTGATAAGACCCTGGCCTGCACCATCATGCGGGTGAGCCTTACCGGTAAAGAAGAACTGTACCGGATAGTTGGGGTTGTTCACTATCTTGGCCAGACGGTCCAGATCAGTGAAGAGCAGATGTGCACGCTTGTATGTAGCGAATCGGCGGCCAAAACCTATTGTCAGGGCATTGGGGTTGATCTTCTCCATCAGTGACATGATGCGTGAAGGATCACCCTGGTTCTTGAGCCAGCTGTCCTTGAACTGCATGCGGATAAAGTCTATGAGCTGCTTCTTGAGGTCATTGTGCAGATCCCATACCACCTTATCGGGCACCTTATATATATCCTCCCACATCTTCTCGTTTGACTGGTCTGAGAGGAAATTCTTGTCAAAATACTTGGCATACAGTTCCTGCCACTCCTTTGATGCCCATGTAGGCATGTGTACGCCGTTGGTCACGTAACCTACGTGGCTCTCCTCCGGATAATAGCCCTTCCATATGCCTGAGAACATCTTCTTGGAAACCTCACCGTGGAGCCAGCTTACGCCGTTTACCTCCTGGCAGGTGTTGCATGCAAATGTTGACATGCAGAACCTCTCACCCGGATCACCCGGATTGGTGCGGCCCATATCCATGAGCTCACCCCATGAGATACCCAACTGCTGAGCATATCCACCCATGTACTTACCGAACAGGCCCTCGTCAAAGTAGTCATGACCTGCAGGAACCGGAGTATGGACAGTGTAGAGTGATGATGCGCGTACCACCTCCATAGCCTGATTGAATGTGAGACCCTGCTTTACATACTGGGTCAGACGGTACAGGTTGCACAATGCGGCATGACCCTCATTGCAGTGATAGATATCCTTCTTGATGCCAAGAGCCTCAAGGGTAAGCATACCGCCTATACCTAAAAGTATCTCCTGTTTCAGACGGTTCTCCCAGTCACCACCGTAAAGCTGTGATGTGATGGGACGGTCGTAGTCACTGTTCATGTCGATGTCAGTATCCATCAGGTACAGAGGCACACGGCCTACGTTTACCCTCCAGATTGCGGCGTAAACGGTATAGTTGATATAAGGAACAGCCACAGTCATGGGCTGACCGTTCTTGTCATATACGCGCTCAATAGGCAGAGTGTTGAAATCCAGCGGCTCGTAGTTGGCTATCTGCTGACCGTCCATCGAAAGGGTCTGGGTAAAATAGCCATGACGATACAGGAAACCTACGCCGCACATATCCACGTTGCTGTCACTGGCCTCCTTCATGTAGTCACCGGCCAGCACACCCAGACCGCCTGAATATATCTTGAGCACGTGAGTCAGACCGTACTCCATGCAGAAGTAAGCTACTGACGGACGCTTGGCATCGGGTTTAACGTCAATATATTTGCGGAATTTGTCATAAATGGCATTCATTTTGTCCAGGAAAATCTGGTCCTTGGACAGTTCCTCCAGCTTGTCATAGCCCAAGCTCTGGAGCATCATGATAGGATTGTGACGAACCTCTCTCCACAAATCCGGGTTGATTTCCTTGAACAGGGCCTTAGCGTCCTCGTTCCACACCCACCAGATGTTGTGAGCCAACTCGTCAAGTTTCTGCAAAGCCTCTGGCACACTTGATTTCACATAAAAATCACGCCATGAGGGCTGATTTGAATTACTTGCTTTAATCTTCATATATCTCGTTTCTCAAAAATGGTTCAAAATGATACAAAAGGGGACAGACCCCAATTGTACTATTTTCAAAAATGATACAATTGGGGTCTGTCCCCTTTTGTATCATTTTTGTTCACAGCAAAGTCATAGGCCTCGAGGTAGTACTTGATAAAGTGCTTCCAGAGGGCCTTTTGGGCAATCTTGCCGGCTTTCTGCCTTACAGTATCACGCTCAGCGTCAGTCATTGCAACCCACTTCTCAATCTGCAGGCTTATATCGGCCGATGCCTCATTCCAGTTGTCATCAGTACGATGCACCACCTTCACTCCATCCTCAATCTCAGCATCGTGCCCAAGCAGAGTGTTTACCCACAGGCCGAAGCCCGCCAGGTCCGATGTCACCGTAGGCACCTTGAAGGCGGCACTCTCAAGCGGAGTGTAACCCCACGGCTCATAATATGACGGGAATACCGCCAGATCCTGGCCGATGAGCAGGTCATAATATGTCTTGTTGAATATGCCATCATTACCGTCCAGATAGCACGGCACAAACAACACCTTTATATTATCCTCAGGAGCATTACGGAATCCCATGCGCTGCAGAGTGCAGATGACATTATCCTCACCCATGTTGTGCAGCCAGTGCGTAGTGAGCGGCATGGGCAGCGGCTCCTTACCGGCATCATGCATAGTAACGCGGTCCTGCAGGTCACGCCTGGGCTCCATCACCCATGCCGGCACATTTATCAGCGCCAGGATATGCGCATTGCCTGTCTTATGGTTGTCACGCAGCTGACGCAGCGAATCAAGGAACAGGTCAATACCCTTGTTGCGGAACTCATATCGGCCACCTGTAGCCACAATCACGGTCTCATCGGCCCACTCCGTTCCAAACAGCTTGTTTGCAACAGAAAGGATGGTACGGCGAGCCTCGCATCGGGCCGTATCAAACTTGCCTGGTTCAGGCAGGAAGCCATCCTCAAAACCGTTCACCGTAACCACATCGGGAGTCTTGTCAAGCAGCTGAGTGCACTCGCGGGCGGTAATATCACTCACCGTGGTGAAGCAATCCACACGGTGTGCAGTCTGTTTCTCAATAGAGTGCTTGGCCTCCATGTTCAGTTCACGGGCCATCTGGTCACCGTTGTAGCCCTCAAAGAAAGCGTACAGCGCCTTTCCGTTACCGCAAATGGAACGGCCGATAGACGTGGCGTGAGTGGTAAATACCGTCGATATCTGCGGAATATAGTATTTCAGGAACAGCGCGCCCAGACCGCACATCCACTCATGAGCGTGATACACGACCGTATCATTAGGGCCGATGTTAAAGTTATAGAAGCTCTTAACAGCCATAGCGGCGGTGTATGAGAACATCGATGCCTCATCATAATCACCGTATGCATGGATTGAATCCACCTTGAAAAGCTCCCAGGCGCGGCCGTAAATGCTGTTCTTAAGAGAATAGTTGGCCATGAAATCCACCAGGAACACAATGGGACGGCCCGGCACGTTCCAATATCCCGTACGGACCGGAATGCCATCGGTATCACGTGCGTAATCCTTCCAGATTGCGTAGAGTGACTTGTCTTCAATAAACAGCGGATTGTTCTTGCCCTCCCAGAGATCAGGGCCGACATAAATGAGCGTGGCGCCACTCTCCTCCTTGAGCGTCTTGGCCTGTGTTGAAAGCACCGTGTAAATACCTCCAATCTTGTTGCAGACCTCCCAGCTCACGGAAAAAATATAGTTCGGTTTCCTTTTGGCACTACTCATAATCCTTTTTATCAGATTTCAGGCTGCAAAGTTACTAAATAATTGAGAACTGAGAATTGAAAATTGAGAATTAATACGCAGAACCCGCGTTAATTCCCGCGACATTAAAAGGCGCTCGAAAATCTTTTCGAACGCCTTTTAAAATTTTCAATTTTCAATTCTCCGCTCGGCCCGAAGGGACGCTTTTACAAAGCGTAGCGACTAAAAGAATTTTCAATTCTCAGAGAGCGGAGCTCATCAGGAACACGCCGGCCAGAGCTACGATAGCGTAGAGCTCAGGGAATACGGCCAGGATAAGGGTCTTGCTGAATACGTCGTGACCCTGTGCGATGCCGGCAATACCGTTGGCGCAAACCTGGCCCTGACGGATAGCTGAGAACAAACCTACGATACCCAGTGCCAGACCGCCGCCGAATACTGATGCAGCCTGCAGAGCAGTGATATCGGGAGTAAGAACTCCGGCCATATTGGCAAAAATAAAGTAACCGGCAAAACCGTACAGACCCTGTGTACCGGGCAGAGCGGTGAGCACGATAAAGTTACCGAACTTGTCAACCTTCTTCAATGCACCAACTGCTGCATTACCGGCGATAGTCACACCGTATGCACTACCGATGCCTGCGAGGCCGATCATAAGGGCTACGCCCACAAATGCTAAAACTAAACTAGACATACAATTTTATATTTAAACATTAAACTATTTCTCTCTAAAATGATACAAAAGGGGTCTGACCCCAATTGTATCATTTTGTTGCAAAGGGTCTGTACTCCACGCCGCCGCCAGTGTACCCTGAGTTCTTGAAGAACTCCACGAACGTGAGTCGCATGGGGTGAACAATAGCGCCCAGGATATTCATGAAAATGTTCAGCGCGTGACCAATCACGAATATCAGCACCATCACAATGAATCCGGCCACCTTGTTATCGGGAGCCATACCTACAGCCATGCTGTTGAACACGTTGGCCAGGATTCCGCCGCTCAGGCCCAGTGCAAACAGACGCACGTATGAGAGCACGTCGCCCAGGAGGCCTGTAGCCATGTTATAAGTATCCCAAAGTCCAAGGCCGATGTTCAGCAGCGGGTTCTTGCCCGGACTGTTGAGCAGGAATATGAGCACCGCAGCCACTATGAGAATGCCCATGATGACGGGGCTGCCAAAATCAAATCCTGCAATTGCTGACACACCTACGGTAATAAGCAGGATGAGCCACCCTATAGTGCTCAAGGCATACTTGAAACCGCACTGAATAGCCAGGTTAACTGCCTTTATGCCCATGCCGAACAGTATCTGCACCACACCTATGCACAGTGAAACCGTGAACATGGTGGAGTTATCGGTATAAAGGATACCCTTCATCTTCTGTACGAACGGGATATCCAGGTCATACATATTGAACCCAAAGAACGTGCCCGAGAGCAGTCCGCACAGCATTGTGCTTGCGCCGAACAGCACCACCAGCCACTTGCTGAAATTGGGGTTGATAAGCTGGAACAGCTTGGTGAAGATGGGCAGCGCCACAATCATAAGCAGTCCGTAACCCGTATCGCCTAAGCAGAGCCCAAAGAACAGCATGAAGAACGGCGCAAAGAACAGCGTCAGATCCAACTCCTGATACGTGGGCAGCATATAGAGCTTGGTAAGCGGTTCAAACAACCTAGCGAACTTATTATTACTCAGCTGAATAGGAATATCATCATCTGGTGTGGGGTCCGATACGTCATAGAACACGCCCTTGATATCCAGCGCCTTGCAAGCCTCATCCACCTGAGCGGCGGGAATCCAGCCCTCAAGCAAGAGCAGATGATCCTCAGCAAGCTTCTCACCCGTAAGCCTTACGCGGCTGAAATCAATCTTAGATTCCAGCTCAGCTATGGCTTTTTCAAGCACGGGTATGCCTATATCAGCCAACTGAGTCATCTTAGCGGGGAATATATCAATTTCGGCCTGAGTCTGTGCCAATTCCTTTTCTACAGCTGACAATGACATGGCGGGCAACTGAACCTGCTCAGCATCAATATCAACCGTATCATCGGCGTGGGTAAGCGTTATGAAATTGACCTTCTGTTTATCACGCAGAATCTCTACAACGCCGTACTTATCGGTCCATTCATCCTTGAAAGCACGCAGCGGGCAGGTATAGAAACGGATCTTGTAGCCGGCCTGTGCCAGACGCTCCACGCTTTGCGGCTCAAAATCGCCCCAAGGCAGCAGTTGCGCACGGTCACGGCTGAGCATCTGCAGAGTCTGTTCCAGCACCACTCTATCGGCCTCAACAATGTCAAACCTCTCCAGAATCTTAGAGGGGCACAAAAGGGACGGTTCTTTTTGTGCCCTTTTTACAAACTCATCAAAAGGAGACCCGGTCTCAAGGGCACAAAAAGAACCGTCCCCTTTGTGCCCCTCAAGAACTTTAAGAGCGTTCTTGTAGCGGGCTAACAGATTTATATCATCCTGGAGGGCAGCATCCTGCACGGCACCCTGCTGAGTCTGGATAACGTGAACCACGCCCAGAGAGCGCAACTGCTCCAGGAACCCTTCATACTCCCCGTTATGAATCAGGAAGGTGAGTTTTTTCATCTTTGTAATCATACCTCAGCCTCCTCCTCTTTTTTAGCGGCTTCACGGGCCTCAAGCAGAGATTTCAAAATCTTCTGGCTTGACTTGGAGAGGTTCTCCTCATCCTCCATGAAGCGTTTTATCTTACGTATGGCATCCTCATAACCCGGAATCTGCACCTTCTCAAACAGGTTCACCTTCTGAGTGGTCTTCTTACGTGCCTTCTCCAGCAGCCCCAGCTTAGCCGTGGTAAACTCCACCAGGATAGCATCGTGAGCCAGACCCTTGAGTATGTTTATGCCGTCATAATACCATTTGGGCTGACTGAACAGACTGAACTCCGCAATCTCAAATTCAACCTCATCAAGCACCGGAATTCGCGTTCCGGCAATCTTGCGAACGGTAAGATGCACATCCTTTACGCGCACCAGCCCCGGGTTGAACTCGTTCCACAACGCGAACATGGAGTCATATCGGCCGATGCCCTCCTCCAGCTCACGTTCCAGTCTGGCCAGATCGTCCTTGCATTTCTTGACCTCCATACGCAGCGCGCTCTCCTTACTCTTAATAATAGGTAAGGTACGCTTACGCACTTTCAGCTGCTTCTCCAGCATCTGCAAAGAGGTTTTGTTATATTGGAACTTTATCGCCATATCCTATTTTTTCAAAATAGTACAATTGGGGTCTGACCCCTTTTGTACTGTTTTTCCAAAATGATACAATTGGGGTCTGACCCCTTTTGTACTATTTTGGCCAATATTGCTCTACAAGAGCGGCCTTGATGTTCACCTCATCGGGTTTGAAGTACTTGGCAAAGAGGCCCCAAGTTACATCCAGCATCTCAGTTGTATCCAGGTTCACATCAATTGCCAGCAACTTCTCACTGTAGTCATGAGCAAAGTCAAGAGCACGCTGATCATAGTCAGTCAGATCAAAACCGTTCTCCACCTTGGTCTTGGCGTTCGATGCATCCGCATACAGACGCACGGCGGCGTTCATCACCTGCGGATGGTCGGCACGCGTCTTCTTACCGTTAACCAACTGTTTCAAACGAGAAAGTGAACGGAACGGGTCAACGATAACCTTACCGATGTCACTGTCGCGGCGCAGGAACAGCTGGCCCTCAGTGATATAACCAGTGTTATCAGGCACAGCGTGAGTGATATCACCGCCAGACAGCGTTGTCACAGCTATGATGGTAATTGAACCGCCACTTGGGAACTGCACTGCCTTCTCATAGATCTTAGCCAGGTCAGAATAGAGAGATCCCGGCATGGAGTCCTTTGAAGGAATCTGATCCATACGGTTCGACACAATTGCCAAAGCATCGGCATATGATGTCATATCAGAGAGCAGCACAAGCACCTTCTCATCCTTCTGCACAGCAAAATACTCGGCTGCGGTAAGAGCCATATCAGGCACCAGCAGACGCTCTACGGCAGGGTCCTCAGTGGTGTTCATGAAACCGATGATACGGTCCATGGCACCTGCATTTGAGAATACATTCTTAAAGTAGAGGTAGTCATCATTTGTCATACCCATACCGCCCAGTATAATCTTGTCGGCCTTGGCACGCATGGCCACGGTAGCCATAACCTGGTTAAACGGCTGGTCAGGATCAGCAAAGAACGGAATCTTCTGGCCTGATACCAATGTATTATTAAGGTCGATACCCGCTATACCGGTTGCAATCAGCTCAGACGGCTGTTTACGGCGAACGGGGTTCACTGACGGGCCGCCAATCTCAACCTCAGTGCCTTCAACGGCAGGACCGCCGTCAATAGGATCACCGTAAGCGTTGAAGAATCGGCCAGAGAGGCTCTCACTTACCTTAAGTGAAGGTGCCTTTCCCATAAATACCACCTCGGCGTTGGTGGGAATGCCGCCGGTACCCTCAAACACCTGCAGGGTAACGTCATCACCCACAATCTTAACCACCTGAGCCAATCGGCCGTCAATAACGGCCAGCTCATCATAACCCACACCCTGCGCCTTAAGCGAGCAGGTAGCCTTTGTAATCTGGCTGATCTTGGTGTAAATCTTCTGGAATGCCTTTGTTGTCATAGCTATAGCGGGTTAAGCGGTTTTACGTTCAGCAAGAAGAGCCTTGAGCTCCTTCTCGTATTCAAAATACTTCTCTGATTCAAACTGCTGGTAGTTCATCTGCTTGCACAGGTTGATAACCTTCTTGAAGTAATCGATAACCTCAAGGAAAGTGTCAAACTTGAACTCAGTATGGCAGATGTCAATCACGCGGTCCACGATTGTCTCCTGACGCTCCATCGGGGTCACGGCATCAATCTCATCGAACGCATCCTGCTGCAGCACGATAAAGTCTATCAGCTCTGATTTCCAGAAGGTTACGTGATAATCAACAGGTACGCCGTCATCACCTAAGATATTAATCTGCTCGGCAATCTCCTTACCGCGCAGCAGGCGGGTCTTAAGCTCGTTTACCTTACTGGTCCACTGATCATTGATGCGGTCAGTGATATATTTCTCAAATTCCGGATAATCCAGATACTTGGAATAGGAATCAATGGGGTTGATGGCCGGATAGCGCTTGCGGTCGGCACGCTCCTGCTCCAGAGCATAGAAGCAGCGGGCCACCTTCTTGGTATTCTCGGTCACCGGCTCCTTAAGGTTACCACCGGCAGGCGATACAGTACCTATAAAGGTAATTGAACCCGGCTGGCCGTTGTTCAGATAAACGTAACCTGCACGTCCATAGAAGTTTGCGATGATTGATGAAATATCCATCGGGAAAGCATCCGGACCAGGCAGCTCCTCCATACGGTTTGACATCTCACGCAGAGCCTGTGCCCAACGTGAAGTGGAATCGGCCATAAGAAGTACTCTCAAGCCCATTGAGCGGTAGTACTCCGATATAGCCATAGCCGTATAGACCGATGCCTCACGCGCGGCAACCGGCATGTTTGATGTATTTGCTATGATGATGGTACGCTCCATCAGTTTGCGGCCTGTGTGCGGGTCATCCAGCTCCGGGAACTCGGTGAAGATCTCCACAACCTCATTGGCACGCTCACCGCAGGCAGCGATAACCACGATATCGGCCTCGGCCTGCTTGGAGATAGCGTGCTGCAGTACGGTCTTACCTGTACCGAACGGGCCGGGAATGAATCCTGTACCGCCCTCCACAATGGGGTTCAGAGTATCTATGGAACGTACGCCGGTCTCAAGAAGCTTGAATGGACGCGGTTTCTCGCGATAGTTGGTCATAGCCACCTTCACGGGCCATTTCTGGATCATGTTCACGCTTACGGTATCNNCCCTTGGCGTTCTCCAGCACCGCAATCTCATCAATGATGCGATACTCACCCTCAGCGGCAATCTTCTTGACCGTGTATTCGCCCTCAAGCTGGAACGGAGCCATGATCTTGAGCGGCTGGAAGTTCTCCTCAACCTTACCCAGCCAGTCCGATGCACGCACCTTGTCACCTACCTTAACGATAGGCTCAAACTTCCAGAGGCGGTCATTATCCAGCGGATAGGTGTATTCACCACGCTTAAGGAACACGCCCGTCATCTTGTCCAGGTCATTCTGCAGACCGTCAAAGTTGTGTGACAGCATGCCCGGGCCAAGCGTTACCTCCAGCATGTGACCGGTAAACTCGGCGGGAGCTCCTACCTTGAGGCCTCGGGTGCTCTCAAATACCTGGACGAACACGTTCTCGCCCACCACCTTGATGACCTCTGACATCAGCTTGTCGCCGCCTGTCTCGATATAGCAGATCTCATTCTGCGCAACAGGGCCGTCCACCTTCAACGTCACCATGTTCGCAATGACACCTCTAACTATTCCCTTTGTAGCCATTTATCTAAATATTTATCTTTTTGTTCAATCTTAAAATTAATCAAGCTAGAAAGCTTTTTAATTGAAAATTGAGAATTGAAAATTGAAAATTACCATCCGGTGCGTGTCTTACGCAGGTTCTATGTTTTATTTTTCAATTTTCAATTTTCAATTTTCAATTTTCAATTAGTTTTTGAATTCTGCGGGAACTTCAGTCTGAGACTTCAGTTCTCCTATCAGCTGGCGGAAGAGTTGCTGGCCTTTCTCCTTGTCCAGGGTAGTCCAGCGCTCCACCATACCCAGGCGCACCATGTATGAGAACAGGCGCTCCACGGTAAAGTAATCAAAGAAGGTGTTCTCCTCCAGCCAACGCCAGCGCAGCTGGTCAGTCTTGCGCTCACGCTGTGCCAGGTCATCCTCATCAATCAGCCGCACCACATCATCAAAAAAGTCCAACTCCTGGCTCAGCCCCCAGTCACGCGCACCGCTTGTACGCAAGGCCTGTGCGGTAGCATTACCACCCACAATAACCTTTTGTATATCAAGCCCGTACGTACGTGCCGTAATGGCCGATAATATATTGTTCAGGTCCAGATTGAACTCATACCATTTGCGTACAAACTCATTGCCTGAGCCCATAGCATACTCATAGAACAGGCTCCACAGACGGTCCTCAGCAAATGCAGCATGCTCACGCCAGCTATCATTCAGCCACTCCTGCACAAAAGTGTACATAAAGGCCGGAATGTCCTTGGCGGGAGCCTCATCGGCCTTGACCTGTGCTACAAGCTCTTCCATACGCTCGGCGCTTACAAGACCCAGCGGAGCATCAGCAGCCACAGAGCCGTCACGCAGCACGCTTATAAGGTTACGGCAGTCATTCTCCATCAAGAGCATGTCCATAACCTTACGGTCAGCCGCGTCAAGAGCATCATAAAGCTCCGCGCGCAGTGATTCCGCAGAGGCAGGAGCCTTGCTGTCATCAAGGCTTATATCTGCCAGCCCGGCAATAAGATAGTAGTAGTTGCCCATCTTGGCCAGTTAAGATCAGAAAAGAGTCTCAACCAACTGCGGGCGCAGGATTGACTTGAACCAGTTCTCAAACTCCTCAGTGCCAAAGTTCACCTTATAGGCACCGTCAGCAGGCTGAATGGAGAACTCAGCCTGAGCACCGTTCACCTCAGTGATCTTTACCGTACCGTCAAGCAACTGCTTGGCCTTGGCGGTAAAGTATTTCTTGAGCTGCTCAGCATCCTTGGCCTTAATCTCTATGTTCTGCTTGCTGCCCCACTCCTGGGCAAGAGTAAGAATAAACTCGTTGAAAGCCTTCTGGTCAGCTGTAAAGCCCTTTACTGATTCCGATACGATCTTGTCAGTAACAACAGTAGCAATTTCACTCTTGAGAGCCTCTACAGCCTGCTGTGCATAGAGCTTAAGCTCCTTACGCACGTTCTCAGCATTATCAGCACTCTCCTTCTTTGCGGCAGCAAGAGCGGCAGCGGCCTCCTTCTGGGCATCGGCAACAATTTTCTCCGCCTCAGCCTTGGCAGCAGCCACAATCTCCTGAGCCTCAGCCTGACCTTTAGCAACACCTTCATTATAAATAATGTCGGTAAGTTCCTGGATTTTGGTATTCATAGGTTATAATTGATAATTCTCACAAAAAACGAGTCTCGCAAATAGAGACTCGCAAATTTAATCAAATCCACAAAACGCCCAACTCTATTAACATAAAAAAACGCATTGTCTTATAATCTGCCCCAGAAATAAAAAAGTAAATTTTGAAAAAACTGAAACTAAATTTACTTTTGCCTCAATGACAGCACGACTATGGATGCAAAAGTCAAGAGAATAATATGTAATTACTTCAAAACCAAACCAATTGAAAAGGCTTGGGTCTTTGGTTCCTTCTCTCGTGGAGAAGAGGAACCTGGAAGCGACATTGATATTCTCGTTTCACTTTCCCCAAATTCCGGTTTGGGGTTCAAATTCTTTGGTATGATACTGGATCTTGAAAAAGAACTAAATCGTCCGGTTGACCTGGTTGTAGAAGGAGATTTGCTTCCGTTTGCCGCAGAAACAGTAGAAAAAGAAAAAATTTTAATCTACGAGAGAGGCCATTAAAGACAGAGGTCATCTCTTTGTAAATCCTGTCCACAGGACTGTTCAATGAATTGGAATATGACTGATAAAGAAAAATATTATATGTTCGTCGACGAGTGCGGAGACCAGAATCTCTCAGCATTCGATGAAAACTTTCCTATATTCACGCTGTGCGGAGTTCTGATGTCACACAGCCAACTGCGGGCTATGGAGACTAAGATTACAGCGCTAAAGAAGAAGTATTGGGGCGACAAGACCGTAATTCTGCATTCCAGGGACATTCGCAAGTGTGAAAAAGAGTTCAAGATTCTTTTTGACCTGGACATCAAGAAACGGTTCTATGAGGATCTGGTTGGCCGACCTAATTGCATACCCCATCACACAGCATCTTCTCTATCCTGACCGTGTAAATTTCGCCTACGACATCGTGAAGAACAACATCTATGTGAGCGATGGTAAGATACTTGGGTTGAAAGTGATTCCGCGGCCCGAGAAGGAGGCATAAAAAAAGAGTTGAGATTTCTCTTCAACCCTTTTCCGACCGGGGACACCCCAGTCCATCTGATTGGGATTACCAATCCGATGCAAATATAGGGATTCTTTTTGGTTCTACAAATAATTATGTCTCAACTTTGTAAGATCATTTACCTTGTTTCTCATAAAGATTCTTATTTCATCTGCGGATAGAGTATCTCCAGCCATAGCTTGAGCGTGGCTCTTTCTTAAAATGTCGATTAAAAATTCATTCTTTTCCATAGATCTAAGTATCTACTGTTTTTTGCGAAGGGTGGCCTTCCAGACGGTGGGGGTTACTCCTTCCAGCTCGCGGAACTTGCGGATGAACTGGGTGGAGCTTTGGAAGCCGCTTTTGGCGGAGATGTAGTCTATCACGGCGTCGGGCTCGGCTGCCATGAGTTGTTTGGCGTACTCTATGCGGAGCTGGTTCAGGTAATCCCTGAAAGGCATGCCGTAATAGATGTTTACCAGTTTTGACACGTATGTACGGTTGGTATTAAGCTTACGCGATATCTCATCGACCGATAAGGTCGGATCCAGATACCCCTTATCCACTATCATAAGCTGCTTGAATGACTCCATAAGCTTATCGTAGCCTGATTGCGTACCCTCGGCAATAGGACCGGAATCTATAGCCCCCAGATACTCCTGAGGAGTCTGCCGGATAGCAGTGAACGGATGGCGCAGCCGCTCTAATGTCATGTAGCCGCCGGGGAGCGACGGCACAGTAACCACGTACCCCACCAGGAACAGCACCACAGCCACACTCACAGACCAAGCCACCGACCACGGCGAGTATATGTTCAGGAATGGCTCGTTATAGATAATGCACAACCCCCATAGCGCAAAATAAATCATAAAGAGGATACACACGATATTGGCCGTAAATGATGTACGCCCCCTCTTAAGGAACCCCCATATATGCCTCGGCCTGAACTTGTTTAGCCGCAGCCAAAAGACCATGAACATCATGGCCGCCGCAAGAAATGCAAGGAACACAGTCTTGTAAATCACGTATGACACAAGGACAAACACCCCCTGCATCCTGTCAAGCCCATCCGGGGAAATAAGATTGCGGAACAGGCCATTAAAAAGCTCCGCGGTGTTATCCAACCCCATGATGCCTATCAGGAGCACATTTGCCGAGGTAATGAGTACCGCCGGGAGCAGCATAAGATAAGAAAGAGCCCGTTCATACACATCATCCACCAATGACCTTATATAGAAACACACCAAGGGCACCACAGCTAATGATGTGAACTCCAGAACAGTATTCATTATGACCTGACGCCTTAAATCCGGGTTAACGGACAGATTGTTGGCCCCGCTAAAGAATCCTATGGCAAGCAGACCCATCACTATAGCAAGCAGACGGTCCGAATGAGACCTGCACCCCCTGATAACCACTATCAGGAACCATGCGATGCAGACCGTAAACGGCAGTTGATATATAAAAACTCCAAGCATTCTAGTCCTCTTTCTGTTTTTCAATGCAAATATAACACAAAAATCGGCCCGCTGTACCATTTTGAACTGATTTTTTACATTTTATCAAAAAATTAGCCAAAACGTCAATTGTTGTTTCATCTATAAATTCACACTACGAATACTGCTCGTTGACATTTGGATTATAACAAAATTTGTGATTTGTATTTTTAGGAATCCATTTTGTTGATGTCAGAAACAACGATACCGCCAATGCGCGTATATTTGCAATAAGAAAATAAAAGAAGTATATATTTCTATGTTTAGCGGAAAGAGGACTAGTAAAAAGATATCTGCAAAGATACAGATTACTCTGTATTTGGCAGTATGCCTGTTTGCAAATTTCGCTTGTATCCGCAAAGATCTGTACCTACGCGTTGACACCACCCAGATTTCAATCCAGATGTTTGATGTAGGCCTTGACCTAGGCATGGAGCTCCTATGGGGCTTTGACTGGAAGACAGCCTGGCATTATGAATGGGATGAAACCAATCTGGCAACATTCGGGCCGATAGGCTACACCAAGCCAGACCTGGTAAAAACCACCATCTACAACATAGACAATCAGACAGGCAAACGCTACAGCTCATTCTACATGCTGTTTGATGCAGGCGGAGGCCGATTAAGGCTTACCTCCGGCTCCACTTATGACATGCTGTTCTACAACTTCGGTACGGAGTATATCAACTTCTACCAGTCGGAGGACTACTACACGTATAACGCATATACACGCGTAAGTAATCAGGCTACTTTTATACGCACGCGCGCAGAGAACGTATTCAGTGAGATGCCTGACACCATGAAGACATACGTTGACTACAACCAGCCCGATGAACTGGTAGGCACAGTTGAAAACGAAATTGTCATCAATGAAGACCCCTCAAACTACTACAAGGAGTATGACAGCGACGGTAATGTAACATACGTCTATAGGATAGATGCCACACTGAGGCCCTACTCTTTCATCTATCTCATCCAGATGGTCATCCTGAACAACAAGGAAAGCGAAGAAAAGGGCAACCGCATAGTAGGTGCCAGCGGACTCACCATCACCGGACTGTCACAGGGTACTGACCTGTTTTCACGCAAGACATTAAGAAACACCATATCAACCACTACTACCGATGTCAAGTACATGCAGAACCACGACATCAAGGATCCGCAGGATACCACACAGACCATAAATGTGGATATCATAGCATCCCGTCTGCTCACATGGGGACTTCCGGGAATAGACCCGTATGAGAACTGGAACGATGAAACAGGAACCAATGGCGCCGCACTGACGCCTATTGAAGATAACTACATAGGTATAGGCTTTACGCTGCGCAACGGCTACTCATGGACCATAACCAAGCGCATCACTGACCAGATGTGGAGCAAGCCCACCGGTGGCGTAATAACCATATATGTTGATGCAGCACAGATTCCGCAAGAGTTATTAGACAAGCAACAAACAAGCGGAGGCGGCGGATTCAATGCAAGTGTTGAGGATTGGAGCAATGAGGTCAATGCAGAAGTATCAATTTAAACAGGAAATACAAGAAAGTGATTTAACAATACAGAATAGAATTTAATAATAATTAATAAGGAATAGATATGGAAAAAAGAAAAGGACAGAATTCCGATGGAATTCAAACGAGAGAAACAAAAAAAGTAATAACAATAAAAAACAAAAGACTTATGAGAAAAAGTAACTTAGTTTTGATCGCTGCGGCGGCCAGCATGCTGGCGTCTTGCGGCAAAGATTTGATCCTGGATAACCAGGACAGTGCACAGGAAGCCATCGGGTTTTCCTCTTACTCTAAGAACATGACTAAGGCGGATCCTACTTCATCAGATCTGGAGTTCTATCACAACACGTTTGTTGTTTACGCCAGCAAGAAATCAACAGTTGATGAGTCTGAAATCAGACAGGTATTTGACGGAGGGGCTACTTCACTTGTAACTTTCGATGAAGGCGCAGAAGCACCTAATGACTGGACCTACAGCCCATATCGTTATTGGGACAAACAGGCAACTTACAAGTTCATTGCAGTGGCACCAAACGCCAGCATCATCAAGTACACCTGGAATGCAACCGCATCACCTCTTACTGAACTAAGTGGTGATTTTGAAACCGTAGACGCCACAGGCTACACTCTGTATGGACAAAACCTGCAAAAGATTTCTACACAAAGTGAAATCAAGAAAGGTTTCACAACATCAGACCAAACAACAAAAAAAGATGTTGACCTGATGACATCCCAAATGAATAACCAATCGGGAAACAGCCATACTCCCGATGTAAACCTTGAGTTTAAGCACATCTTAGCCAAGCTGAACGTTACAGTAGCCAAAGCAAAAGATCTTAATGATGCAGATGTATATGTACGCAGCCTTGAGATTACAAAACTGAACGACAATGGAAAGTATGCTGAAAGCAATTACGATGCCACAGCAGAACCCAAAGTAAGCGGTTGGAATACCATTTCTCCTAAAAATGCCGGCTACAAACTATCTTATGCATTTAGTGATGATACCGGTGCTACTGCCGACCAAGGCAAAGAGCTTTCAGACTATAACACAACAGCCAACAAGACTGTACCTAACTACTTTATTGAGTCATTAGTTATGCCTCAGACTGTACCTGCCACAGCTGATGATGCCGCAACACTTATTCTGAAATACAGAATAGTTACAGGTAGTGGCGATGCAGCTCACACAGAAGATTACACCTACAAATTCAATCTCTCAACGGCATTTGCAAGCTTCTATGACCGTTGCAACTACACATTGAACTTCACCATTGACCCCTCTGTTATAACATTTGACGCCTCAGTCGTTGAATGGGGAAATGGTGGAGCTTCAAACCAAACAATTGATTAACCAACAAGCAAATACAGCATAAAAGAACAAAGAAAAGGAATAAACAAAAAAGAGAAAACGAAAAAAGTAATAACAAACAAAAACTTTCAATTATGAAAAAGGAACTATTATTAATCGCAGCCGCGGCCACAATGTTGACTGCTTGCGTAAACACAGAAGACTTCAGGGAAATAAGTGAAGCTGAAAGTGCAATTGACTTTTCTACCTTCACCACTAAACAGACAAAGGCAGAAAACTCAAACGCAGAGGCGGTAAATAATCTCGAAGGATACAATACAACTTTTAAAGTATGGGGAAGCAAATATGTCGTTAGAAATAGCACATCTACCGAGGAACGTGTATTTGGCGTTGACGGCACAGGCGACATTGTTTCATGGGATAATAATAACACCACAAGTACAAAATGGAGTTATTCACCTGTTCGCTTCTGGGATAAATCAGCAACAAGCTACAGTTTCTACGCAGCTGCTCCTAGTGGAAAAAGCTGGGTTTGGAATAATGACACAAAGAAATTATCACTAGCCGACTTTATTATTTCCGGATACAATTCCGTTACAGGCACCCCCGCAACAGAAGTAGATGCTGCAAAAGTTTTGACTTCTGCCCTTGACACAGAGGATCTAATGATTTCAACAGATCTTACTGGATATAACACTTACACTTCAGCTGCTGTTAATCTTCATTTCAACCATATACTGTCACGCCTTAATATAGGTGTTCGTAAGGCTGCTATTCTTGATGAGTTTGATGTTAAATTGAACGCCATTAAGGTCTATAATATGGTTAACAAGGGGTCATTCAATGAGAACACCGTTTTGACTCCAGATGATCCCAACGATAACGAAGCTGAACTTCTGGCTGCAGGTACGACAAAGCGCTGGACTCTTTCTGCTGTAGCTACCGACAAGTTCACAACCCCTATGAGTTATGTGAAGGACGGAGGATTGGAAGTATCATCTACTGCATCCGATGCAAACACTAAATATCAGTATGTATATGAAGGTTTGGTAATTCCGCAAGGTGTTGCATATAATCCGACTGTTGAGGTTAATGACTATACGGCCAACCAGGATCCTGAAGAGTTCAAACTTGATGGCAGCAATGCTGGCGCGTCAAGTAATCCCTACATCTTCATAGACTATGAAATCTGGACAAAAGCAGTTGCTGCTGTTAATTACACAAAAGAAACTGCATATGACTACAACATTGACAACAACCTCTACAATGATGGCTTTGTCGAAGAGGGAGATGACGATGGAAGCGGTGGCACATACACCAAAGAAACTGCATACGATTACAATACGTCTCTTGCAAAAGATGGAGCTGCAGTTGAGGGAGCAGTGAAGACTCCGGCTAAAGCCACTGCGAAGATGGATGGTTATCAGTACTACTACAATCTTGCTGATGTATTTAATGATGATGCTGCAACCGCAGTTGATTTCTGCGAAGGCTGGCAGAACACCCTTAAGATTACCCTTTCTCCGACAGCTATCATCTTTGATGCTGACGTATATAGATGGGCACCCGACAAAGAAATTTCTGTTGACATAACAGCATCAGAATAAGCAATCATCGACAGAATATTTTTATTAGGCCGGCGGGGGCTGAATCCCCCCACCGGTCACAAAGAGAGCGTGAAAGCTCACTTATATGTAGCCCAATGATATTTATAAAAAGAGCAACGGCTAACGCAATTTAAAGGACAGGCACCTTGGTAAAAATATAATATAAGTATATTTTTATATAAGGTGTAAGGCAAAGAAAAGAAGTAAAAAAAATGAACAGGCTGTTCAGACATATCGCAACCTTGATTCTGGCAGGAGCTATCCTGACAGGATGCGCGTATGAGGACACTGTCAGGAGTGTACGTGAGTACAGGACTGGTAGGGACAGCCTGGCTATTGCCTTTAATGACGGATTCATAGAGAATCCTGTCAGGACCAGAGCCGTTGACCTGCCATTGACCCCGCTTAGCAGCCACATGAATACCATGGGCGTTTGGGGATGGCAAACCACATCCATTGAGACTGTTGAATGTCTGTTCCTGAACAAGGAAGTGACATTCAACGGCTCGCTGGGTAAATGGACCTACTCACCAGTTAAATACTGGGACAACAACAGTACCTACAGGTTCTGTGCATACGCTCCGCACGACAACAGCGTTCCGGGTGTGATAGCAAGCATTGACTCAACATCCTTGAGGATAAGCATATGCGGTGTTACGCTTAACGGCAGCAACACCATCAGCAAGGGTGTGCCTGAACTCCCTGGCAACTTTGCCGATGTGGAAGATATAGACTGGATGATTGACCGTAACATACAGACTATGGCTGGAATAAACCACAATGAAGTGGCTTTCAACATGCAGCACATTCTCTCCAAGATTTGCGTAAGGGTAATGCGCGGCGATACGTTCCTGCCTGATTCCCTTATGGGCATAGTAATAGACAGTATCACCATAGGTGATTTCATAAGGCAAGGTGATTTCTATTCATCACGAAACACCGCCCCTGAGGTATTGGCAAAAGAATGGACCCCCATAGACACCATGCCACGCTATACCTTATGCAGCGCAAGGAATGTAAGCGTACCTGACTCCGCACTGTATGTGATGGAATCCCTGCTAATTCCGCAGCCCGTAAGCACAACTCAAGAAATAGACATCTGGTACAGGATAGGTAACCCCGGTGGATACATCAACACGTTCCACAACAGGTTCTACCTGGATGAACAGTTCACCCAGTTCCTGCCCGGACATAACTATATATTGACATTTATAGTAAATCCTGACTGCATCACGTTTGACGGAGGACAATCAGGATGGAATGACGTAGAATGGAATAACATTACAATAAAATGACAAAAACAAAAAAATTTAAAGATATGAAAACAAGAAATTTAAGCACGCTTTTAACAAGCGCTTTAGTGAGTATCGCAGCTCTGTCATCATGCCAGCAGACTCTTGAGCTGGACATGCCCACCGATGTAACACGCACGTCAAACATCAGGTTCAGCAACTACGTGAGTCATATGACACGTGGTTCAAAGACCAATGCCGCAGGCAGTTTTGTAAAGGGTGACACCATGGCTGTATGGGGCAAGCAGACCACATCCATCGGTGAATATAATTTTGTTGACTTTGTATTCAACAACCAGCCGGTAGAGTATGTTGACGCCAACACATGGACCTACTCTCCCGAGAAGGCGTGGAACTTTACCTCAACGTATATGTTCTACGGAGTGTTCCCCTATTCACAGACACTGTACACTATGAGCAGTGACACCAACTTCTGCGTAACCATACCTACCTACACTACTCCCGATCTGCCTGACGATCAGAAGGACCTGATGATATCAGAGCAGAGGTATATCATTCCCGACAACACTGTGGATATGGTATTCCATCACATCCTGAGTAATGTGAATGTGATTGCCAAGATAGGATCGGCAGTGGACACCTCAAAGATACAGAGCGTAACTCTCAAGCAGATAAAGTTCTACAACGTGCAGTCAACAGGTAAATACACCCAGACCGGATGGGATAGCGTTAACTGCGCCGTAGGTGCATGGAGTGACGTTAACGGCTACATGAACATACCTACCGTTACCGATAAGGTATTGACCAAGGATGCCGATACCATCTATAAAGACTACCTCATGATCCCGCAGAACCTGTTTGGCAGCGGTGCATCACCAAAGGATGCAAGCATAGACGCAGTATTCAGAATTGTTTACAAAGATGGAACATCATCAACGCACGTAAAGACCGGTTTGCGTCTGGCCGGTATAACCGGCACACGCGACACCGTCCAAACCGTCATCAACAGCTGGAAACCCAATTATCGTTACAACTACACGCTGGCTTTCAACCCGCAGAAAGCTGCACGCACATGGGATGCTGACGGCGACGGCAGTCTCCAGATAGACCCCACCACAGGCGATACCATTAAAGGCAATGACACTCCCACCGGCGGAACAATGAAATACTCACCAGATGACCCCAACACGATATATGTACTTGAGGACACTGATGGAGACAGCATACCTGACACATGGAACCGCTATCCAGTGGTATGGGAGGATGTTGACGGCGACGGCTTCCTGGAGGCAGGCATAGACCGCAACAACGACGGTCATATTGATAATGTGGATGGTGAGAACGAGACCCAGCAGGGCGGTAACACTACGCATGATCCGTCTGACGGCAACGCCAAGAACCCAGATGGCAAGGATGTTATACTCGTGCACTATGACAGCAACCATGACGGAAAGATTGATGACAATGATGAATGGAGACAGGTTGAAAAAGACCCAACTACAGGCAATATTGTCCCTGTCAAGGAAGAGGAGGACCGCACCATCCAGTTTACCGCCACTGTCTCCGAGTGGGAGCAGACATACTCATTACCCGTATTGACAGAGTAAGGAAAAATATTTACATATTCAAACCTGTACTTTTAAAAAGTAGATGAAACTCAGGAGTTCAGACATATTGACATTGTTGTTGCTGACAGCGCCAGCCGCCATGATGCTGCAATCATGCACCTATCACGATAAGATAGTCATAAATGAGAGACATGAAATCGTGATAGGCGTAGCTTCTGCCGGCACCAAGGGCATCATAGACAATGAAGATGGCTCTGAAAGACTGGCCAACATGGTAAAGCAGTGCTTCAACGGCAACGGCACACTAAAGGATGATGCCGGATTTGGAGTATTCGGTTTCAAGAAGGTGATAGAAACATCATCATTACTGTTTGATAACCAGCTGGTACAGCCTGATCCAGCCAGCTATGCAACAAATGCCGCACATCCGGAATATACAGACTGGGTATATTCCCCACTCCGTTTCTGGGACCTCACAGCCAGCTACCAGTTTATAGGCTACTGGCCATACAGCGCCGCCACTTCAGGCTCCGGTTTCTATGTCACGTCTTCTGCCCCCGACAGCCCCACGCCGATTGAAGATGCGCACAAGCAGATAATACTGCACAACGTACCCAACTGGCAGCTTGTGGATGGAGATGAAAATGACATCATGACCGCCACCAAAGTAGGCCGCTACAATCCCGATTTCAGTTACGTGGGCAGCGTAAGGATGTCATTCCGTCATGTACTGTCACAGCTGGTGGTAAAAGCTTATTACATTGGAACCTATATTCCGATTGACAAGACTGTGACTCCTAATACCGGCGGAGTTGAGATTCAGGGAATCACACTTGGCGTATCAGATCCCATTACGGTAACAAATGAACAGACCAACGAGCAGAGTACTGTTACAGTTCAGGTTCTGAATGGGGGTATTATTGCATCCTCGGAAACCACCACTGATTTCAAGCAGAGATATGATGATGACAATCCCATAGCACTGACTAATGAGAATGGTGATAACACAAATACGATAGATTTGGTTGACAGCTACACACTCCCCTGGAATTCCAGCGACACCAATGTAAAGATTGCATTCAAGGATGAGACAGATCCAAACGCAATAGTTGACACTGTAGTAAACCGCTGGCTTATGGTTCCTCATAGATGGCAGAAGTTGAAAATGACTGTTGATTACCAGGTAGGAGCAAACACCGCTTGCACATCAGAACCTGTTGAAGTTACTCTGGGGGCAGAATTTGATGATTACAAGACGCTTCCCGGTAAGAGGTATGTCATTACGCTGTTGCTGAATACATCAAACGGAAGTGTAACTGTTGCGGATGTTGCTGTGGAGAGATGGACAACACATGAAATTGAACGAACATTTTATAACTGGTAAATACGTAGTATTTAAATTTGGAGAATTAATTTATATTAACTATATTTGTGGATTAAATGAGAGAGAGAGGTAACATATTCATAGCAGCACTCAAACAAGCCTGGATTTGGGTGATACTTGCTGCGCTGATGCCGGTATCCTGCCAGAATGAAACTGAAATGGACGACGCAGGCACCAGTGGCGTTACCTTACTCCCCACCATAGCATCAAACGTTGAACACGTTATACATACACGCGGCACAATGAGCGTACTCAAATCTGATGAGACATATGATGATGATGTCATTTCAAACATCTACGCTGAGTCAGAGCGTACCACAATCATAGGTGTTTACGCTGTGCCTTCTAATGAAGTGTTCAACACAGACGATGCATCAACCGGCAAACGCGCAACAGGCTCATTCAGGTACAGCAGCAACAAATGGCGCTCATCAGTAACCGTAGAAAGCGGCCTGGCGTTCAACTATAACCTTTATGCTTTTGTAAATCTCTATGATGAGCACTCCACATTGCTTCCTGGTGCAGAGAATCAGGATTTCAATTGGGGCATAGTCAATCAGGTACTTGACACAACCAAGACCGCGCTCACCTTCACCAACCTGAATTTGGTCACCGCATCTGACCCCATAGCAAACGTGGCAGCATCAGGCAGGTCATCGACAGTATCGGGCACACCCACTGTCACAAAAGGCAAATTCGGAATCGGTCGTGTTCAGGCAAACGTTGAAAACGACGAGTATTACAGGGTATGGATGGCCATGGAACATCTGTACGCCAAGGCCACATTATCATTCCGTCTTGCCGCCAAGTATGATGAAATCAGAGAAATACGCATCAAGTACGCACACCTGGTGGTAGCTGACGGAAAAGTGGCAGGTAACCACAGCTATAATTTCCTAACCGGCCTCAGTCTGGATGATAATGTTGATTTTGAAGAGAAAGGTTTGGATATAGACCTTCTTTGGACAGGGGTTACGGCAAATGACAACCGTACCGTCAGCTCTGATTATGTAACCCTGACCACTGATTACGTACAATATGCATGGTTCTGTTTCCTGCCCATATCATATATCCCGGCTGCAAAAAAGACATATTACCCCAGCGCCAAGCTGGTATTCAGATATGATGTGGTTTACACGGATATTGACGGCACACAAAAAGTGGCAAGAGACTGTGAAACCACAAACAACTTCCCGCTCAATTCGTTTAAGCGAACCGGAGGAGCTGACAAAGTTCCGGAACCCGGTGATAACTTTAACGTCAAGATAACAATTGACCCCACGTATCTTTATCAGCTTACTGACGGGGATGCTAAATTTAGATTGGATATAAAAACAACTACAGAATAAAAAGGGCTATAAAATGAAGATATTGAGTCACATACGTAAATCTGCACCCTTCGGCTTAAGGTCGTGGGGTATACTGCTTGTATTGGCTCTGTGCTCTTTTGTATGCGCACGGGCACAGGTGATTATAGGCGGTAACGTATATGGCGGCGGTGACATGGGTGACGTAAACGGCAGCACTACAGTACACGTACTTTCCGGCGACATGGAAGGCAGCGTATTCGGCGGCGCCCGTATGGCAAACGTAGGCGGCAGCGCTTTCGTTAACATAGACGGAGCCATGACCGATAATGAGAACAAAGAGATTGCCCAGACAGATTATATAGTGATAAACCGCGTCTATGGCGGTAATGATATATCCGGCACCATAGGTGACATAAATACCCCGACCACACCCCCCACTGAACTCACCAACAAGCCGGAAGAGGTTGACAACTCATTCAAGACATTTGTACACATCTCAAACCAGAAGGATAAAGAGGGTGACACCAAGCAGATCTATATAGGACAGCTGTTTGGAGGCGGTAACGGTGATTACGGTTCAGGCTATGACACATACACAGACGGCATCTACCAAGGAAAGAACAAGCCGGTATTGACCAATACCTATGTCGATATACAGGGAGGCTCCATAGTATATGCATACGGAGGCGGTAACAATGCCACAGTAACCGGAAAAGCTGTAATTCATGTAGATAATCCAAGTGAAGTTGTAAATCACATATTATCAGATAAAACAGATCCTACAAGTGATCTGCTCACATCTGATCGTTTCAAGCGGATGGGTATCAACACCGGATACTCCCATCCCAGCAGTGATGAGTTCCAGATAGGCCGCCTGTTTGGAGGTAACAACCAGGCTGAGATGGCCATCCGCCCCACTTGGTATCTCAAGAGCGGTAAAATCAGGAACCTGTACAGTGGTGGCAACAAGGGTCCCATGACCAATATGCAAGGTCTTCTTTTGGACATAGACCCCCGTACCGCCGATGGTGAGAATCCACTGGTGATTGACAATGTCTATGGAGGCAGCCGTATGGCCGATGTCCGTCCGTTACGCTCCGGCCGCATTGACGACAACCCTGTTAATGCACAAGAATATGAGATTCAATTAGGCTCAGATGTCAAGGATAAGAATGGTCAATCATATGCATTCCCTGACGGCTTGGCAGCCAGAGTTCTGGTGCGTGGCGGTAAAATCAGAAACGTCTATGGTGGTAATGATGTAACCGGCCGTGTCTATGGTGGTAACGCAGTAGGCATTTATACCACTATATATGGTGATGTTTATGGCGGCGGTAACGGATCATATCCATACACAGATAACCCAGCTTTGGAAAATGACGATGTCTATGGAGATCTCTATTATGGCAACTTTTATGGTAAACCCAATTCCATACAGAAATTGAATGACTTCCGTCCTGATGCCGAGCAGATATCCATACGCCTTAAGGGCAACAGCAGTAACGAGAAGACTATCATACACGGTTCCGTATATCTGGGAGGAAACAGTGCCACCATTGACTCTCCCACGGAAGACCCGTTGGTACAGCTCAGAATAGGCTCACACGTTATAGCCGACAAAGTTTTCATGGGCAATAACGGTGAAAACATGGTTACCATTAATGAGCAGAAAGTTGATGACAATGAGGATGTAACTCAGATGGAAGGCATACTGCACGCTATGGCCAAACCGATTACCATAGGAAATGAAACCTCATATTTCAACTCAATCGACCTGAAAATTGAAGAAAACTTCAAGGCTTATATGGAAGGTGCGGCCATGAGTCTGAACCCGAATTCAAAAAACAGGATAGTGATTGATGATGACTATGAAGATTACTCAACCCAGATAGGTTCATTCTATTGCGGCGGTAATGTAGGTAGCATGACCTATTCCGGCAAACAGACCATGGATTTTGATGAAAAGATCATAATCTATGACAAGTTGGTAGGCGGATGCAATAATGCAGATGTGCCTAAGACTGCATACAACGCAGCTTATGAAGGCGGAGTCATGGGTTCAGCCTCTGAAATACAACAGAATTCCACTATTGACCGTCTGGAGTTGAACTTTAACGGAGTAAGAGTAGTACCTAAGAGATGGAATGAAGGTGGTGATGATCTGGTATTTAATACCGCAATATGGGGAGATATCTATACTCAAGTCAGCACAGGGACAACCCTTACCAATGGAGGTACTTATTATACCTCTGCAACCGGTGACGGAAAATTCACCGTCAATGTAGACAACAGGACAGTTGGTGAAAATGAAAGTATTTTTGAAAAAAGTGATGAAGATTTCATAAATACTGGAACCGGAAGCCCTGACGACACCCATGATGACCAGGGGCGTCGTCTGATGGGAGGTAATATCTATGGAGGATGCTATAACAGCGGTCATGTAAATGGTAACATTGTTATCAACATCAATGACAACATTATAGACAGATACGGCCCAAATGGTATATTTGCCGATGCCATACCAGATCCCGATGATCATGACGGATTAATTATAAATGGAGATGGAGAGCGCCGCTCAGGTGTTATTCTTGACAATCAGGCAGTAGATGTTATGGCTGTGGCTATGACTGTATTTGGAGCCGGTAAGGGTAAGCACACTGAGGTATGGGGAAGCACTACAGTAAATCTGAACAAGGGTTACACCCTGCAGATATTCGGTGGTGGTGAAGAAGGTGTTGTAGGCAAGGGCGCAACAAATGATACTTATGATAGTGAAGGTTATTACGTAAAGACATATACGCCTTATACGGATACACAAGAAGACCAGGCAAAAGCCATAGCATACAGTTCTACCGTAAATCTGGATGGCGAATCTGCCGTTTACAATGACACCGATAATCCTGCAGACCTGGCTGAAGCTGAATACATGTACGGAGGTGGCAATGAAGGTGATGTTTATGGTAACTCATACGTTTATCTGGGCAACGGCCGTATTTATGATGCATTCGGCGGAGCCAGTGATGCCAAGATTTATGGTCACACAGAGGTTTATATAGGACATAACAGCAGCCATGAAGACAAATTCCCGTATATCAGAGATATCGTTTACGGCGGTAATGACTTTGGAGGTTCCATCCTGGGTGAGGCTGATTTATCCGGACGTGTACGTGTTGAAGCCAAAACGATGGCCACCAATATTTCCATGTCTAAAGCCTCGACCTACGTAGAGTATCTGCAAGGAAAAGTTGATACCATATTCGGTGGTTCATATGGATTCTATAACTATTATGACACTGATGTTTACGGCTATGAGGATGAAGACCTGAAAACCATCCGCCAGATGCCTACACAGCACAATTCTTTTGTAAACGTCAGACCTAACTACAACAAAGACAACAGATTGGCAGCTGTATTCGGTGCCGGAACAGGTTCTCCTCATGATCGCCGTGGTGATGCAGCACAACAGCATAGTTACGTGCTCATAGACATACCACAGGATCAAGAGCAGTTCCGCTACACCCAGATATTCGGTGCCGGTGCCTATAATGGTTTAGGTATGGGTAAGCCCTATAGCGAAACTGTCCAAACAGACCCAACAACCAATGAGATATCACTCTTAGATGAGGATGAAGCAAATGAGTTCTCTGCAGTAATTGATCTGATAAGCGGAAAGGTAGGCGCCGCCTATGGAGGCAGTTATATGGAGGGTGTAACCCGCCGCACAGTAGTAAACGTACCTGAAGGTTCCACTATTGACATAGGCAGCATATTCGGTGGTGCATACGGCTATGACAGGATGTATCCCTGCGATGTTTTTGAGGCCAATGTAAACTACCGCAGTAATGATGCCGTATTGTATTCATTTTCAGGACTGGATAAGGAGAATGATTCATTTAAGGGAGCCATATATGGTGGCAACAACAGTTTCCGCCGCACACTCTATGGCAAGGTGAATGTAAGCGCCATAGTATGGATGCAACATCCTGTTTACGGTTTGACTCAGGGCAACGTATTTGGTGGCGGCTACGGCAACAGCACATGGTCACAATACACAGAGGTTAACCTTGAACCCGGTGCTGATGTATATCAGGTATATGGAGGCGGTCAAAATGGTCTGGTGCTCAATGCTCAAAGTATAGATGACTACATGAAATATCACAAGGATGAGCCTGAAATTAAAGATGAATATGAGAAACAATATAAGCCCCAAATGCCTTCCAATATCACTGATCCTGAGCAACAAGCGGCATGGGAAGCCGAGTGGACCAGCAATTGGAACAGCAAATGGACTAGTATGTGGGATAAGGCATGGAAACTTGGAGGAACCGGCTATGACCCCGATCCAAATGATGAACATCCTTATCTAAGCAGTGATTCCGTCACCAACCTGGAGAACCCGCTGGCAAGAACGGCTGAGATTGATCACCGTAATGGTAATGCCAAGGTGACAGAAAAGAAATATAACACCAACGTAATCATTCATGGTCCGACTGATACAAAACCTGCAGCAGTAGTTCAAAGATACGCTTACGGTGGCGGATTAGGTGAAGAAGCAGTAGTATCCGGATCAACCTATATTGCCCTGCTTGGCGGTAAAGTGGTTAATGACATCTATGCCGCCGGTACAAGCGGAGCAGTAGAAGACCTTTACGGTGTTCATGATGATTTCATGTTTACCGCAAGCACTACAGCTTACGTTGAGGGCGGTACTGCTCGTAACGTTTATGGCGGCGGCTGGCGCGGTGGCGTGGGTTATGCCAAATACAAGGACAATACTGACAATGTATTGTATGAAGACGCCACAACCCATGAGAAACTATACGAGCAGATTCCAGACTTCACCACAACAGTTGGAGATGAAATAGTATATACAGATAGGCTTGCTGAGGCACATGTCGTGATTGGTAAGCCTGACGGTACCGATTATATTGACGGCAAACCGTCAATAACCCGTAACGTTTATGGCGGTGGCGAGGGTGGCGCAGTATTCGGAACCACCTACATTTCCATATATGACGGTTATATAGGTTACAGGTATAACAGCTCTACAGGAGTTTATGATGAGGAACTTGATGACCAGAAAGTGGATGAACTGAAAGAGAGATCCGGATGCGTATTTGGAGGAGGCTACGTAGGAAACAGTTATGTTGACAACACCAACATAAAGATTTACGGCGGCACCATTCGCAGCAGCGTCTATGGTGGCGGTGAGATTGCTCCTATAGGCCGAGGCACAGTAAAACCAGATGGAAATTATGATTACTCCAATACGTATAGATTAGAAAATAATAACGCAAAGATATATAAAGCCGGTTCTACGCACATAGAGATGTACGGAGGATGGGTTAAGAAGAATGTGTTTGGCGGAGGCCGAGGAATTGACAACTGGGGCGGCGACGGCACCAAGATGCTTGAAAACTATGAAAAAGCAGTGCTTGACCTTAGTTGCAGAGGATATGTGTTCGGACAGACTGATGTCAACATATATGGCGGTGAGATAGGAACTGAAGAGGGTGTTGAAGAGGGATACGGCAATGTATTCGGAGGTGGTGACCTGGGCTATGTCTATAGCGCATACATGCAAGATGGAAAGCTACACATTGGAAAGAAGCCAACTGACAGTCAACGCTTCAAGGATGACAAGGAGGGATATTACTACAGATATAATGCCCAAGGCAAATGGGTTAACAACAGCGGCGTTATAATAGCCAACAGTTATAGTGGAAACAATTTAGTTGTCAATCCGGATCCAGAGGGAACATATACGATTAAGAATGAGCCTGAATACATGACTGAGGACTGCAAGGTCCTGATTGAACCTCACGCCAAAGTCTTAAGCGGCACTGTTAATATTTTATCTCCAACAGAAACAGAAACCGTTGATGAAGTAGAACAGCCTAAGGTAATTGCAACATATACTGCCGGTCAATATATTCCCACGTCTTATCTTAATAACCTGAAAGGTAAAGATGAAGATAGTGATACATGGACAAAACTGGATGGTACAGGTATCATAATCCACAATGCAGTATTTGCCGGTGGTAACATTACAGAGGGAAGTGAGCAGATAACCGCCAAGACTACAACAATATACGGTAACGCCACAGCTTCAATCAATGATGTATATAACCGTGACCTCATTACAATAGGTACAGATAACATTGGCGGACTGTACGGCGACGGAAACCTTACCTTTGTGGATGGTTACCGTGAACTGAACATTACCAACTACGGAACAGACTACTACCACATTTCTCCCACTATTACTATTGGTGAATACAACGTTCTCCCCGCCAGAGAAAAGGCTTACTATCAACGTACTTTCAAGTACATAGGTAATGGAACTATTACTGACAATGAAGGAACCACATATAATAACGGTGCTACCATACCTGAAGATGAACTGATGGTTCTGTTTGCCGGTACTTCATCCATAATAGATAACAAGCCCAATCCTTCATTGTGGCTTGAAAACGGAGTGGTATCAGTCTACGCCGGCCGTATTATGAACACCATACAGAGAGCTGATTTCTGTGGTGTATTTGGCAGCCGCATGGTTCTTAAAGGAGCTCAGGACCGTGTAGTGGAATCAACAGACCACAAGGTTTATACCATAAACCGTGTACGTGAAGTATCACTCAACAAGGTAGAGTCTTCAGCAAGAGACACTGAAGAAGATAACATATTGCATGGAAACTACTTTGGAATCTATAACACAGTAAACTATCTTGGCGCACTGACAAGTGATGTGGATTTCAAGAATAACACACGTAAAACAAGGCAAGAGGTCGTCAATGAACATAATGAATTGGCAGAGAACGAAATGACCTTTGAACAATGGAAAGCAAAAGATCCCACCAACCGTTGGCGCAACAACGGAATCAGTCATAATCTGCTGGCATTGGCATCAGGCGTATATCTGGAACTCACTACTGAAGAGACCACTGGCAATGAATTTGACCAGAAAGTATGGGGAATGGTTACCGGTGTAATTGAACTGGACCTTATAAATGTTCAACCTGGTATAGGCGGTGGATTCATTTATGCCAAGAACGAGCATGGCGTGCGTAGTGAAACCAATAAAAAACAAATCACGCTTACTGACCTAAATATCAATGCTGTCAGCAACAAAGCTTTCACATACAACCTATCTGACGCCTCAAAGGAGAGATATCAAACATCAGGCAACTTTGTAAGAAGCGTTTACGAGCAGCCCATCATAGATGACTGCTATAATGTAAGCGGCAAATACAAAGGTTCAGATGCATCTCCGGCACATTACTGGTTCATACAGAGTCAGGTTTATGTCTATGACCAGTACATTACAGCATACACCGGTTCACCTACCGCATATAGTGAAACAGTACAGATTCCGCTTACCATCACTGCTGCGGCCAACGGTACTATGACCCTCATGAACGTCAAGCCCAACCGCTACGCCTACTATTCAGCATATACTGATGAGAACAACAACACTAAACTGGAAAGCGGTAAGAAGATGGTCATTAACAATGTATCATACTATCTGAATGACCCCATCAGCTACTGGGATTGGTATCAACTTCCGCGTTCAGAACAGAAGTTGTTTGTTGAGCAGACCTATGTGACTATTGCAGACAGTAAGGTAGGCACAGGTAATAATCAGGAGGAGATACCTTCAGGTTATGTCATGGATTCTATTGAATATAAACGACTGCTCACATTGGCAGCCCTCACCGATATTACAGATGATGGAATAGAAAATGCAGAAAAGACAGTAATCATGGATGATGAGGATGTGGCATTTGGCTATGTATTCCGCCAGTCAAACAACATTGCTCACAATACAGGTTATATGCTTACATACAATATGACCAACCCCGGCATTTGGGATAAATGGTACACGCTTAAAGATTTAAGTAGCGCTACTGCCACATCTTATAACAACCCGACATCTATTGGAGATAAGAAGATAACTGCCAAGGAATACAATGAACTGACAGCGGCAATTCAAGCAAGATATGATAACGGCCCCACTTACAGGCTTAAGGATAAAGATGAAAATGGCAATGCAATAACCGCAGGCCTGTTTGGACAGAATCCATACAACAAGGAGGATATCATACCATATGAGATCTATCATCCTTATAACTATGCGGTAACAAATCATGACGTTTCATTCGCTCATACTCAAGCATCATTTGAGCCAGCATACGTAACAACGGGTTATGTTGAAACTTTCAAGAAGGCTGAATCATATGATGTAGATCAAGAAGAGATTGAGCAACACCTCCAGCCCAATGTAGCATTGGCTCAATCAGAGTACACTTCAACCAATTGGGATGCACTCTCAAGCAGTGTAGAACTGGCTTGTGTATGTACCAGTGCCGTAGAAATATCATCCAATAACATTATTGTGGCCGGTCAGCTTATGCCAAAATCTGAGAAGGAAGCCTTAATAACTGATGTAAAAGGCAAGATTCAAGCTCTTGGCATCACTGGCATAGCCGGCAATGATGACATACTTGAACTTGAAGATGATCTTGGCGATGAACAGATAGAGGCATTACATCTCAATACTGATCAGACAAACAGCTTATTACCGCTGGTAACATTGTGGAGAAAGATAGAGAGCAACATACAGGATGCTTACTACTGCACCAATGACGGCTATTATGGCGGCAATTATTATGAGCCTGGTCATAATTACCGAGCAAAGGATGTATGGAGTTCAATGTCTGACGAAGATCGCAGTTACTTCACCTTTAACTATGATGCTCTTGATCTGCTCATTGATCCCAGCTATGGTGTATATTATACAACAGAAGACAACAAACAGATCAGGCATGAGCAGAAAGAAGGCAAGAAATATCAGTATGATGATCAGCCTTATAACTTTAATCCCAAGACTGCATCTGAATCCACACTGTCCGAGATGATCTACTCGCTCACCAAGCCTGTTGATTATATAGCAACATACAATGGCAGCACAGATGATATTGAAAAAGAGGTGGATGGTAGCAATATTTATCACATGAATGGCCATGAAACCGTAATTAAAGATGCAACTCTGATACGTGAACATTTTGAGTCACTGCCTAATGAAAAGCGTTACTACTCACCTATATTGGTTACTGCTCCCGGTGATTACTATGTAGTTGACAGCGCGTTCACTTTCGGCATTACGCCATATGCAGTAGGTGCTACCATTGAGAAGGATAAATATGAAGAGATAGAACATGATCACAACAGTGCTGAGCTGTTGAGTTATATCAAGACTCTCACATTTACTGAGGATCAGATGGATAAGGTTAATGATAATCCTGTATCCACAACATTCTACTATTGCCGCCAAGGCTATAAGATAGGTGAGAAGGGCGAAGGTGCCTCTGTTACAGGTCTGGCCATTAGTGGAGCTGTAGCCACAGCTACCTACAATATTGGAAATGAGGTTCCGCAGGGTATTGTAATCAGCGCTGCTAATTATAGTACTCTAGCCAATAGACAGCAGAACTTTACCATACACGGCATATCACCCACTGAGACCAGTACACTCTATGTTACCCAGAACTCTGATCTGTATGACCTGTCAAAGGAAAAGATCATTACCGTAATCTACAAGTATGATTATGAGGGCAGCGATGAATCCGGCCTACACATCACCCCATATAGTGAGCGCCATGTGGTGAACATACATATCAACTTCCAGAGCGGTATTCCTTATGTAGATGATATCGATGCTCCGGAAACCGTACTGCCTGGTGTAAGCTTAACAATGGAAACACCTAAGATAACTGAAGGTGCCTACAGGGTATTTGAGACCGGATGGGAGATATTTGAATCTAAGGATGATGCTGATAGTCATAAGAACGGTATTAAGTATGTACCTTCCAATGATCCTCTCTATTGGTATCAAAACGGTTATTCTCTTGCATACTATGCCAAGACATACTTAGGTAAGACATACTCAAACACTGTCCCAATAAGTGTGGCCAACTATCATGACCTCAAGAATGTGATGGAAGACAAGAAGTACCACCTGCATGTGGACTATGACCGCGACAGGCTTGACCGTGACAGTAAGATATACATCAATGACTACAGTGGTGGCACTGATAATGGACTTGATTTGCTCAAGAACTTATTTGACTTGAGCCTGCTCACCAGTAGCGACGTTACAACGACAGACGGCGTTATCTCAACCATTAACATCGATCATATTGATGATACAATGGAGGAGCGTCTGAAAGGTCACGCCCTGCTCAATCCTGAAGCCGCAGGCGGCAGCAACCTGCAGTTCATACTCAGAGCTGACATTGACCACGCTGACAAGTCCTGGACTCCATTAGGCCTAGGACAGGAAACAGAGAGTGGAAATACAACACTCTACACCCCGGATGGCCAGGATGTATGCTTTGAGGGTACCCTGCATGGTGACGGCTATACCATAAGCGGAATGTCTGCTACTCTGTTCCAGAAGTTGTGCGGTGATGTATATAACCTGGGTGTAACAGGTTCATTCACCGGAGCAGGTATAGCAGAAACCGGTAAGGGTTATATTGAGAACAGTTGGATCAGCACCACAGGCACACCTGATGGTACAGCATATGCCGTATTCGGTAATCCGTCAAGAAGTAGTACTTCTACTGATAAGGTACAGTTGGTTAACAGCTACTATCCTGACAACCTGGGTTACAAGACTCCAGCCAGCAATGAAGACATACCAGCTCATGGCATTGCTATCGCCAAACCTGCACAGGCATTCTACAACGGTGAGGTAGCATATGACCTGAACGGATTCTATCTTAACAAGCGTTTCTATGACGGTACCGTAACCAGTGCAGGAACTGATTACTACAGCTATTCTTACATAGATCCTACAATGGCGATAGATCCGGAATCAACCGCTCCTAAGCAGGTTGCACAGGGATACTACCCCATCACGGCTGACGCCAAGTATGGTGATCGCGGTTACGTGGAGAACGACCGCTATGCTGATGGTGATTTCCGTTATGCCGGCGGCACCATACCTACATGGGCCGACAAGCGTGAGCGTACTCTTAACGAAGGAGATGAGCCCACATGGTTACCTGTATGGCCTGATGATTACATCTTCTTTGGTCAGAACCTTACCTACGGTTATGTTGATGAGAGAGCACATGATGAAGGACCGTCACACTACAACAGCACCAACCGCGTATATCGTGCTCCTGCATACTACGGTAACAGTAGTATGAGTGTGGCCCACTTCAACCCGGGTGCCGTGCTGGCAGCCACAGAGAATCCGGCAACAGTAGAGGACGGTCAAGATCCGCGTCAAGTTTATCCGGGCATGACGGCAATAGACTTTACAGGTAAGAATGATGTAAGTTATAATCAGGGCCAGCAGAATGCCACAAGTACAGCTCCGGCTATATTCTATGCTCCGCTGCTTGACTTTGAAGGACTTACCGGATTCCGCAATGACGGCCAGACCAAGAACATGCTGGTTTATGCACCTGAGTCCGATGCCGCAAGTGTCACTGTACTTGACAACTACCTGTTTGAACCGGAATACTTCAAGTATGCTTGCCAGGTTGATGCAGATGGAAATCTTGTTCTTGATAATAATTATCCAGTTAAGAATGAGTATCTGAGCATACGCAAGGTTGAAAACAGTAATGTGAACAATATCCACGGACATCTGGTATTGAAGAGAGCTGACGGTGAGTATTATGCTGCACGTGACCAGTTCCTGGTTGACAAGAATGATCACAATGAGCCGTTTGACTTCAACGCTCCTATCAGTTACGTTATGGATGGAAGAGAGGATGGCTATAAGAATGTCATGTGGTACCAGCGTGTTCCTGATATATTTGTAAAGGATGCCAGCAACGGTTGGGAGAGCATAAGCCTGCCATTCACCGTCCAGACAGTAAGCACCAACCAGAAGGGTATAATAACCCACTTCTATGAAGGAAGCAAGGTAGGTCATGAGTACTGGCTGCGTACACCTTCAAAGGTGGAATTGGCTGAAAGCAAGACCAAGATATTGTTCAAGTCACTTGCCAAGGCTTCTGCTGGTGACATTGCAGCCGGAAAGGGTACTGACCTCACCTACTCTAACAGTTTCTTGTGGGATCACTACTACAGCAAGAACAGCCAGCTGGATAAGAACGGAAACGGAGATAAATATCATGCATATTACAACTACGGCAGTGGCAGAGAGCCTGATGTTTACAAGAGTTATCCGTTTGCAGCAGCAGCTCAGCCGTATCTGATAGGATTCCCCAGTGACAGATACTATGAGTTTGACCTGAGCGGTCAGTTTGAAGCCCTGACTACAGTAGCTGATGCTAATCCTGTTGTTGACCCATCATACCTGAGACCAGGACAAATTGGTATTCAGACCATCACATTTGTATCAGATGAGTACTATCATTCTGACAGGGATGTGACCATAGGAGTATCGGATATGGATTACGATACTGAGGTAACTGTAGAAGGCGGTAATTACCGGTTCAAGCCTATTTATCAGACAAAGGAACTGAATGGGTCAAGTACCTATCTGCTCAACAAGGAGACTGGAAAAGAGTTCAATAACACTGACGGCAGCAAGGTTTCCACCACTCCGTTCCGCGCATACTTCATAGCCCAGACAGGTAGTGGAGCTCCGATGCGCAGTGGTACACATGCCACAGCCCTCTACTTAGGTTACTTAGGTGATCAGGATGACCTTGAGGAGGTAGCAACCCAGAGCGGACTGATTATCTACACTCAGGATATGAACATCTGCGTGGAGAGCACCCTTGAATACCCGGCAGAGGTAACCATAATGACCGTAGCCGGCAAGGCACTCAAGCAGTTCACCATCCAGCCCGCCACCAAGGTATCCGTACCTGTCAACAGCCGCGGCGTTTACATTGTGAACCGCCAGAAGATTGCAGTAACAAAATGATGAAGTAACAACAATATGAGAGAATATATAGGACATAACAATATATTGCAAGAGGTTATGCTGCAAAAAGCTGCAAAGCCAGAGAATGCTGGCGCCAGAATGGTGCAGACAGACTTTTTTGCGTATATTTGTATGTTCACAACCTTGTTTAATTATACTATGGAAAAGAAAAACAAAAAACAGTCCTTAAAAAAGAAGCCATCCATTCCTGTGGCTGAGAGTTTGCAATCAAGTGATGCCAGGGGTGAGATAGTACTCTATCAGCCCGATGATACAATTAGCCTTGAAGTCAGGTTAGAAGCTGATACGGTATGGCTTACACAGTCACAAATGGTTGAATTATTCCATCGTGACCAATCCGTTATTGCACGCCATATCAGTAACATTTACAAGGAGAAAGAACTGAAAAAAGAAGGCACTTATGCAAAATTTGCATATATGGGTCATGATGGTTTACAGGAATATGAAGTCTCACATTATAGTTTGGATGTTATCATCTCTGTTGGATACCGTGTCAAGTCAAAGCAAGGAACGAGATTCCGTCAGTGGGCAAACGGGGTCATCAAAAACTATCTGATTAACGGCTATGCTGTAAATCAGCAGATAAAGCACATAGAACAGCGGTTTGATGACAAACTTGAAAAACAACAAAATAAGATACAGAAGATAGAATCAACCCTTGCAGAACAACAGAACAAGATAGACTTCTTTGTTAGGACAAACATGCCTCCGATAGAGGGAGTTCTGTTTGAAGGACAGATTTTTGACGCCTATAAACTTGTTGAGGCACTCATTAAATCAGCCAAGAAAGAAATTATTCTGATTGACAATTACATAAATGCCTCCGTCTTTGACCTGCTTGAAAAGCGGGAACAGGGAGTGCACGCCACAATATATACTGAAAGCGTAGGCCAATCACTTACGCACATTCAGGAATTAAGTCAAAAGCAACATGGACGTAATATAGAGCTCAAAGAGTATAACAGTCGTTTCCACGACCGTTTCCTGATACTGGATGACGCTCTATACCACTTTGGAGCCTCATTCAAGGATCTTGGCAAACGTCTCTTTGCTTTTGAACTGATGGGCATAGACAAGGACATTATTTTGAATCAACTGTAACAAAGATATGATACACCATACAATCACAACATACAGACATAATCCCCTCTTGCAAGGAAGGTGTAAGGGAGATGCAAGCAACATGCAAGGCACCCAGCAGGCTCTATGCATACTCAATGAGTATGGCAAGAGTATGGCTTGGGTATGGCTTGAATGTGTTTTAGCAGTGTTGATGATGGTTGTGGGAGCGAATGGGGTGAAGGCACAAACTGTGGATTATTCGGGAACGTACTATATCGGATCTTATGGTAAGGATGATCAAAACCATATTGGATACACGGTGGGTAGTACGGAAACAAACTATTACCTATGCCCTACGGAAGACTGGATTTATTATGAATACAAAAATAATAAAGACGATTACACACTTACTCCAAATGATCAGCCGTTTATAACCTCTTATCAGGTTAAAAGTACTAGCAAAGAATATGATGCTACAAAAGCTGAGTGGGTGATAACAAAGCATTCCACCTTAGAATACTATTATATCCAGCAAAGAAAGACGGGTAAATATTTGGTGTTTAACGGACAGATTAATACCTCCAAAAGTGCTAATCGTATTCGTGTTCACTTAGAAGGAGGAGACGAGTCTTATGAACCAGGTGAAAATGCGTTGTTTGAAATAACAACAAATCCTGCTAACAGCTATTTGAATGGTGCTTATCTTTTCCATCCAAAGAAAGCTGGCGCTGGTTACTATCTAAATATTTCCGAAGGTAATCAGGACGCACTGATAGGAACTAATGTAAAAACAGACGGACCTACGTATTCTGATTTTACTAAATTTGTTGGAGGAACATTGGGCCAATGGAATGAAGCCAACAACACTAGTTCATATCGTTTTGAGGACATCATTCCAGCTCCAATTATTACACAGACGGATGATAATATTATTACCATTACCTATTCTGGCTCGGAAACGGTAATACTTTATTACACCACAAATGGCGATAAGCCAGACCCAGCAAATGCAGGAGGAAGCAATCCGACACAAATATATGAAGTTGGTACAACAACTATTACCATGTCGAATCCTGTCACCACTGTCAGGGCTATAGCAGTAAAAACTGCAGGAACAGGTGAATCCCTTGATACCTATTCCCGCTGCGTCACATTAACGACACAGAGGTATATTGGTAGCGATTATTCTTATATGTTCCAAAATGTGGAGTGTATTGACTTTTACATGATACCTGGCGATGTCAAGAATAAAAATACAGAGGTAAACACATCAAGTTTGTTCAGGTCAACGATGGAATGGAAGTTCACCAATGCTGGTAGTGTAGATGGTGTTCAATATTACTATATTATCAATGGCCATACAGGAGATTACCTGTATCATACAATTGTCAACATCGGCAAGGATTGTGCGGTGTATATGAAAACCAGTCGCGAATTTGGTGACGCTACGGACAAAACTGGTTACATGTTCACCTTAGTACAGGGTTATAGTGATGATGAGAAGAATAATCCTGATGGTTTTCATATCGTTCCAAAATCACAAATTTCAGCTAGTAACTATTGTATTTATAAAGGCGGTTGGGACAATACTACGCCTCCGACTTTAGCAAATTCAAAAGATGCTGTCATGAAGGGTAGCAATAACGCCCGAAGACCAGAACAAAAACATACTCGATGGAACATCATTACTTATGCTGCTCCTGGAAATGTGCTGCCGACATCGCTGGTCACTTCAGATGAAAGCAATCCATCACTATTCAAATTCGAGAATGTTGGGACTCTTGGACAATATATGAGTTCACCTGCGACAGGAAATGTAGGGACAGCCACCTTAGGAAATGATGCTTTGGCTTGGTATATCAAAGAGGCAGACTGTTCAGATAGTGAGCGTAAGTACTATTATATCGTTCACCAATCGGGTAAGTATCTGAAGTTTAACCAAACGATAGCTTCACCTGTAACTAACATGGGCGACAAAGCCGATGTACTCTCCTTGCTTGATTATGACAATTCTGAATCTGACCGGTATCAGTTTGTTTTTGCTAAATCCACAGTGGATGGTGCATATTACATTGTTCCTAAGGGATTGGAAGAAGCATCAAAAAACAATTATTATGCTTTGTATCTAAATGGATCTCAAATAAAATCAAATAAAAACAGACAGAGCGACAGCTATAAATGGAAGTTAGTTCCATTCTGCTACAACCCCGTTTTTGTGGAATCCGCAGGGAACATCACCGTTACCTGTGCCACGACTGGAACAGAGATTCACTATACGAATGACGGCACAGAACCTGATGAAACCTCTACGACATACAGCAGCACCAATTGGGCTTCATCAGACCAAGTGTGCATCAAAGCCATTGGTGTCATCAAGGATGGTAGCGATGTTGTTTCCACATCTGAAGTCGTCACGCTGCTCAACAAGCCTACTGTCACATTGGAAGGTGGACAAGTATATGACGGTCAACAGAAAATACCAGAGGTTAAAAGTGTATCGGTAGGTACAACCGAAGCACCGAAAGCCCCCGCGACATATACAATTGCATATACCAATAACATCAATGCCGGAGAGAACACAGCATACGTCACCATTACAGATAATGATTCAAACGACAGATGGTACATCTGGAATGTTCCGAATACATATTTCACCATTGAGAAAAAAATGCTGACTGTAACGGCAGACAATAAGATTGTGGAATATGGACATCCCGCTCCGGAATATACAGTCACGATTACAGAGTTCGAGAATGGTGAGGGTGTTTCTGTACTTGCAACAATTCCTACCGCAACCTGTACAGACTACACAACGACCAGTAATGTGGGATCAACCTATGATATTGTGCCCAGTGGTGGTGTTGATGAGAACTATGACTTTACTTATGTAAATGGTACGTTGACTGTTGCAGCAGCATTCGTGACGCTGACCGCCAATAGCGGAACTGTCACTTACAACGGCACGGAGCAGACCGTGACGGGCTTTACCTATAATGTAGATGGACAGACGTTGAACTTCCCTGGTGTCAGCGCCAGCGGTAGTGGCACGAATGCCGGAACCCATAATGTTACCTTCACGGGAGTGACCCTAAACTTGACAACAGACAATACAGGTCAATATGTCGTGACTAATATTGTGGATGGTACGCTGACAATCAATCCAACAGAAGCTATTGTCACTGCCGACAACAAGACAAAGACCTATGGAGATACAGATCCAGAACTGACCGTTACCGTAACAGGTATGGTGAACAGTGAGAGTACAGACCTTATCTCCTATTCTATCAGCCGCGCAACTGGCAACAATGTAGGAGATTATGTCATCACCCCAACGGGTGAGACCACTCAAGGAAACTATACCGTCAATTATGAAACTGGAACCTTAACTATTAATCAGAAAGAACTGACCATCACAGCTCAAGATAAGAACATCACCTATGGTGAAGTTCCAAACAATAGTGTGACATACAGCGGTTTTATTACAGGAGAGAATGAGAATACCACTGGCGTGTTTAACGGCACTCTTGTTTATAGTTATAATTCCCAAGCGGATGGACAGGGAACATCCTATACAACAACGATTCCAGCTGGAACACGTTATATCATTCCAAGCGGCTTGACAGCCACGAATTATGCTATCACCTATATCGCTGGTGAGTTGACAGTTAATGTAAAATCCATCGGTGACGGTTCCATTGCCTCCGGTTTTACCCTCAGCTTTGGTGAAGGTGGTGCCACTGTCTTAAAGGATGGTGAAACCCTACTTTATACCACCACTGATTATACAATCGGAAATGAAACCACCTCTTTATCCGGCAGATATTCTGAGAAAACAGTTTCTGGTACAGGTAACTATACAGGTTCTTTCAGTATTAGGAATGCCAATGTTAATTTCCAGACAGATGATAATCAAGTGGAGTGGTCAGCAACCTTTGTAGCAGAAAAATCAGGTGATACGGATATAGGTCACGCTTTACCTGAAGGGATCAGAGCATATATCATCACAAAAATTATTGATGGATGGGCTATTCCAGAACAACTGGATTACATACCGGAGGGTATCCCTGTACTGCTGATTTCGAATAAGGAGTCTGGTGGATTCTTGGTAGAGAATGCCAATCCCGACGATGTAACGCTAATCACCAGGGAAGGTTCTGGTAATCAAAAGGATGCCAATATGCTGGAAATGGTAAAAACAGGAATGGCAGGCTATGTTACAGATAGCGAGTCTCCCAACTACAAAAAAGCTCATTTCAATTTAAAGACCATTTACTTACTCAGTTATAATGAGTTTGTACATAATATGGATGGTTATTTATCTGATGGAAAAGTATTCTTGAATCCAAACCACCCCACAGATCCATCTTCTGCGACTGCAGCTCCCAGCCCTGCCCCAATGCGCATGAGAATTAACTGGGATATTGTTAACGGAATAAAGGATATACCGAATAAAGGAAATGCGGAAAAATGGAACAGTGGCCAATGGTATGGCTTAGACGGTAGGCTACTTAACGGCACACCAACTCAGAAAGGGTTGTATTTCCATAATGGTAAGAAAGTGATCATAAAAGAAGACCTATAAGACTTATATTTGACTTATATGACTGATAATAATATGAAAACAGTAAGATATAAAAGAACCATAGTTGCAATGTTGATGCTCCTGATGTATGGAGCTGGGGATGTATGGGCACAAAGCATCGATGCTAGCAGTATTATCATCAATGTAATGCCGAGTGGAACAGGTAATGTGTCTGCAACTGTCAGCGAACGCGTGGTAACGCTTACTGTTACGCCAGAAAGTGGGTATTATATCAAAGCATCAGATATAGTGGTGGAACCGCTAGCGAGTATGGGCAGGGCAAATGCTCCGAGACGTGGCGGTGTAATGGATTTGTCAAACAAGATAGAGGGAACACTATATAATCATGAAACAGAAAGAACTGCAGCAAATGTAATAAATAGTGTTTCTTACCAAAATACAGCGTATTATGTCTTTGAATTACCTACACGATATGATGGTGCTTATGTAACGGCTACGTTTACGGCATCAACTGGAGAGATAAGAATACCCAATGGCTCAAGCATCACATATAATGCCAGCGGACATTACATCCTTGAGAATGATATTGCTGCTACTGCTCTTGCAGCCTTGTTTACTGGTAGCCAATCAACTGCATTCTCCGGTACTTTCGAGGGCGAAGCCAAAGCTGACGGAACATTCCCGAAGATTACAGGTGCGACACATGCACTGTTTGACAAGATTAGCGGTGGTACGGTGAAGAACGTCATGCTTGACAATATCATTATCAGCAATGGTACCAATGTCGGTGCCATTTGCAACGAGGCTACAGGTAACAGCCACATCTATAACTGCGGCGTATTGGCAACGAATAGCACAGTGGGAAAAGATGATGACGGCTATGATAAGATAACTTCATGTAGCAGTACCATTAGCGGTAGCGGTTACGTAGGTGGTATAGTGGGATTGCTTGATGGCAGTTCGCGTGTTATCAACTGCTTCAGTTATGCAAATGTTTCTGGAGGTAGTGAAGTTGGTGGTATTGTTGGTCATAACAACGTAGCAACCACCTCATCCAATCTTCAAACTATGGTGATGAACTGCATGTTCTATGGTGAAATCAGTGGTTCTTCAATAGCCCCAATCTACAATGGTGAGATTATCACCAACGACGGTGATGCCAATGGTGTCAATAATTTCAACTATTTCCGCATCGAAGCCTCCTACATTCAAAATAACGATATTGCTAAAGTCTATAACTGTGCCCTTGGTGCAGAGACACGTTTCCTGCAGCGCTTTGAATTCTACCGCAACCTGCTCAACAGTAACCGCGAACTGGCTGCTTGGTGGGCAACAGAAAATACTAGCAATAAGGACGATATAGCCAAGTGGGTGCTTGATAAGGCGATTGCTCCTTATCCCATACTGAAGAAACAGGGCAAGTATCCTTCAATTATCAACTATGACCCCGAATACACGTATGATTCAGTGTCTAGGAAAATGGTTTCACGCCCCTCGTATAGTGAAGAAAACCGCAACAAGGGAGCAAAGATAGGTACACTGGATGTTCGTATCAACAATGTTGGTTCCAACGCACCGTCTGGCGCAAGAATCGTAACTTCAACCCTTCGTCTTGTCAGAACAGATAAGGATTATGATGATTACAACTTCAACTTTGACAAGATACAGTTACCCTACTATAATGAGGTGGGTATAGGAAACTATACGGGTAATAAAGTGGTAACAGGCTGGAAGATTACCAGCATCACTGGTGGTACACAAGGAAGTTATTCCACTGGAGCTGACGTCACTTATACAAATGGCAACTTGACCGCTACCCCATACAACTTTGCTGACCGCAAATGTACCAATAAGGATTTGTTTAGTGAAAGTGGTCGTGTCTTCAACCAAGGAGCTTATTGGGATGTACCAGAAGGGGTTACGTCCATCACCATTGAGCCTTATTGGGGCAAGGCGGTATATTTAGCCGACGCCTATTGGGATATAACCTATAAGAATGGTACTAGAAATGACAGACCCAATGAAGCTGGATATAAAGACGATGCCATGACTACCGCTTTCAATGTTCTTAACGTGGGTGGTGGTCAACATTATAATACAGATGGTACATCCAAATTCAACGGTCAAACCGTTTATACCGACATTGGCAGCGCTATCGCTAGTTCTGGATCAGCACTTTTCTCAGGAGGAGATGCAACAGAACAAACCGTTTATGATTATGCCGTGGTGCTTGTTGGCAATTATCATCATTATGGTTCCATAGAAGCACTAAACAGCAAGCCCTATACGGTAACCTCTATCGACCTCGATGGAGACAATGAGCCAGACTATTCTTTTATACTTCGCTTCAATGGTCGAACAGCCTTTCATCCAGTAAGATACGATTTTCTGAACCTGATAGGCCTCGGTATGGCGCAGAAGACTACTGGCGGAAAGGGTTCCTACAACCTCGGTATCATGCAGCCTAAGGGTTGGTTTGAGGTGACCAATACTGCCATCCTCCGCGTTACACAGTTTGAATATGATCGTAGCGACAGAGGTACTGCACCACATATCTTGCAGGGTGGAGTCATTGAACAATGGGTAAGCGGACAGAGCAATGGTGTTAACAATCAAACCATCTATTTTCATGTAGGTGGAAATGTCTGGTTTAAAGAATTCCAGTTAGGAACACATATTGACCAGAAACACACTTCTAAGCACCCCCCAATATCAGTTACAGGCGGTGATTTTAACGAGTTCTATCTCACTGGACTGTATAGAGGTGATGTCACCAGTTATGATGATAATGCCGAATGTTACATAAATGGTGGGCGCTTCGGTGTCTTGGCTGGTGCAGGTCAGGAAGGTCTTGGAAGTGCATCTAAACATACGAACGGTAATATCACATGGCAAATTGATAACGCTGATATTACAGAGTTTTATGGAGGTGGATTCAACCAACCCATACAGGGTAATATCACTACTTTGATTAGCAATAGCCACGTTGACCAATTCTGTGGCGGTCCCAAGTTCGGTGACATGAATACAGGGAAGACGGTCAAAACGACAGCAACGAATTGTACTTTTGGCACTTATTTCGGTGCCGGTTATGGAGGAAATGCATATAGCCGTGAGGCTCCATCTAATGTTAATTTTATCGTTGGAGATTATGGAGCCTCAAACTGGAACACTTGGGTTGGTGATAAGTACCTACAAGCGTATAACGAAACCTATAAAGGTGTTTCCACAGAGTATACCTATCAATACCTGCCCATGTCAAACAACACGCAGAATGTGGCACGTATCTTTATTGATTATGTCAGATTCTCTTTGGCAAAGACGTATGAAGTCACTTCTCAATTGACAGGTTGTCACATATCGGGCAACTTCTATGGTGGTGGTAGCTTAGGTAAAGTGGAAGGCACCGTTACTTCAACACTCACCGACTGTTCGGTTAATGGCAATGTCTTTGGTGCCGGTTACTCGGCTGAACTACCTACTGTTGAGGTGATGGATCTTGGCGGATTCCAGTCTGCACCATATTACTATACGGATTTAGGAACTTATCGTTCAGCCGTATTTCCAGGAACTACCACTTTCACCTGGGAACATGGTGATGCCATCGGTATTAATAATACCAACGGCAACCACATCCTTTATACCACAGAAGATCTAACAGCTCTTGGTACCGTCAGAGGAAAGGTGACACTGAACATCCAAGGTAATACACTTGTTAAGGGAATCGTTACAGAAAACAATGTGACTACTCAATCCGGTGGTGTATTCGGCGGCGGTGACGCTTCGGCTGCACAGGGTGATACAGAGGTAAATATTGATGCATCCAGCCAACAGGCTGAAGGCTACAATACCTATAACGTATTTGGTGGAGGTAACAAGGCTGACGTGGGTGGATCAGTTGTTGTCAACATGAAGAATGGTGTCGTAAATAACGATGTCTATGGTGGTGGCGCACTTGCCAATACAAATATCGGTAATGCGACAGGATACGGCACAGACAGTGAGACTATACCCAACACAACTACCAAGACAACTACAGTTAACCTTCAGGGTGGTACCATCCGTGGTGACGCCTACGGTGGCGGTCTGGGCAGAAAGGCGTCTACTGGTGTGGAAGCCGTAGAAGCTACGGTTTATGGTGACATCACTGTGAATCTGGGTGATGCAGATGCAAGTGTTGCAGCTACGGCTTTCAATATATCCAATTATACCCAAGAAGGTTATACCTCTGTGGTCAAGAGCGGTCGCTTGTTTGGTGCAAACAACCTGAACGGTTCACCTAAGGGCAATGTGACAGTCAATATCTACAAGACGGTAACTGGAGCAAATAATCAATCGAGAACAGCCTCAGCGGCTTATAAGAAGAAAGAGGGTGAAACCGGATATGAGGCTCCAACCTATGAAGTGGCTGCAGTCTATGGTGGTGGTAACCTGGCCGACTATACGACTGCAGAAAAGAAGGCGATTGTTAACATTCTGACTTGTGACATCAGTGTTGAGAGTGTATATGGTGGCGGTAATGCAGCTGCAGTACCTGCTACAGAAGTGACAGTGGATGGTGCTTATGAAATACAATATGTATTTGGTGGTGGTAACGGTAAGGATCCCTATACTCTTGACGGTGGTACAAATTGGACAGACAATAGCGGTGCCAATGTGACTGGCGATGCGACTACCGTTTTGACGGGCGGTTTTATACATGAGGCCTACGGCGCAAGTAATGAAAAAGGAAGAATTTTTGGTAAAGCTAATCTGCAAGCAGATGATGCTGGAAACACAGACGACTGCGCACTTGATGTATGGAAAATGGTTGGTGCCGGTAAGAATGCCGACTTCATTGGTGATGTCAACCTGGTATTGGGTTGTATGCCAGAAGCTAAAGTAGATGCCATCTATGGTGGTGCGGATAATGCAAACGTGTTTGGTAATGTGACACTGACCGTCACCAGCGGTAACTTTGGTGCCGTGTACGGAGGAAATAACCTGAGCGGTATCATCACCGGACAGATTATCCTGAATATTGAGGAGACCGGATGCCGACCTATCAACATTGACGCATTGTATCTTGGTGGTAACCAGGCTGCTTACTCAAAATATGGGTATTATGTAAAGACCACAGAAACCGAAGCAATCCCCGCAACAGGTAATGGTAGTCCTGGTGAAAATGCCGTACTGACTAACGGCAAACTCACCTTCTTGCCAAGAGATTCAGTTAATGATCCACACCGGGCTGTTAAGGAGGTTACTGGTACTACTTGGACTGTCTATACAGGAGAGGGAAATGATATTTTAACTCCGTACGCTGATCCTATCTTGAACGTTCGTTCATTCAAACATATAGGTGAGGTATTTGGTGGTGGTTATGGAGCTGGTGCTATCATGTATGCCAACCCGACAGTGAACATCAACCAAACATATGGAATAGAAGACGAACTTGGTACCATAGGCAATGTATATGGTGGCGGTGACGCAGCTGCTGTTATGGGTATCACAACGGTGAATATCGGAACGGAAACAACAGTTGATTTCATAACAGAGCCAACACATCTTGGAGACCGTGGAACGGCATATAATTATAATGAGACAACCAAGATATCGACTGTTCCAGTAGCAGGTGCTAACATCACAGGAAATGTCTATGGTGGTGGTAAACTGGCAGATGTAAGAGACATCACCAATGTGAATATCTGTGCCAAGGATAATGGTTCAGGCTATGTGGCTGTAACTGAAGGAGCTGCTGGTGTAACTATTGGCGGCAATGTGTTTGGCGGAGGTAAGGGTGAAGCAGCAGAGACTGGTGACCGCGCATTCTATTGTGAGAAAGCGATGGTGGGCGAAGATGGCAAGAATAAAGACAAGCCCACTAATGACAGTGAAACATACGCAAATTATGGAACACATGTCCGCATCGGTCATGGCACGGTGAACGGCACTGTCTATGGTGGCGGTGAAATGGGCCGTGTAGAATTCCACACCGAGGTAACCATAGGCTACGGAAAAGGAACAGAAAACGCCACAAAATCACCCGTAATAAATGGCTACGTATATGGTGCAGGTAAGGGTGCCGCTACACATGGTTACTCAGGCCTGGCTCGTGGTAACAGTACAGTCACTATTCAGGGTGATGCCAAGGTGGGACAAAGCGTCTATGGCGGTGGTGAGAAGGCTTCGGTGGGCAAATATGAAGTAGTTGACGGACTACCAAAAACTCCGTTATGGGGAGGAAAGTGTACGGTCACCATCCAAGGCTATGCTGAAATTGGTCCAGATGACATGCATATGGTCACAACAAGCGGCAAGCCTGATGACACAGGTCATGTATTTGGTGCAGGTGCAGGAGTCCTGCCGTACGAGAATGTTACAGGCGACCCCTATAGTATTCAACCCAGCGGGAAGGTAACATACAATGAAAATTATACACCGGGAACTGATGATCTTGAATATGAAGCTGCATACCTGAAGTTTATCCGCTCTTTGGGCTTAGCTTCCGATACCGAAGTTACCATCGGTGGACACGCCTTTGTGAAAGGTTCTGTATATGGTGGTAGTGAGAACGGTTATGTACAGGCCAATACGCATGTTACGATAGCAGGTGGACAGGTAGGTAATGGTGAGGGTGTGAATAGACCCTATACTAATGAAGAATGGGCAGAAGAGAATACTGAGGTTTTGAAAGAATGTGCCCACTGGCCATTTGGCGTGGGTGAAAGTCATGAAGCTCCATACAACCCATATGACCTTTACAAAGATTCAGACAATGACCGCAAACCTGATAATGCTACCGATGGCCATACGTTCTATGGCAATGTGTTTGGTGGCGGTAGAGGTTATTATCCATACGCTGAGGGACCAGAACTTACAGAGCGTCAAAAACAAGAGGGATATTCCAAAGGATTATGGCTCCGTGCAGCTGGTTCTGTAGGTGGTAAAACCGTAGTAGATATCATAGACGGACACATCCTGACATCAGTCTATGGCGGCAACGAGATGACTGACGTAAAGGGCAGTTGTACTGTCAACATGGTAGGCGGCACAGTGGGCGTACCACGTACTAAAGAGCAGATTCAAGCACATCCTGTTACCTGCAATGTGTTTGGTGCCGGAAAGGGTGACCAACGTGTAAATTTCAACGAACAGACCAACGTGGCAAGTACACAGGTCAACATATCAGGTACTGCTCGTATCTATGGTTCTACTTTCGGTGGTGGTGAAGACGGTCACGTGCTTGGCAATGCGGAAACGAATATCGGTGGCACCATAAAAATAGACCTTAATGGCGACGGCGACACGACCGATGATGGTGAGACATTCACAGCCCAAAATAGCCTAGTGATTGGTTCTGTGGGCACCTCTGGTTCCGATGGTAACGTCTTTGGTGGCGGACGCGGTTTCAGCGAGACAGCACTGACGGCAGGTGTAGTCTGTGGTGACGTGTACGTCAATATCCATAATGGCAAGGTGCTAGGTACCGTTTTTGGCGGCGGCCGCTTAGCATCAGTTGGAACTTATCTTACTGCCCCAATACTTTCAGACGGTACACAAAATCCTGATTATGGTAAAATGCAGAAGGATTCGGAAACAGAATCTCATGGCCACACCTATATTACTATTGAGGGCGGTACGATTGGCGACACTGATAGCAATTACAATGACAAGTTAAAAGGATCGGATTACACCATCGGTGACGTGTTTGGTGGCGGTAAAGGTAGCTCGCACAGTAGCACAGCAGGTCACCTGCGATATGGTGAGGTTAAGACAACTTCCATCACCATGAGCGGTGGAAAGGTGAACGGTAGCGTATATGGCGGTGGCGAAATTGCCACGGTAGAGGATAATACCACGGTAACCATCAACGGCGGTGAAGTCGGTGACGGTGAGACCAAGAAGGGCGGCGCTAAGATAGGTAACGTCTATGGTGGCGGTAAAGGTAGTCTGATTGATCCTGATGACGGACTCATCAAGGGCAATACCTTAATTACCATAAACGAAACTGACAAGGCCAATCATCCGACCATCATCAATCATAACATATATGGTGGCGGTGCCTACGGTTCAGTAGGTGATATCCACCGTTCTAACGACGGTGCGAACTATGTTCCCGGAAGGGCTTCTTCTGGCCAAGATATGCCAAAAAATATGCCTACCAGTTGGGCAAATACAGGTACTGACAACGGAACAGCAGAAATCAACATCTTAGGCGGACAGATTGGAACGGACGGAGACGAGAACGGTATGGTATTCGGTTCGTCACGTGGTGATGTGGCCACTCCGGAAGGGGCAACTTCAAGTGACCCCCTTGGCACAGATGTCGATCCTAATGACCGCACTGCATGGGTGTATGACACGAAGGTGGTGATTGGCGCATCAGGTACTACCGGTCCTGACATCAAAGGCTCGGTATATGGCAGTGGTGAGAACGGACACGTATTCCATGATACTGATGTACAGATTCACAGTGGAAAGATAGGTATTGATGGCACGGCGACAATTACTGACCCTGATACCAATATTGAATACACCGGCGCAGACTACCCTAAACGCGGTAATATCTATGGTGGCGGTTGCGGTGAAGACGACTACGAAATCTCTGACGTGAAATATTACAACCCGATGGCCGGTATTGTGCTTGGCAATACCAAGGTGACCGTTGATGGCGGTAAGGTTGTACATAACATCTATGGCGGTGGTGCTTTAGGTTCAGTGGGATCCCCAAACCTTAACACCGGCGGTAAGGCAACCATAGAAATCAGTGGTGGAGTGATCGGTGATAACGGCATCAACGACGGTAATGTGTATGGCGCTTCTCGCGGTAACCTGAATGTTGTGCAAGCCAACATTGCACAAGTAAAAGAAACGCAAGTTGATATCAAGCCCAACAACGATCCAACCAAAGATCCCATCATCTGGAATGATGTCTTTGGTGGTGGCGAGGCCGGTATTGTTATAGGAAACGTGACGGTCAACGTCAGTGGCGGTCATGTTTACAATGATGTGTATGGCGGCGGTGCCTTGGCCAACACTAATACTGGTAACTGGGATGACCAGAGCAACTTGGCTGATAATGCCAAGACCAAGACGTATTATGCCGTTTCAAGTATTGCCACAGGAGATGACCTAACCGACAAGGGTTATTATAAAAGGCCTTTCAACCAGGCAACGGGAACTGCGCAGAGTGGCACGACCTATTACGAGAAGAAAGGATTCTATAATCCAGTGGATGAAGATGAGATTACTGTAGGGACAACCTCCGTAACTGCTTACTATATAGAACAATTTGTATCCGCTACGGAGGTAACTGCGGTGGAAGGCACAACCTATTTCCTAAAGTATTATTATCCTGCTGATGTTGCAACAGGAGCTGATGTAACGGGTTATTATACCAAAACCGCACAAGATACTTACGTAACTGCATCAGGAACAGCGGCAGAAGGTACTACCTATTACAGACAAACCTATAATCCGGTATCTGGCATTTCTGCAGGAGATGACATAACCGGTAAAGGTTATTTCAAAGTACAATATCTTGCTGCTACGGGAACAGCTGTGGCAGATGTCACCTATTATCGATATGAAGAAATATACAGTCCTGTTAAAGATATTTCAACAGGAGACAATGTAACCGGCTATTACACCGCAGGAGATTACACCAGTGCATCCGGATTAGCAGAAGCTAATACGCTGTATTATAAGGTGGTCACTGGAGACTGGGCTACAGGAAAAAATGAAAATAATAAGACCACATACAAGACGCTGGTAAATCTGGAGGGTGGACTTATTGGTCATAGCCTGCAAGGTTCCTATGGCAGTTATACTGACTTTGACTATAAAGGCGGTGATGTATATGGTGGCGGTCTGGGACGATTGGGAAGTGATACAGAGACAGCTGTTGAGGCTATAGTGTATGGCGACATCGAGGTAAAAGTTGATGGAACAGCATTTATACAACGACTGTTATCTCCAAGCTCTACAGAAAACCAGGTTCCATTGTCCGGACGTGTATTCGGTTGTAACAACCTGAATGGAACACCAAAGGGAAATGTGACAGTAAACGTTTACAAAACCATACCGGTAGTAAATGGAGCAATAGGAACCAACCACGATGAAAACCGATTTGAGATTCACAGTGTATATGGCGGCGGAAATATGGCCAGTTACATGCCTGCCAACGGGAAGAAGTCAAAGGTGAACATTTACGGTTGCGAGGAGACCTATATAGAGAAAGTATTCGGAGGCGGTAACTCAGCCTCAGTTCCTGCGACCGATGTAGAAATCTTTGGTACCGGCTACGTAGGCTATGCTTTTGGTGGAGGAAACGGTGCTGACAAGATATGGAGTAATGGCGTATGGAATAAAAATGGCGGTGCGCCCATCTATGGTGATGCCTCCATCATTGCCCATGGTGGAAAAATAGGTCAGGTGTTTAGTGGAAGTGATACCAAGGGTACCGTCTATGGTAGTGCTACCGTCAAGCTCGCAGGTAAAGACGCAGGTGTTGCGGCATCTACCTGTCCTCTGAAAATTACTAACACGTACGGTGCTGGTCGAGGTGCCGACATCAATGGTGATGTTAACCTGATTGTGTCCGGTTGTTCGACAGAGAACGCGATAGAACGTGTATTCGGTGGGTCATACGATGCTAATATCCGTGGCGATGTTAACCTGACCATTACCAGTGGTATCTTCACTCAAGTCTTTGGAGGCAATGACCATGGTGGAAGTATCGGAGGTAATATCAATGTCAACATCGAAGAGAGCGACAATTGCGATGAACCGACTATCATCCAATATCTCTATGGTGGAGGCCGTGAGGCCATCTATCCTGGTCCTCGTGCAAGAAACACATCCGGCAGCAGTGTGGCCAGTGGTAAAATCACCGTCAATGTGAAGTCTGCTACCCGAATAGACAACGTTTATGGTGGAAGCTACAGAGCTCAAGTGAATGGCGACACAGAAGTTAACATCAACATGATCAAGGGAAAAATGGTCAATCAAGATATAAACTTCCCTGATACCTATCGTGGCGATGTGATTCCTAATATAGATGGAACAGTAACTTATACAGAAGTTGAAGTTACAGCGGGAACAACACCTGTAACAGGGCTCTATACCTGTGATGACGAAACGGCCACTGACAAAACATATACTAAGGTTAAGGACCAGGATGCATTGGCTGAAGATAATGTCACATATTATAAGATGTCAATGTCTGGTACCATTAAAGATGAGATCGGAACCATTGGTAATGTCTTTGGCGGCAGTTTCGAGAGCTATGTCAACGGCAATGCTACCGTTAACATTGGTACGGTGACAAGTGTGGACATCTTGAAACGTGCAACAGCAGGCACTGAAGATCCGGATACACATGCGCCCATTCCAGTCGGAACCATTTTGGCTACTGATGGAAAATCCATCTATGGCGCAGACGGTAAGATGCGTGAAGGTATCACCATTGCTACCGAACCAAGAGATGTTCTCGGTGCCCATATCACAGGTAATGTCTATGGCGGTGGTGACAATGCGGAACTTCTTGGTAACACCTATGTGAATATCTGTAAGGAGGAAATAGCCGTCCTCGATGCTAACGACCAACCAACAGGTGAATACACCTACCAACCGATGAGCAATACGACTGTTACTTCCGGTGTTGAGATTCAAGGCACCGAGTGGCAGTATGGTGTGTTTGGCGGTGGCAACAGAGGTATTGTCGGTGGCGACAGCTATGTCTATCTGGGTGGAGGAAGTGTGAAGCAGAGCATCTATGGCGGTGGCTGTGAGGCTGACTTGAATGGAAATACCTATGTAACGATGCAGGGCGGTTATGTCTTTGACGGCGTGTACGGTGGCGGTCTGGCCGGATCGGTGGGTACTGTCACATCAAGAACGACGGAGACTGGTCACGGCGTAAACGTGAAACATGGCAAAAACGACTGTCTTGTCGGTAAGCCAGATGGCTTTAAAGAGAATACCGGTAAGTGTACGGTGGTTGTCAGCGGCGGACAGGTCGGACCTATTGAAGTGGTGTTAGAAAACGGCGGTATGAAGAATATTGGACGTTACTATAAGGATCCTAATGACCCAGATGATGTCGGTCCTGTTGACTATGGTTTTGTGTTCGGTGCCGGTCGAGGCGAGGTGGAAAATCCAACTGAAAATCCTGATGCAGACTTCCACACTTACGTCTATGAGACTGACGTGACCATCAGCGGTGGTCTAATCATGGCCTCTGTCTATGGCGGCGGTGAGAATGGTCGTGTACGCCATAACACCCTCGTGAAGATTGAAGGCGGACAGATTGGCTGCGGCCATGGTAAGATTTCGGGCGACGAAGATCCTGTACCTGTAACCTATACCGATACACAGTGGACGACTGCGATAGATGCAGTTACGTCCGGCAATGCTTCAGCAATTGATGCTATTGCCACACAGATGCCAGAGTGCTCGTACTACGATTATGGAAGGAATAAAGGCACTGAACAAGCTCCCGAATGGGTATATGAGCCATACGACCCATATGCTGACGAGTTTGACTTTACTGACGAATCGTTACCAGCATCCTTAAAGACGCTAAAGGGCGGTAGCACCGCGCATCCAAGCGACGGTAAGACCTACTACGGCTGCGTGTTCGGAGGCGGTTCCGGATACTACCCCTACGAGATAAAGAATGCCCAAGGTGATCTTACCGGCTATGAATGGTTGCGTTCTGCAGGATTGGTAGAGGGTAACACAGAAGTACGCATTACCGGCGGACATATCCTGACGAACGTGTACGGTGGTAATGAGTACACAGACATTGCCGGTTCTTGTACCATAAAGATGTCTGGTGGAACCATCGGTGTGCCTCGTACCTTGAATCAGATCAAGAATCACCCTGTGACGTGCTACCTGTTCGGTGGCGGTAAAGGCGACCCGCGTTCCCATTTCAATACATGGAGTAACGTGGGCAGCGTGAATATAGAAGTCTCCGGTGGTGTTATATTTGGCTCCGTATTCGGAGGCGGTGAAGATGGTCACGTGCTGGCGAATGCAACAGTGACCATTAAGGCGAACGAAGAAGGGGATGACAATCCTGTCATCGGTACATGGGGCACCAGCTACGTAGATGGTAATATCTTCGGTGGAGGACGTGGCTTCACTGGCGAAGCACTGACAGCCGGTGTTGTTTCTGGTAATACAACGGTCAATATCAGCGGCGGTAAGATGTTGGGCAGTATATATGGAGGTGGACGTCTGGCATCGGTAGGAACCTATCTTGTGCCTGCAGATGATGATAACTATGGCAAACTGATACCGAATGGTAAAAACCAGGTGATAGGCGGAGAAGATGTGACTGCATCAGGAGTAACCCATGGTGAGGTCACCATCAATATCAGCGGTGGTACAATTGGTAATAACCATGAGTTTGTTATTCCAAGTTCTACGAACACTCCAACAGGTCTCACATTCAGCAATATTGATAATTGGACATCTGAAAATTGGCAGACGTGGAAAGATTATAATCATGTTCCATACACTGACTTTGAATATGATAATAACCTTAAATTGTATCGTCTGTCGCACACCAAGGGCGGTAACGTCTTTGCCGGTGGTATGGGACGAATCTATGCACTTGACGGCACCACGCCTCTTGATAACTGGTATGACATGGGTATGGTGAAAAGCACTAAACTGACTATCAGCGGCAACAACACCTTAATAAAAGGTAATGTCTATGGCGGCGGTGAGTTGGGTTGGACAAGCGGTACGCATTCAACAACCATCGGTAGCGAGAGCAAGAATGTAAGTACAGAGATTATCATCAAAGGAGGCACCATAGGTACTGAGATTAAGAACAACTCAAATGCTACTCAGTACACCTTTGGTAGTGTGTATGGCGGTGGCTATGGTAGCGCAATAGAGAAACTATTTGCCACTGATGATGCTAATACTATCAATGACAACCCGAGGTTCAAGGCCGGCCGTGTTACTGGCAGTACCAAAGGTTTACATGAGCAATGGTGGCGCTGTGAAAGGCCAGCGTTTATGGCGGTGGTGAGATGGCCAGTGTGGGCTTGGGTTACTACTCATTTGGAGAGACATTAGCATCAGCAACTGATGCTGCCAATACTTACGTGACCGTTAGCGGTGGTTCCATAGGTGTGAAGGGCTTTGGCGGTCCTACTATGGGTAACGTCTATGGCGGTGGCAGTGGTAGTAAGACAATTGTGCGTTGCGGTTTGATTTTGGGTAATACCATATGTCAACATCAGCCGACCTTCGGAGAAACCTACCGAGATCTGTCATAATGTATATGGTGGTGGTGCATACGGCACAGTGGGTGACTTTGATTACGAGCAGAAACCTGATCCTGATTATGATAATGCTATCAAGGTCTACGGCGTTCAGAGTCGTCATACTGCTGGCACTGGCGTTGCCAACGTTACCATTACCGGTGGTACCATAGGTACTGACGGCCATAACAATGGTATGGTGTTCGGTTCATCACGTGGTGATGTTACTAAGGGAGCATTCCGTGATGATTATATGGCATGGGTGTATGATACGCATGTCACCATAGGTACCTCTGGTCCAGGTACTAATACGTCTACCCCATTGATTAAGGGTTCTGTCTATGGTAGCGGTGAGAACGGTCATACTTTCCACGATACTGATGTCAAGGTACACAGCGGAACTATCGGAATAACTGAAGTTCAAACGACAGACACTGATGTTGAAGTGGAATTACGTGGTGCAAACTATCCTTATCGTGGTAACGTATATGGTTCCGGTTGCGGTACTGACACCTACACCGATGATAACAACAAAAAACAATACAAGCCTATGGCAGGTATTGTGCTTGGCAATGCTACGGTTACCATTGATGGCGGACTTGTGGTTCACAATGTCTATGGTGGCGGTTCCATGGGTTCAGTTGGAACTATCACCAATTTTGATGACCTGGATAAGCAAGAAGGTGAGAACTACATCTATAAGCACGTATCTTCTACGGGTGACGGAGCCTTCTATGACTTTGGTCTGAGTTGGCCTTACAAACTCACTTATGGTAATACTGGTTTGGCCAGTGTCACCATTACAGGAAATGCAGAAATAGGCGTTTCAGGATCAACGGGTGGGCATGTATTTGGAGCCGCAAGAGGTGCTGTAGATGCTGGCAGCAATGTTACTACAGGATATACTGACATCACTGAACAACGTTATGACGAGGCTAAACTGGCTAACGTTAGGGAAGCTATAGTTACCATAGAAACATCATCCAGTGAAACTCAACCCCAAATACACGGTTCTGTTTATGGTGGTGGCGAGGATGGTCACGTCTATGAAAATGCTACTATATTAATAAATGGTGGAACTATTGATCATAGCGTATTTGGTGGCGGTAAGGGTGAAGGCACATACAAAACCAAATTGTGGGATCCCAGCAATGAAGGTAATAATAAAAATTATACGACAGATGGAGAGCCTGCTCACAGTTGGATTGCCGGTAGGGTTTATGGCAACACCAAAGTTACAATGAATGGTGGTAGCGTTGGCTACAACGTGTATGGTGGCGGTAACCTAGCATCGGTAGGCAAGGGTAACTACGCAGGTGGTTATGATGACTACTCTTTAGTAGGTTATGGTGAATTGCCTGAGTCTAACAACGGCAACCTATGGACGACAAGTACAGGATTTAATTCTAATAATCCCGCCACATTTACAACTATGGCTGACTACTTTATGGGCAGCGGTAAATGTGAAGTGATAATCAACTCCGGTACAATTGGAACAGCAAACGGAGTTGATAATGACAATTTCCCATACGGCAATGTATTTGGCAGTAGCCGCGGTAAGGCAGCACTTAACGTAGGTAGGCTTTCACCACGTTACAGATATACTCCGGACTTCTTCTTGGGTTATTCTAATGAGACTGTCGTTACAATAGGAGATAACACTCATTATCCGATAATATATGGTTCTGTATATGGTGGTGGTCAGGATGGTCATGTACGCCGGCACACTCATGTTATTATTAACAATGGTACAACAATTGGAACTGCAAACGGAGGAAGCGAACGTGGTAACATATTTGGTGCCGGTTCCGGTATAGGTAAATATACCGATGCTACATTTAGTGGAGAAAGGTATAACAATTCATCGGGTTCTGTAACATGTAAGACTATTGTTGACATTAATGGTGGTAAAATCTACAATAACGTGTATGGCGGAGGTGCGTTGGCATCGGTAGGTCCTCCAAATGCCGGTCAGGGATTTGATGAGTACAACACCACAGAGAACTATTCATTGGTAGGAGGAACTCATGTGACTCCCTTGAGTCATGCTTCTGTTTCTTACACTGAGGTTAACATTAATGGCGGAATTATAGGCACAAGTGGATCCAACTATGGAGGAAACGTTTTTGGCGCCAGCCGGGGTGGACTAGACTTGAATTATAACGGTGAAGATCCAGACTCATACGCTACAGATTTATGGTCAACTGTCAACGTAAAGAATGGTTCAGAAATATATGGTAGTGTATATGGAGGCGGTGAAGCCGGTCTTGTAAAGTGTGGTGTACAGGTTAATATTCTGGGCGGCACAATAGCAAAGAATGTCTATGGCGGAGGTGCTCTAGCAAATACCAACACCAGCAACTGGGGCGGATATGCTGATTACAATGCTCTGATGGGTAGTAATCTTATACCCAACGAATCAAATGTTACAGGATTATATACTATCACATCTCATGATAATTATAATAGACCTGTATATAAGCAAATAACAGAAGAAAACGCTAAAGCTGTTTCTGGAATAACTTATTATGACGTCACTTGGGCTGACGGTATGCACACAGAAAACAGCGCTGGCAACTTAAGGACTAAATATGATACCAAGGTTAATATTCTGGGCGGTACAATAGACGGTGATATCTATGGCGGCGGTCTGGGACGACCAGAAAGCGGCACTCCTAATACAGCAGGATATATAGCACCAATAGAGGCAAAAGTATATGGTGATGTATTTGTCAACCTGAACGGTGTGGATACCTATGATTTTGGCAATAATACTGTTCCCTCTGTTTTGACCGGCGCATTACCAACCATCACAGAAGAAACCCATGAGTATAGAATAAAGGCTGATAAGGGTGCAATTGTTAACCGCATATTTGGTGCAAATGATTTGAACGGAACGCCTAAGGGACATATCAAGGTACATGTGTTCGCAACCCAAAATAGGAATACGAACACAATGGCATCGGCCAACGATGGAAAGTTCTATCATCCTGTTCAGAATGACAAAGAGCATAAGGATGAGACTCCAGTTCAATATCTGGGTCGACTCATTTCTGCCGCAAAACCCCATGACGTATTGGCAAGCGGATTGTCAGAGACAGTTATAAATAACGCCCAAACTATATGTAACCAAGCCAACCCTGCTCTTGATGATGTCAACAATGCTATTTATAGTGTGAATGAAGAGCTTAATAAACTCTATGACATACAAGCAGTCTATGGCGGTGGCAATTTGGCTGCATATATTTATGGCAATGGAGAAAAAATAGATAATACCACAGCTAACAAGACAAGGATTGAAGCTGCCCGAACAGAGGTGATCATAGACGGTTGTGATTATACCAGTATTATGACGGTATATGGCGGCGGTAATGCGGCACCGGCACCAGGAACCTTTGTTGAGGTAAACAGTGCTTATGAGATTGATGAAGTATTTGGTGGCGGTAATGGTGCTGATCCCTATGTGTTAAATCAAAAGTATTATAATAACCCGGGAGCCAACGTGGGTTACTACAATTATACACATTGGGATAACCAAACAGGAGCGGATCTAGCAAATGCTTTTAATCCTATAGATAATACTGATGCCGGTACTCCAGAAGCCAGAAAAGCCAACTATGGTTATGGATCAGGTATAGCAACGACTGATATCCGCGGTGGTACAATTCATGCAGTTTATGGCGGAAGTAACAAGAATGGAAATATCAGTACTACTGCCCTATCAGTTTATGAGGAGGCAGATGATGATTGCCAAATTACTATAAATGAGACTTATGGCGGCGGTAAGGATGCACCTATGGATGGTGAGATTGAACTTACCCTTGACTGCGTAAAGAACATGGATATGATTTTTGGCGGTGCCAAGAATGCTGATGTTAACAATAACATTACTCTCAACATTACCAATGGTACCTACAAGAAGGTATTTGGTGGTAACAATACCAGTGGTGCCATTAACGG
>DBYQ01000054.1:0-13569 GCA_002310015.1 Bacteroidales bacterium UBA1182
CGTGTGGGCAGGTCATCTTTTTTCAGACGGCGGTCACTTCCGCGGAAATCATTGTATCGGCCGTCAAATATCTCATATTTACGCAGTTCACAGGGCAATGCACCGTTGAAAAGGGGAATTTTGGCCGATGGCTTAAGGCCTATCTTGTCAAAGCATTCGTAATGGTAGCTTATAATCCAGGCCTCACCGCCTATAAGGGCGTGCTTGAGGCGCTCGCCTATCATTTCATAGAGGCCAAGCAGGTTGTCATCGGTCAGACGCTCGCCGTAGGGCGGGTTGGTTATGATTATAGTACGCTCCTTGACAGGCTCAAAATCCTTGAAGTCACGCTGCTCAAACTGGATGGTATCCAGCAGGCCGGCAGCCTTGGCGTTACGCTTGGCTGTAAGTATTGCTTTGGGGTCCTTGTCGTAACCCTTTATGCTGAATTCAAAATCGCGCTCGGCAGAGTCATCGTTATATATCTGCTCAAACAAGTCACGGTCAAAATCCTTCCATTTTTCAAAAGCAAAATGGCTGCGAAACAGGCCGGGTGCCATGTTCTTGGCTATGAGTGCCGCCTCAATGGGAATTGTGCCCGATCCGCACATGGGGTCAACAAAATCGGACTTGCCGTCCCAGCCTGACATTAGTATCATTCCTGCTGCCAGAACCTCATTCAGAGGAGCCTCCATAGCCTCCTGACGATAGCCGCGCTTGTGCAGGGACTCACCGGAACTGTCAAGTGACAGAGAGCAGTCATCATGTGAAATGTGGATGTGGAATGTCAGGTCCGGATTGGCAACGCTCACGTTGGGGCGCTTGCCGTATTTTTCACGGAAATAGTCTGCTATGGCATCCTTTACCCTGTATGCCACAAACTTTGAGTGACGGAAATCCTCGCTATAGACTACTGAGTCAACAGCAAAGCTGTCACTCAGGTCCATATACTTTTCCCACTCTACCTTACGGCAGATTTCATATACATCATCGGCGCTGTCGGCCTTGAAGTGGAGGAAAGGTTTTAGGATGCGGATGGCGGTACGCAGATGGAAATTGGCTTTATACATCAAGGCTTTGTCACCCTTGAATGATACCATTCGGTTGCCAATGGCCACCCCATTGGCTCCAAGTTCAATAAGTTCCTTTGCAAGAATCTCTTCCAGCCCCTGGAAGGTCTTGGCTATCATTTCAAATTCTGTCATCAGAAACGGGATGATTTCAACTTGCAAAGGTAATCATTTTAAATTGAAAACAGGGGCACAAAGGGGACGGTTCTTTTTGTGCCCCTGTGTTGATACCCCAAAAGTTCTCTAAAAAAGGGGCACAAAAAGAACCGTCCCCTTTGTGCCCCTGTTTCAGTTAAAGTTTGACTGTGACTTTCTTGCCGGTGTAGGTTATGGTTTTGGCTTCGCTGCGCTTGCCATCCTTGATGAGGATTACGCGGAACTTGCGGTTCTTAATCATACCGTCGTATGTTCCTTTGCGTGCGCCTATCGTCAGGCTGCGGCTCTTGTCGTTCCAGCTGAAATCTATCGTTGAAAAGGCGCCTTTCTCATAGTTGTAGTTGTCAAACTCATCTTCGTAGAGGCAGAATGTGCCGTTGGCTCCGGCATAGACGCGGATCTCCAGGTCATCCCAAGGTTTCTCGGTAGAGTACTGTACATCGGGGCCGATGGGCAGGATGGTGCCGGCCTTTACAAAGAGCGGGATGCTCTTGATGTTGACCTCACGTTCTATCTCCTGACCGCCATTATACAGTTTCATTGTCTCAAAGTCATACCATTTGGTACCTGCGGGCAGATAGACCTTGGTGCTCCTGGCTTCCATAAAGTCCACATCGCCAATTCCGGCGCGGCTCTTGCTCTGGGCTCTTTCAGGTGTGTATTTGGCCTCAAGGACCGGAGCAACCAGCAGCGAACGGCCAAACATGAACTCATTGTTGATGTTCCATACGTTATGGTCATTCCTGAAATCCATCATCAGGGCACGCTGGTAGGTGCCATTGTTGGCATTTACATCGTGTGCCAGAGAGTAGATGTAGGGGAGCAGGCTATAGCGCATCTTGACTGCACCCAGCAGGGCATCATAGACGGGTTCACCGGCCTTGCCGTAGTAGTAGAGTTCACGCGGAACCTCGGTACCGTGGCTGCGCATCATGGGGCAGAACACTCCGTACTGCATCCATCTTACGTAGAGCTCCTGATAGAGCGGGTTCTGTGTGGCGCTACCGTCCTGTGAGCGCTCATTGTAGCTGTTGGCAAAGAATCCGCCCAGGTCACTGTTAAAGTTGGGGTTACCGGTAAGGGCAAAGTTAAGGCCTGCGGGAACCTGAGCCCTGAGTGAGTTCCAGTTGGACTGCACGTCACCGGACCAGGTGTTGGAGCCGTAACGCTGCTGGCCGGCAAAAACAGAGCGGGTAAGGATAAGCACACGCTTGTCATTGCCGTTTGGCATAGCACGCTGGTTGTCATATACACCGCCCACTGCCATCAGGGGGAATGCGTTACGTACCCTGCGCCAGGGACCCATCGCTGTGGGCAGGTCCAGGTCTGTCTCCTTAAAGTCCATGTGGTCAGGCTCGGTTGAGTCCATCCACCAGCCGTCAATGTTAAGGTCATACAGGCGGGTCAGGTGATTCCAATATATGTCACGTGCCTCCTTGCTATATGGGTCATACGGACGTACTCCCGATGGGTAGTCCCTGCGTGGAGGCCAGTCGGTTAGTCCGCTCTGCGGCCATGTCTCAATGTCAATGAGCATGTTTTTAGGTTCCAGCTCACGGTAGGGCTTGGTCATGGGGCCGAATGATGACCATATTGAAATCATGAGTTTGGCATTCTGGTCATGAATATGCTTTATCCAGCGCTCGGGGTTGCTGAACTCGGGAGCGTTGAACTCCATAGCATTCCACAGATAGTTGCTGCCCCAGTACTGCCAGTCCTGGATCATGACATCGATAGGCACTCCTGTTGAGCGGTAGCGGTCCAGAACTTCAGTCAGTTCGGCTGATGATTTGTAGCGCTCGCGGCTCTGCATGAATCCGTAGCTCCATAACGGTAGCATGGGAACGGTACCGGTAAGCTGGCGTATGCCTGCAATGACACCGTCGGCATCACCGCCCCAGATGAAATAGTAATCTATGCAGCCGGCGTTTTCAGAAGTAAAGTAGAACTTTCCCTCCTCAATGCCCAGTGTGGTGGGAGAATAGTTGTCCCAGAACAGACCGTATCCCTTGATGGATTGGATGATATTGCAGTAATCATCGGTGTTGCCCTGTATCATGCGTTGATAGGTTCCGGTCTTGGGCATCTTACCGTCCTGCTGTATCCCGATTCCATAAAGAGGTTCATCGGCATCAAGTTTGAATCCCTGGTCAACGGGTATGTCGGCATAATCCGGGCGGGTCATGGCCACATTGCCGTGACCATAACCGTTCTCGGCAAGCAAAACATTGCCTTTCTTGTCCATAAAGGTCACATCATTACCTGATACCTTTACCGTCAGTACAGAGCTCTTGTAGAGAAGGTCTCCGTTCTGGACAGTGACGCTACTCTTTACCTGCTCAGGCTGCATGGTAACTGAGAGGCTCTGCTTTTTATCGGGGTTGTCAGGGCCTGTCTTGTATATATGTACTATTGAAGGAGTAAAGAAAGTGACCTGGGTGGTCCAGTCGTCAGGTTCCTGTGCGCTGCAAACGGTGGACAGACCGATAAGCGCAAGGCAAAGGGTCAGTAATTTTTTCATTATTTCAATTCTATTAGGTGATCAGCTTTTTCAAATACCGGAATGCAGTCCTTTGATACTTCAACGTCAACGTAAGTACCTCCTTTATAGACATAAGGTTTAACCATGATGCCTTTCTCTGATGCATTGACCAAGGCATTGAATGAAACCCATTCCTGCCCGTTACCCGGCAGATATACGCGCATTGTCTTTATGCCGGGCTCAGTTACCGGGCATACCAGCAGTGACGGGCCGAACATGAATTCTGTCTGCTGCTTGAGAGCCTCTGTATCTTCCGGATAGTCAAATACCAGCGGACGCATCATGGTATAGTTCTCCTCAGTAACCTTTTTGGCGCACTCCAGGATGTAAGGCTGGAGTTTGTAGCGCAGGTCTATCTGCTTGCGGAATATCTGCTGTGTCTCCTCTGAGTAGTTCCAGGGCTCGGTGCGGCTCATATAACCGTGTACACGCATGAAAGGCAGATATACGGCAATCTGTATCCATCGCAGCATACGCTCCTGATAATCGGGATCGGTATATTGGTTGTTTGGACGGAAGAATCCGCCTGCATCGTATGTCCACCAGGGTTGTCCTGTAGCCATCAGGTTAAGGCCTCCTGCTATCTGGCGGCGCAGGGTCTCCCAGTCATTGCCTACATCACCCGACCAGTTGATGGCGCCGTAACGCTGTATTCCGGTGAATCCGCTGCGGGTCAGTATCATGGGGTCACGGTCGGGCTGATCCTTCTTAAGGCCGTTATAAACGGTATGGTTAACCATGTTGGGGTAGGCGTTGCGGTAGAACTCACCCGGAATCTTACCTCCTGCCACCATACGTCCCTTCAGGTCATCGTTCTCAGGCTCGGTTGCGTCCTGCCACCATGCGTCTATACCTGTGGGGAGCAGGCGCTCACTGAAATTCTTCCAATAGGCATCGGCTGCTTTGGGGTTGAAGAAATCTATCCAGTCTGTGCCGTCTATATAATATCCTGCAGCGTTCATCTGACGGCCCACCTCGGAGTTCTTGTCAATCTTGGACCATACGGAGAGCATGAGTTTCATGTCCATGCTGTGAAGCTCGTCGGTCATGGCCTTGGGGTTGGGGTACTTGCCCTCGTCAAACTGCATGGCGTTCCAGCCGTACTTACCCCACCACTGCCAGTCTTGCACTATCACGCTGGTCTTGTAGCCCTCATCATTAAGACGATGGGCATTCTCCAGGAGTTCCTTCTGGCTGTCATAACGCTCGCGGCAGTGTATGTAACCGAAAGCCCAGTCAGGCATCTGCGGAACCTTACCGGTCAGGTTGCGGTAGGAACTGATTATCTCATCCGCGCTGCCGGCAAATACGGTGTAGTCAAGTGCCACGGCCACCGGTGACAGGAATGTGGTAATATCGGTCACCTTGCGTACGCCTACCGACGGCTTGTCTCCGCGTGATCCGCTTACGAATATCTTGTGAGTACCCTTGTCAAGATGTGTTATAGCCGATGATGTGGGCGGCAGCCATGTGTTGTTGGCATTGATTACTGTATCGCCGTCAATGGTGAGCAGATGCTTGCGTGCCATGGACTGGCCTACATCAAGTAGTATGGAGTAATCACCGCTCTCCTTAACCTCGATTTCACCGCTGAAATCGTTGAAGAAACGGCGCTCGCGAACATTACCTGCGGTACCGGTGGCATTGACCGTTACCGATGTCCCGTCAGATCCTCCCTGCTGGAGTTCGATGAAAAAGTCAGACGGGTTATATTCTGTAAGTCCATAGTTGTTCCAAAGTATTCCGTATCCCTTGTTGGATATTATCATGGGGATTGATATCTGTGTATTTACCTGGGTCAGACGTCGTGACAGGCCGCGTATGTTCAGGTATCCGTCCTGGAACTGGCCTGTTCCGAATATGAACTCATCGGGCGCGGTCCTGAAAGACTGGGATACCGAGAGATAATTCAAAGGCTCAGCCTCAGTCCTGAGTATGGCCGATATGGGGAGCGCATCAAGTATTACGTTATTATTGGCGTCAATGAAGGTGAGTTTCCCGTTGCGCGGGTTGATGCGTACTCCAAGGTTCCCTTTATCGGGCATGAGAATAATATTATTGCCCTTTGTGGTGATATTCACCTTGATGTCGTTCTTAGGGTTCTCCGTATAGACCAGCTCTTCCAGTTGGGGTAGCTTTATGTCCTGGGGAACACACTGGACGCGTATGGAACCGGGAGATGGAACGGTGACTGTAAGCTTTCCATGAGCGGAGTTGAGAGCTACTCCGTTGTCCAGTTCCTGATAAGTAGAACTGCAACTGCAAACGCCTATAGCCAGAATAGGAAAGGCTATTGCATACAAAAATGCGAATCTTAATTTCATATTATTTAGGGTTAGTTATTGATTTGCAGCAAATTTAATGAAACATATCGTAATATGCCCCATAATTCCGAAAAAGAGTCTAATTTTACTGCCACTTAGCATACGTATTATGAGAAAGCAATTACTACTGTTCCTTACATTGGTCTTATCATTTTTATCTATCCATGCCCAGTCAGTGCAGCAACTGCCTCCTTCCGTTCCGGATTATGTGGTTTTTGCCGGTCAAACCATAAAATTTGACCGGGCCGACCTTAGGGAGCGCATGGACCGTGAACTTATCGCGTTCACCTATTCCCATAACATGTCAACCCTGATGATCAAAAGGGCCAACAGATACTTTCCGCAGGTAGAGCCCATACTCAAGCGCATGGGTGTGCCCGATGACCTCAAATATCTAATGGTAATTGAGAGCAACCTGGACCCCCAGGCGGCGTCAAGTGCAGGAGCCGCCGGTCTGTGGCAGTTCATACAGTCAACAGGCAGGGCGTATGGCCTTGAAGTGAATGCCAATATCGACGAGCGTTATCATACGGTCAAGGCAACTGAGGCGGCCTGCCGTTTCCTTTTGGAGGCATATGAAAAATATGGAAACTGGATGACGGTGGCCGCCAGCTATAACGGAGGGCAACAGGGTATGGACCGCCGCATTGTTGAGCAACACCAGACCGATGCCATGGATATGTGGCTGGTGGATGAGACGTCGCGCTATATGTTCCGCCTGCTTGCGGCAAAGATGATGTTTGAGGATCCCTCCCTGTTCGGGTTCAGGTTCAAACGTGAAGACCTTTACCCCTACATACCTGTTAAGGAGCAGATTAAGATAACTGATCCCGTAGAGGATCTGGTCAGTTTTGCCGAGGACCACGGCATATCATACGCCGATCTCAAGCGTGCCAACCTGTGGCTTAGGGAAACCAAACTCAACAACAAGTCACACCGCACCTATTACATCGACATTCCTGATGTAAAGGCCCAGTACTATGATCCCTCCAAGACCAAGGTTCATAGTCCCGCCTGGGTGAAGTAAATTGAAAATTACAAATTGAATGCTGCCTTGATCTTGTCCACGTAATCCAGTTTCTCCCAAGTGAACAGTTCCACCTCTACTGTTTTGGCGGGCAGATAATGTGACTTGAAGACCTTGGTGACGGTTTGTGGCTCTCGGCCCATGTGTCCGTAGGCTGCGGTCTCGCTGTAGATGGGGTTACGCAGTTTCAAACGGTTCTCAATGGCCTTGGGACGCATGTCAAACAGGCTGCCTACTATGTTGGCAATCTTATCGTCAGACTGCTTAACGTGGCTTGTTCCGTAGGTGTTTACAAATATATTGATAGGCTTGGCTACGCCGATAGCGTATGAAACCTGAACCAGAACCTCATCGGCAACACCTGCAGCAACCAGGTTCTTTGCAATATGACGAGTGGCGTATGCTGCTGAGCGGTCCACCTTGCTGGGATCCTTGCCGCTGAATGCACCACCGCCGTGGGCTCCCTTGCCTCCGTAGGTATCAACGATAATCTTGCGTCCGGTAAGACCGGTATCTCCGTGCGGTCCGCCAATTACGAACTTGCCGGTAGGATTCACAAAGTATTTGATGCTGTCATTAAACAGAGCCTTAACCTTGTCCGATGTGATTGTGCTGATGACGCGTGGTATGAGTATGTTCTTTACATCGGCCTCAATCTGTGCGAGCATCTTACGGTCAGCCTCAAGCTGGGCTTCTACGGTCGGGTTCTCAGGTGCGATGAATTCATCATGTTGGGTAGATACCACGATGGTATCAATGCGCACGGGTTTGCCGTTGTCATTGTACTCAACTGTCACCTGGCTCTTGGAGTCGGGACGCAGATATGTCATGACCTTGCCCTCACGGCGAATATCGGCCAGAACGCGCAGAATGCGGTGTGACAGAGCCAGAGATACAGGCATGTATTCATCAGTCTCATTAGTGGCGTAACCGAACATCATGCCCTGGTCGCCGGCGCCCTGGTTCTCGGGGTCCTCACGCTCCACACCGCGGTTGATGTCGGCGCTCTGCTCATGTATTGCACTGAACAGGCCGCATGAGTCACCGTCAAACTTGTACTCGGTGCGGGTGTAGCCTATACGGTTAATTACTCGGCGGGCAATATCCTGCAGATCAACGTATGCCTTGGATTTTACCTCACCTGCAAGTACCACCTGACCGGTGGTTACAAGGGTTTCACATGCAACCTTTGAATCAGGATCAAAGGCCAGAAGTTCGTCAACGACGGCATCGGATATCTGGTCCGCTACCTTGTCAGGGTGTCCTTCAGACACCGATTCGGATGTGAATAAGTATGACATTTGTCTATATAAAATTAAAAAGTCCCAATGTCTTTACGGACAAAGGGGCTGCAACGTCTATGCAAAATGTCTTGAAAGATTGACTTTTAGCATTTTTTTGTGTGGTTGCAAGCTGTCTGGAACCATAAGGTCCGCAAATCTTTCCACATTGTCCGCTGCAAAGATACGAATTAAATTGAAAACAGTGCCAAAGAGAACGTTTCTTTTTGGCACTGTCTTGTGATTCAATCATCAAATACCCCAACCTCAAAAAGGCCATCCTCAACTATCCAACCGTCAAAGAATACGGAACCCACATCGAGATAATCCCTTTCACGGAATTCTTTTGTTGTCCCGTAAGCTGAATAGTATCTGTCTTTAACAATTTCAGGTACAACCGTCTCTGAGCAGGCAACTGCCAGTTTACGGGCCGATGTCTCTATTATGCCATTGCAGTTATTGCGGCTGTCCCAATACGGATTGCCACTGTCAACTGTAATGCTCTTAAGTTTTGGACAGTTCTCAAAGGGATTCTTTGAGGATTCATAGCCGGGAGAATCAAAATGCTGTCCTGCCAGATAAATGACAGAAGCCGGGATGTTTATTGCCTCCAGGTCTCTGCAATCCTGGAAAGCGTTAGACTCAATATAAGTGACAGACTCCGGAATGACGATTGTCTTCAGCCCCGGAACATGACTGAATGCACCATTGCCTATACCCTTTACAGTTTCAGGAATAACGGTGTTTCTGCATCCCCATATAAGTTCATCATTGCCTATACTGATAACTGCATTGCAGTTACCACGGCTGTCATAAGCCTCATTTCCTTCTTCTATAACAATTCTTTCCAGGTTAGGACAGTAATGGGATTTTTCCAATAATCTTACTGATGCAGGAATGACAATTTCCTTTAAATCAGTGCAATAGATGAAGGCGTTCCCTTCAATTGCGAAAACTCTTTCAGGAATGCTTATCTTTTCCAGTCCCTTGCAGTAAGCAAACGCATCAGCGCCTATGGATGTAGCAGCCTCCGGTATTACAGTGTTGCGGCAACCCAGAACCAGTCTTCCCGTTCTGACATTAAATCTCCAATAAGTTTCAAAGAAGTCAAAGTCATAACCTTCACGCAGACTGAATACAGTCTCATCCATACTCTCCTTGACGCTGTTTCCGTTTGAGATTACGGCATTGCTTCCTGCCGGACTGAAATAGGTGGGATTACCCTCCTGGACAGTTATGGATTTGACTGAACTGCACCCAAAGAAGGGATTACCGTCCAGATAGACAACTGATGCCGGGATGTTGATTTTCTCAATGGATGTGCAGAAAGAGAATGCCATCTTAAGGATCAGCCGCACTGATGACGGTATGTCCGATGCCTTGAAACCGGGCATCCCTGCCAACGCATATGGTGCTATGATTTCTATCCCATCTGGAATCCTGGTGCTGTTGCATCCCTGCAGAAGGATATTGCCATCGGTCCGGATTATGGCATTGCACTTCCTACGGCTGTCATAAACACTGTTCCTTGAATCTACTGAGATGGATTTCAGGTTCTTACAGTCCAGTGCAATGTTGTTTCCTATTTCAGTGACAGATGCAGGAATAGCCAGGGTCTTGATGGCTGTTCTGGTAAAGGCAAAACGTCCTATTGACTCCAGGGTTGAAGGCAGTTTGATTCTTTCAAGCTTACCGCAATTGGCAAAGGCATCGTCTCCAATACTGGTAAGTCCGTTTTTGAGGCTTACCTCTTTCAGGTTTGAACAATCCATGAAGGAACGTGAACCTATTCTTCTCACAGATCCCGGAACGGATAAGGATTCTATTCCTGTAATGCCGTTGAATGCCTCGTCATCAATCTCTACAACACTGTATTCTTTCCCTTCATTCATGATGATTTCAGGTATAACCACTTTTGAGGGAGCATTTTGGGATGCACTTGTGATTACTGCTTCACTTCCGCTCAGATTGAATGACAGGTATCCTTCATAATCTTCAATCTTATGTCCGGATTCATAGGGAGTGGCGTTGAAAGCTGATCTGCCTTTCTGGTTCACGTACTCAAGGTTGATACTTTCAAAATTCTTACAACTTTCAAAAGCCATATCCTCAATAGTCTTGACTGATGGCGGTAGAGTAAGGGATTTCAGTTCATCGCGGAAACGGAAAGCTTCACTTCCTATGGTTGTCACCCCATCAGGTACAGTTGACTTGTTGCCGCCTATAACCAGAATACCGGTAGCTGTTTCTATTACGGCATTGCAGTTGTTCCTGCTGTCATATTTACTGTTTGCAGGGCTCACTGTGATTTCAGAGAGTTTATGACTGTCAAGGAACTGGGATGGCTGAATTTCTGTTATTCCGGCACCGAAATGGACCTTTTCCAGATTTTTGCAGTCGCGGAAAGCAGAGTGTCCCATCTTTACCACACCATCCGGAATTGATATCTCCTTAAGGTTCCGGATTCCCTCGAATGCATAAGTGTCAATGGCTGTCACTGACTGAGGAATGAAAGCATTGCTGCAACCGTAAAGCAAAGTGTTAGTTGCAGTCTTTATTATTGCATTGCAACCCTCACGGCTGTCATAAACCGGATTTGCAGGATCAACAACTATTGAACCGGTTGTGTTCTTATCGGGAAGAGCGTATTCAACGGGATATATATCAACTACAGATGCAGGAATATAGAATTCAGAAAAACTACAACTAAGGAATGCATTATTTGAAATCTTCTTTACCGTTCCGGGAATGACCGTGTTTTTGCATCCGAACACAAGGTCATCGGTTTCTGACAGGATTATTGCATTACAGTTATCCCTACTGTCATAAACAGGATTTCCCTCTTCTACAATTAGGGTTTCAATATTAGGGTGCCTGTTCAGGCCTCCGAAATCTATTTTGGTTACTGTTGCCGGAATGAAAAGCCTCTTCAGATTGGGACAATCCTGAGGAATCTTTATCTCTGTAGCATCAGGGCCATATTCAACTTCCTCCAATGAAGTACTGTTGTTGAATGTTTCCATCGAATATACCAGATTACTGTTTATCCTGATGCTTTTAATTCCAGATTCACTGAAGCAATGCCAACCTATTTTCCTGACGTTCCCAGGAATTTCAAGATGTTCCAGTCTCTTTACTCCGCTGAAAACATAGTCATCCAATTCTGTGACTGAGGCAGGAATCACAGTTGAACTGCTGGCAACCAGCATGGTGTTTGTTTCAGTCTCTATAATGGCGTTGCTGTTTTCGCGGCTGTCATAAACAGGGTTGGCAGGGTCAACGGTAATATTGGTAAAGCCGCATCCGTTAAATGCACTGTTTCCTATTTGTCTGACAGATTTAGGTATGTAAAGTGTTTTTAGGCCGGAGCACCCGAAAAAAGCGGAGACGCCGATAGTTGTTACTGAAGGGGGTATCACAACTTTTTTTAGACCGGAACATCTCCAGAAAGCACTGCTTTCAATTTCCTTAATGGTTGAAGGTATTGTCACAGATTCAATCTCGGCAGCATCCTGGAAAGCCAGTTGGCTGAATGATGTGACCGGATACTTAACATCCTTATATATAACGGTATCCGGAATGACAATATCGGCAGGATAGACATGATCTGTCTTGCGGCTTACCACACGGGCCTCATCACCCTTAAACTTATACCAGAGCCCGTCAATACGGACATAGTTGCCAACTTCAATGGTCTCATCAAGACCTTTGTCATAAACAGTCTCTGCAAACGCACCTAAGGAGAGTAGTAATAAAACTGGAATGTAGGCAAACTTCAGGATGCTCTTTCCTGTTGATCTTTTACGGTTAATCATATCAATTCTTCCTTCTAAAGTACTTTTTCTGAATGTATTGGCAGCTCTCAGTTCCGTCTTTTCAGTGGCGCAGTCCAGCATCAGGTACTGGTATTGCCTGCGGTCATATCCCTTATTGAGAACGTCGGCATCGGCTTGGAATTCATGAATTGAATAAAGGTCGCGGCGGAACAGCAGCAGAGCCGGATTGAACCACTGGAGAGTGGACAGTATATCGGTCCAGAGTAGTTCCTGTGAGTGATGATGTGCCAGATGCGCCTTCTCGTGGTCAAGAATAGGAGTCTGCCCGGCAGCTTTACCCTCCCATGGCATCACAATATATTTCATCCAACTGAAAGGATGCACAGACTGTCGTGTCCGTACGAGCGTGAAGTCATTGTTCTTTTCAACCACATCCGCTTTTCGGATAATCCTTACTACCTTGGTGGTGCATAGAACCCGATATGCCAGAACTGCCAGGAATCCAAGCATATATATTCCCGCCAGCACCTTCCACCAGTCAATCTGAATGGGCAGGCGTGATGTAACCGCAGGCTTTGGCGTATCTTGTTTTGCGCTAACCTCTATTACCTGAGTCAGGTTTTGAGTTTGAACAGATTGCCCCGCCTCCTCTCCTGAAACTGATGAATAGACGCTCCCGCTGGTTATGACCGGCTGATAGGGTTGGGCAACGGGGTCTTTACCTCTGTTTGCTGTTGTGATTTCAGTCCTTTCTGAGGGAGTGCCCTCTCTATGCACGGTTATGACCACAAATGGCAGAATATAGGATAATACCAGTGATGAAACCAGTACGATCCTGTTTGTCTTGTGGAAAGTTTCCCGACTGAGCAACAAGTGGTAAAGGGCAATGAAAACAGCCGATAGAATGGCCACTTTCAGCATATATATAAGGAATGCGTTCATTGTCCTTTCTCTATCTTGTCAATAATACGTCTCAGGTCATCAACAGAGAGTTTCTCGTTCTTGACGAATCCCATTACAGCATTTGAGTAGGAACTGCCCAGATACTCGTCTATGAGGCCGTGTATGCTGCTGTTGCAGTATTCATCGGCACTAACGACAGGAAAATAACGATAGTTGCTGCCAAATGCCTCGCGGTCCAGGAAACCGTCAACCTGAAGCGTATGGACCTGAGTGGAGAGCGTACTGAAATTAGGCTCTTTTCCGTAACATCCCTGAAGTTCCCTTATGAACATGGGACCTCTGTCCCAGAAGAACTCCATTATCTCTTTTTCTTTCTTGGTCAACTGTCTCATTACGATATGTTTTGAACTGTTTTCGAGGCAAATCTAAAAAATTTAAATTTAACCGCAAAACTTTTAGATCTTTTTTTATTCTACCATAGTGCACAGAACTTTTAGGGAGATTGGTTTACG
>DBYQ01000054.1:13583-52953 GCA_002310015.1 Bacteroidales bacterium UBA1182
CGTAAACCAATCTCCCTAAAAGTTCTCTTGGAAAATGATTACAGAGTACTGTATTTGCGGCCGTAGTCAAGCTGCTGCTTCAGGTAGTCATCATTGTAGATTACCTCATAGTCAACAATCTTGCCGTCCTTCTCAACCGGAACTATGTCAGGGTTGATGAAACCGCCGTAAGGTTTCAGGTTCAGGGCCTCATAACGCTGCTTGATCTCTTTGTGTAAAACGGGATCAATATGTACAGCATAGGTTTCTATAAGGTTCTTGCCCGCCTCATAGTCACCCTCTGATTTGATGCGCTGTATCTCGGCCAGCAGTTCTGCAAACAGAGAACGCAGTTTCACAAAATCATTCACTACAAAGTAGGTCTTGCCGCCACGTACCTTCTTCTCAATGACATTGTCCTTGAGTCCCTTCTGATAGCACCACTCGGCTATGAGCTTGCGGTTCTGCATGTGGGCTTCTGTATTGGGCCTACCCAGTTCCACACGGGTGAACTGTACCATGATACCGTTGCGGATGTAGTTTGAGTATTCAGCCTTGTAGGCATCCTTGTCGGGCATGATTCCCAGTTCCACCATCTTGGGATCGGCCGTGTAGTAGAGTCCGAACAGATCGGCACGCGCCTCCTCCAGGGCCGATGCATACTCACCCATGGCGGTGCTTGATACTCCCGGCAGCAGTTGGCCGGAACCATGACCCAGACATTCGTGAAGGTCAGTGTGGATTTCATCGGCATAGGTACCCCATTTACGGTAGAGGGCTTTTTCTTCATCATCCCAAGCAAACTCATCCAGGGTGCTGTTAGGTGATTCCTGTGCGGCATAGTCATAAGCATGAGTGATGTTTGCTATGGTGACAGACTTGCTGCCGTACATCTTGCGTATCCAGTCAGCATTGGGCAGGTTGATACCTATGGGTGTTGAAGGGTAGCAGTCACCCGCCAGGCATACTGCGTTTATAACCTTGGCAGAAATGCCTTTGCACTTGTCTTTCTTGAAACGCGGGTCAACAGGTGAGTTGTCTTCAAACCACTGGGCATTGGCGCTGAGAATATCGGAGCGCTCAGAAGCCTTGTGATCCTTGATGTTCACATGACCTTCCCATGCCCCCTTGCGTCCCAGCGGATCATTGTAATCCTCTATGAATCCGTTTATGTAATCCACGGTGCCGAGTGTATCCTTTACCCACTCTATGTTGTACTCATCCCAAATCTTAAGGTCACCTGTCTCATAGTATTTTATAAGAAGGGCAAGCGCACGTTTCTGGATGTCATTCTCAGCACAGGCGGCAGCCAGTTCCAACTCCTGGCAGATTTTTCTGATGGCCGGACCGTACATGCCGTCAATCTTCCATGGAATCTCCACGATATTGCCGTTTGCATCCTTTGTAACCTTGGTGTTAAGGCCGTATGCAATGGGAGTCTCATCGGTCTTATCCTCGATGGAATCATAGTATTTCTCAACCTCGGTACGGGTTACACCCTCATAGAAGTTGCCTGCTGAGAGCACTACTATATCACCTTCAGTAGATGTGGAGCGTCGCTGAAGAAGAGAGTTCGGATCATAGATTACGGGCAGCAGTTCAGCACACTTTGTACCGTCACCTACAGCCTCCATAAGAGACTTGAAATATTCCTGTGAGCATTCCGGAAAGAACTTGTCCTCTGCATAGTGGTGATGTATGCCGTTGGCAAAGAACAGGCGCTTGGCATATACCGTGAACTGCTCAAACTCCTTGCAGTTACGCTCACCCTTATAGTTCTCAAGTATGTTCTCCACCACATGACGTATAGGCAGATTCCATTTGCAGTTCTGGTCCCAATGGATGTCACGGCCCCATTTGGCTGCCTCAGAGAGGTGGTATGCATACTCTTTCTGCTGTAGTGTCAGCTCATCCCATCCGGGAATTGTGTAGCGCATAACCTTGAGGTCAGCAAACTCATCAAGCAGATACTTGAAATCACTCTTCTTCTGTCCGCAGCCGGCTGTCATGGCCAGCAATCCAGATATCATCATAATCTTATAAATTGATTTCATATTAAAAAATAACCCTTTTTACCGTATTTTTTTTACTCCCGATAGAATCACACCACCCAGAATCATGGCTGATCCTATGCCGGATACCAAGGTCATGCTCTCGCTAAGGAACAGAATAGCTCCTATAAGTGTGAATACCGGGTTCAGATATACATAATTGGTGGCAGTGACATTGCCTATCGCGATAAGAATCCTGTTCCACAGTACAAAACAGAACAGAGATGCTATTGTTGAGAGAAACAGCAGGTTTCCCCAAACCTTTATGTTGTCAAACTCTACTGCAGCCAGATTGGAGTTATCTGAAAGGATCAGAACCGGAATAATGGTAAGCAGACCGTAAAAGAAGACCTTCCGTGTGGCGTAGAGCGTACCGTAACGCTCAGTCATCTGTCCGGAAAGCTGGCTGTATACGGCCCAACTGAGAGCAGACATAAAAGCCAGGATATCACCCTTGGGTGACAGGTTCAGACTGTTGCCGTCAAACACCACCATGGCCATGCCTGTTAGAGCTATAACCGTGCCTGCTATAAGCGGCAGCCGCACCTTTACATCTTCCAGACCGTCAACGATAGGGCCCTTGAACAGTTTCTTGATAAGCAGGGTAAGGAGTATGGTGAGCAATGGCGCTATGCATACAATGAAAGAGACATTACAGGCCTGTGTATAGCTGAGTGCGGTATTCTCAGTCAGGAAATAGAGTGATCCGCCGCTTATGCCCATAACAAGAAACAGAAACTCATCCCTTAGAGATTGGGAGAAAGCCCTCTTGTTGCGGCCGCCACGTATCAGACATACTGTAAGCAGTCCTATATAGGCAATGATGAATCTTATGGTGAATATCTGTGCCGGTGTAAGCCCCTGGTTTATGAGTGTCTTGGTGGATACGAACGTCACTCCCCACAGTGCCATCGTCATGAACGCCAGCACATGGAAAATGAATTTGCGTTGTCTTTTATCAGTCAATGTTGAGTTCCTTTCTTGGAATGTAAGTTTCCGGATTGTAGTAGGCAATAGTGGTTCCTTCATTTTCAAAAATGAAAGGAACGTTCATCAGATTGTCAAGGGCGTTCAATACATTCTGACGCTTATCGGGCTCCACGTAAAACAGCAGGAAACCGCCACCACCGGCACCGAGTAGTTTACCACCCAGGGCACCGGCTTTTATGCCTTTTTCATAAATGTCATCAATAAAGCTGTTGCTTACCTTTCCGCCGGTGTTGCGTTTAAGCTTCCAGGTGTGGTCAAGAAGGCGGCCAAAGTCATTAAAGTCAGAGTGCTTGTTCTCAAGGATAGCCTGTGCTTCATCAACAAGCTGGAGCATCTCCATGAACTGGGCTATTTTATTCTGCTGGTTTGTCTTTGACAAGGTCTCTTGTTGTACCTCAGATGAGAAACGGGATATACCGGTATAGAAAAGCAGTAAGCTCTGGTTGAGCAAAGCCTTTCGGTCAGGATGTATTATTATGGGTGTAATCTTGAATTGGTTATCGGCAAAATCAATACGGTTCATTCCGCCGAATGATGCAGCTATCTGGTCCTGCCAGCCTCCAACCTCTTTGCAGAGTTCACGTTCCAGATAAATGGCATCTTCTGCCAGTTTACGCTTGCCAACCTGCTTGCCCTTGAGAGCATAAAAGGCGTTGAGCATACCTACGGCAAATGTGCTGCTGGTACCCAAACCGGTGCGGGCGGGCAGGTCTCCCTCGTAACTGAGACGTATCTCATGGATATCAAGCATCCTCATAGCTTCACGTATGGCAGGATGCTGTATCTCATCTATGCTGTTGACCCTCTCCATTTTGCTATATACCAGTTCAGAGTAGAAGGGCATGAACGGCGGTAAATGGCGTACTACCAGGTAGCAGAACTTGTCAAAGGTAGTGGAAATGACAGCTCCGCCATGTTCATTAAAGAATGACGGAACATCTGTACCTCCTCCAAAGAAGGATATGCGGAACGGGGTTTTTGTGATTATCATAAACAGCTCATTCTGATTAAGTGCTGCAAATTAACAAAAAACTTGCGGTACTATTTGTAAAGAATGTCACGGAATGCGTCAACAACTTTATCGGCCGAGTATTTTTCCAGAAAGGTATTGCGGGAATAGGTGTTGAATTTAGGTCTGGGGTTACCAATGAACAAACGTATGGTGTCTATGAATTCCTGTGCGGAATTGCATTTGCCGCCCATCTTGCTGTAATCCAGTTCATATCCTTCAAGAGCCTCATCAGTAGCTATTATGTTCTTTCCGTACATAAGGCTCTCGCAGGTCTTGACCTTCATGCCGCTACCCTTGAAGATGGGCAGCACCATGATGTCGGCCTCCTCAAAATAGGGCTTAAGGTCAGGCGCATCACTCACAACCTCCACATCATCAGGAATACGGTAGTTCTCTCTGATTTTAGCCATACCCTTGCCTACTATTTTCATGGTTATATCTACATTAGGGTAAACATTCTGTGCAAACCACTCAATGCCCTCACAGTTGGGGCCGAAATATGCGCCCAGAAAGAGGCAGAGAGGTTTCTTTGAGGTGAGGCCCTCAGGGTAGGATTCCTGTTTGTATTTATCAACGAATGCCACGGGTACCAGAGCATCGGCCTTACGTGAGTACATACTCTCTATTACTCTTGCATCACGTGGATTTAGGGCAATTATGCGGTCGGCGTAGCGGCAACTCCAACCGTCATTCTTCCAAGCGCAGCGCGTAACTATGAAACTGCCGGGACGGTGTCCCAATTTGGCCTGAAAGTACAGTTTCTCAACATTGTGGAAGAATGCTATGATGCGTCCCTTGAATCCGTTCTTCTTAAGTTCCCTGGCTATTATGCCAAACAGGCTGCGGTCAATGAACACATAGTCATAATCTGCAGCCATCTTTACAATCTCCCTGACCCTTTTGGGAGTTATGCCGAAGAAATAACCGAACGGGAACCAAAAAGCACCTTTGATGTATTCACCCAATGTACGCTTGTGGCTCTCGTCATGTATGTAGTAGGTGGTTACATTCTCCTCACCCAGCAGACCTGTAAGAACCGTCCAATTCTTCTGTGATCCCTGCTCGCCGCCCTCAAATACGTTGGCGGTCTTTTTATATCTTATGAACAGCAGTCTTTTCATTCCGATGAGTTATTAAGTTTAAGTGTTGCCAGAATCTCCTTTACCCTTACATCATAAGTGTGCTGCTCCAACACCTTGTTTCTGGCTTTTTGGACACAGGCAGTCATATCCTGGCTCAAACCTTTTTCTATCAGGGAGAACAGTTCTTCCTGATTGTGGTAGATACCTATTTCATCAGGTTCAAACAACTTCTGTATATAGGGGTTGTAATCACATATCTGCCATGCCCCGCTACCGGGAATCTCAAAAGTACGCGGGTTGGCTCCGTCTTTCTGCAACTCCTGATGTATGTTGAGCACCACCTTTGACCTGTTGTACAATTCATTGACACGTGCTGGCGGAACCATCACGTTCTTGTATATTTCCCGATGTTCGCGAGTAAGCCAAGTAAAGAAGCCTTTGAACCAGGGTTTGTATCGGCCGTAAACCTCAATATGGTATTTATCCGAGAACCTTTCAACTACTGCCTGCATTGTTTTCATACGCTTGTGCGATGTGTAGAGATTGCCTATGAACAGTATGTCTATGTCCTTGGAGCATTCGATAGGATGATATGTTCCGGTGTCGCATGCCTGAGGCAGGAAATATGCCTTCTTGCCTTGGTCGGCATACCATTCTACATCCTCCTGTTCATAGCAGAGCAGCAAGTCAGAATGATCTATGTGTGAAAGAGCATCGGGTAGCCTGTCCCTGTTGTCAAAAAGCCAGACTACAACCTTTGATTCCCCACGCATCACATCCAGTGTGCTGTCATAGAGACTCTCACCGTTCATGACAAAAACCAGTTGTGGCTTAGTTTCCCGGAAAACTTCCAGAACATGATAGTTGTACTTATCCTTACTTCTTTGCCTGATTCCGGCTTTGTCGGGGCTCAGTTTATACCACCACTTCATCAAAGTGGTGTACGGATGTACAGGTGTATCATAAAGGTCAACAAATGTATTCCAACCCTCCCGTTTGAATGCCGCCTCAGAGGCTTGCGGGAAGTTGAAATAATTTGGCCCGATTATGAGTACTGTCCTATCCATAGGTTAAACATTGAAATGGCATTCAGAGACGTCATTGCAGATGAACTTGACGTGAATACGTCGTTCTTCCTCTGATGGAATCTTCATATAATCGCCGTACAAATCCTTTAAACGCGCATCCGGATTCTTGGGTGCAGGGAACATATGACCTTCAAATTCTATCTGGCCGAGAGGGAAGAATTCAGATATCAGAGTAGGATAGCCATACGTAACCCTGTTTATCTGAGGCATGATACGGTCTCTCTTACGGCCTATGCAAATGAGCCTCCAGAGAATACGGTAGAACAAGTTGTAAGGATGAAACAGCACAGCGCATAATACATTCTTGAATGTCAGTCTCTGACAGAAATAGAAGAATGCGTGTGATTTGAAAATATGCTGGCTGATATGTTTGAACAGACGGGGTGAAACCGTAGGATATGTGGTGTTTTTGAAAATATCAATACAGATACCCTTGTTATAATCAAGACTGAAAGTGTCAAAACTGTTTATCAGCAATGATTGTCTGTACCTGATTCGTATCACGCCGTCTGACAGGCCTGAACCTTTGTCCTTGCCGGTCTGGAGTATGTATTTTGGGTCGAGTTCCCTGGGACAGATTTCTATGAAACGCTCATAATCCGGTGACCTCATTCCCAGATCCATATCATCATCCCAAGGTACAAATCCCTTGTGGCGAACAGCACCCAGAAGAGTACCCCATTCAAGCCAGTACTCTATGTCATGTTTTCTACATATACGGTCCACCTCCAGCAGGATCTCAAGCATGATGTCCTGAGCCTTTCTCAGGGGAGTTCCGGGACCGTTTATATTTGAAAAATCTTCATTCATATCCTATTTCCTTATTTTCCTGACAAGTTTCTTTATCCTGCTCATAAAAAGAGCTAGGTTATACGAAACGTTCAGTGATGTCCAAATTATCAGTTTAATCGTAAATACTTTGTTCACATATTCCTTCCATCTGACGCGTGACAGGAATGAATACTTCTCCTTGAACTGTTCCCTGGTAAAAGCTTTAGTCATGATGGCCAGATAAACGACATCCAGGTGCTTGTTGTCAACACCTGTCATATATTCATCGGGCAATAAATCACGAAGCGAAGATATGAATTTCTCCTGGTACTGAATCTTCTCCAATGAAAAACCACGTGAAGCGGAAGCTGAATAAGTGGCCACATCACAATGGTACAGGGCAAGGGGAAGGTATGAAACAGATGCGCCAGAGAGAACAAACTGCAGATTGAACAATTGGTCTTCGCCGAAATTGTATCCCGGCAGATACCTGATGTCATTCTTCAGATAGACAGAACGTTTAAGAAGCTTATTGCAGGGACCGTCATTCAGTTTGCATAACAGACTGTTGATTACGCTCTTTGTGTCAAAAGCAACAGGTTGCTCTTTCCTGTATGTCGTCTTGTTTCCGTTTTCTATCAGGAAATCGCAGATTACCATATCCGCTCCTGTTTCCATTGCCTTATTGTAGAGCTTTTCCAGATAATCGGGTTCAACCCAGTCATCGGCATCTGCATGAATGGAATATTCTCCTTGGGCGTGTTCAATGCCGAACTGCCTTGTAGCTCCTATCCCTTCGTTCGGTTTATGAAAAACCTTGAACCGGTCATCAGATTCGGACACTTCATCACAGATGGAACCGGATGCGTCAGTACTTCCGTCATCAATCAAAAGCACTTCAAAACCAGTCATAGTCTGTGCCTTCAGACTGTCAATAAGCCGGGGCAGGGTCTTCTGGGCGTTGTAGATGGCGACTATAACAGAAATATTGATCATACTCATTGTAATATCCTTTTAATTGATGAAACGGTCCTTTTTTAATTATTTACATGTTGATTTTAGAGACCTTACCATTTTTTTTATTGCGCTGAACAATATAGCCAAATTGTAGGATATATTTAGCGAAGTCCATAGAATAGTTTTAATTGTAAAGTCCTTATTCAAATAATCTCTCCATTTGACACGGGATAAATATGAATACGAATCAAGGTATTGTCTTTTTGTAAACAGTTTAGATTGAATTGCCATATATGCAACGTCAAGTTGCTTATTGTCTATATATATTTCAAAACGGTCAGGTAAAAGATTCCGGAGTTCAGTGATGAACTTTTCTCTGTTTTGAATCTTCTTTAAGACAGAGCCATGAACCGCCGAATTGGGATTTGCAGAATAATCGTAGTGATATAGAGCTTTTGAAACATATGAAACAGAAGCTCCAGTCATAATAAATTGAAGATCAAATATCAGATCTTCCCCATAATTCAAGTTATGCAAGTATTTAATGCCTTGTTCTGTGTATACAGAGCGTTTTAGAAATTTATTGCAAGGACCACCAGGCATTCGGGTGAGAAATTCTTTTATCAGACCTTCTGTATCTTTTGATTTTGGTTCCTGATTAATATATGTTTGTTTTCCGTTCTCTTCAATCAACATATCGCAGATAACCATATCTGCTCCTGTTTCCAATGCTTTATTGTAGAGCTTTTCCAGATAATCCGGTTCAACCCAGTCATCGGCATCAGCATGAATAGTATATTCTCCGTTTGCATGCTCAATTCCGTATTGTCTGGTTTTTCCGATACCTTCATTTTGTTTGTGGAAGGTCTTAAATCTTTTGTCCTCTTCGGCGTATCTGTCACATATATCACCGGAATTGTCGGTACTACCGTCATCTATCATCAGTACTTCAAAATCTGACAATGTCTGGACTTTGAGACTATCTAATAGTCGTGTCAAGGTCTTGTCGGCATTATAGACCGCTACTATAACAGAGATGGCAGGTGATTTCATTTTTTGTTTAAGATCAAATTAGACAGGATTTTGTTCAACCAAACAGGGCAATACTTGTTGGAAGACAAAATAGATGAAATCTCATACAATGCGCTTAGCTTGAAGAAATAGCATAGAAGAAGATAGATAGCAGGGCATAAGATAAAGCATAAAGCCAAGACTATCCAGACATTGCTTATTATAAAGTCAAAATAGAGAGCGAGCGCCATTATGACTACCGAAAAAGAAAAATAGGGAAGCAAATCTTTAATCTGATTAATAAACCCGTAGTTTAATAGTTTTCTTGTATTCCTTGTGTTGAGAATCAAGGCAATGAAGGCATATAAGACCTGACTTAAACAAATGGCTTTTATACCAAATCTTATTGCGATAAACAGAAGGGATACAGCAATGGTCTTTTTAATAATTTCCAGACGTAGAACTATGTTTGATTTACCTTTCACATATAAAAGATTCAAATTAACTATTGTAATACCGTCACATAGGTATGCAAAAATAAGTATCTGAATAAAGGGGACGCAACCTATCCATTTATCTGTAATAAGGGCGACAATCAAAGGTCTGGCCATTCCGCATACTCCAAGAGCAACAGGAAAGACTATAAAAGCTACCATTCCAATGAATTTTCTATATGCTCCCATTAATTGAGCATCATCATTCTGGACGCGACTCAACACAGGGAAAGAAACTCTGGTCATTACCGAAGTGAGATTCGTGCTGACCATCTGCCCAAAGAGTCCGGCTTTGGTATATAGACCCAGTTCTTCTTTGGAGTATTTTTTTCCTATTACCAGATGATAAAGATAAACGTACACTGTACTTATAATTTGGGCAACCAACAACTTTGACCCAAAACTGAACAATGATTTGAAGGAATCTTTAGAAAATACGAATGAGGGTTTCCATTTGACAAATACAAAACTCAATATGGCCGTCATTGCTGCTGCAACATTTGATTGGGCTACGATAGACCAGACTCCAAAGTTGTTTAATGCGCAAACAATACCGACAATACCTGATAAAACAGATGAAATCAGTGATATCTTAAGTTGTGTCCTGAAATTAATGTCTATGGTAAGTTTTACCTTATTGACAGCAGCTAAAGAAGAAAGAATAAGGTTAAAACCATAGATTTTTATGATAGGAATCAATATATCCTGATTATAAAACGAGGCGATAGCAGGGGCTGAAAAAAAGAGTATTATATACGATAAAAGCCCAATAGATACATTAATCCAAAAGACAGTAGAATAATCAGTTTCAGTTCTTTCTTTCTTTTGTATCAAAGCATTGGCAAAACCTCCATCAATAAAAACTTGTCCAAGTGCCATGAAGATGGCCAACATTCCTATTAATCCGTATTCGCCAGGAGTAAGTATTCTGGCCATAACAAGAGTGATAAGGAATGAAACTCCTTGGGTGGAGTATTTTTCAAGGAAACTCCACCAAACACCTCTTACGGTTTGGGATTTTAGGTTTTCTGCCATTTAATCAAATAATTTACACAATTCCTTGTATATTGTTCCAGCAACAGTTTCGTTTCCTTTCGGTGTTAATTGACTGTTGATGAACTTAGTCCTTTTTTCCAGCATTGGATCTATTCCTTCAATTACGTTTTCTATAAAAGTCTCTATGTCTGAAATGGAACTGCCATGATAATTGACTTGGAAGCAAGCGTCAGCGAAAGCGTTAAAAGGTTTCTTCCTTCCTTCTTTGGTTAAATACATCAGAGGTTTGTTCACATATAGATACTCTGCAGTAAAAGAACTGCAATCATGTATTAGTGCGTCAGATGTCATGAATAAGTCAACGTAGTTGCCATTGACATAATTACAGTTTGGCAACGACTTCCAAGCGTTGTAATATTTTTCTGTTTTTTGGATGCCCCAAGACTCAAGATTGCATAGTTTTTCTTTCAACATAGGATGAGGCTTAAATACAAATTGTACTTTTCCTTCGTATTTCTTGGCAATGTTGAGCATTTCGTCAGCTATTTCCGTGAAATTTGAATAATCCAAAATATCATAAGAAAGAATGGAGTGATGGGGAGCCCATATAATTCTTTTAATTTTCGGGTCGTCCAGAGGCCAATTCTCACTTGAAGGAATATGTCCATCAAAGAAATAATCAGCCAGTGGGTTTCCTGCCACAACTACATTTGAACCATGATTACTGTTATATTTGGCTTTCAACTCTTTGTGCAAAGGAGAAGGAACAAACAACTTCCAACATATATTTTGATATACTGTATTATAGAAGAAATGTTTCATATCTTCCATCTCAAAACAATAGGGGATGTAAGATAAGAGAACATTGCGTGGTATATCTTTTACTTTGTTCAAGTAGGGTTGTGGATAGAAGATGATATCTGCATTGAAGTTGGTAACAGGATATAGTTGGTACTCTTCAAAGTCAAATCCACTTGAAACGGGAACTCCTAAAGAAGAAAAGTGAGTAAAGATATCATGCTCAATTTCGCGATTATCCTGAATGGAGTTATTGGAATACAAAAAGGAAACCACAAAAGGATCGAATCTGTCATCTTGATTAAGAAGTATCAACAATTTGTCACTTTTCCACATAGAGAGATTGTTGACATAAAACATAATCTTGACAGGCCTGCGTTTGGCTACTTTAGGAATAAGCCTTTTTAGATATAGGTTATAGAGAAATAGTTGCAATCTCAATTTTACCCTATCCTTCAGATTATAGCATGCAGTTAGAATCTTTTTCATAACCAGGCAAATTACAAGACGATTCGATTGTATAAATACCAAGCTGTTTGTTCGTTGATGGAGATTGGATTGTTTTTTAAACGTACAGGGTTTACAGAACCCGCAAGAATATCCAATTCCTGTTCCCTGTTGACAGCAACAGGATTCTCCATATTCATTTCGTTCATCATATTGCGGACAAAGGCGATTGACTCCTTTGGTCCGGTTGTTCCAAGTCCCTTGGATATTTGGTTGAATATATCGGTCAGATACTCCTTGCCTCTGGGGTCGATGCAGTGTTCCGGATGGGCTGTCATGTACTCCCATATCTCCGGAAGGCAGACTGCGACAGCATGACCGTGAGGAAGTTTGTACATAGACGTTATCTTGTAACTCATGGCATGGGCTGCGGTAGTGGCCGATATGTTTATGGCGCGTCCGGCATAGTTGGCTGCCAGCATTATCTGTGAGGCAGCACGGGAATCATTGTCGAATATGTACTTTCGCCAGTTTTTGGTAATGAGTTCAACCGCGGTTTTTGCATAACCCTTGCTTTCATCGGTGGAATTGACCGACCACCAACTCTCTATGCCTTGGCAGAGGGCATCCAGCATGGTGCACTTCTTCTGGTACAGCGGAAGGGTGGCAAGAACCTTGGGTTCAAGCAGTGCATAATCAGGAAGGACTCCGTCATTTGTCACTGTCTGTTTTGATCCCTGGTAGTACATTACTGCATTGTGGGTTGATTCACTTCCGGTTCCAGCTGTAGTGGGAATGGCAATGAAAGGTATGCGTTTTCCCTCTATTTCAACCTGTTTGGATACAAGAGGCGGAATAAGGGCATCACTGCCTTCGGCTGCAAGTACTGCCAGCTTGATGCACTTTGCCACATCTATGGAACTGCCGCCTCCTACGGCAAGGATTGCATCACAGTTTTGTGCGCTGAACAGGTCTATACCCTTACAGACGTCTTCAAACAGAGGGTTTGGACTGAAATCTGAGAAACAGACCTTAGTGACGGATGTCTGTTCTATCCGCTCTTTTATGTTCAGGAACGGATATGAGGAGTCTATTACCATAAACATTTTGCGGCTGTTAATGGCTTCAAGTATCTCCTGCAATTTGTCTATACCCTCTATTATCTTTTGCATAACTTCATTTCTTAAGGAACTCCATCAGTGCTTCCTTGTTCTCAATCGGGGTTGTTGTGGGACGTCCCAGGTCTTTGCGGTTTCCTTTCTTGACTTTCACTTCTATCAAAACGGGACCTTCAATGCTGTTTACATTGCCTAGAATGTCATCCAATGCTTTTCTGTTATCCACACTGTAAGTGTTGGCATAACCGACAGCCTTGGCTACGGCCGGAAGGTCTATCTTAAGACCGACTGTGGGCTGGCCGCCTACGCTGTCGTGGGCTCCGTTATTGAAAACCACATGTATGTAGTTGGCGGGTTTCTTGCTTGCCACTATGGCAAGTGAACCCATATGCATGATGGTTGCTCCGTCGCCGTCAAAACACCAGACCTTGCGGTCCTTTTTTTCCAATGCAATGCCCAATGCAATCTGGCTGGCATGTCCCATTGAACCTACGGTCAGGAAATCACGTTCATGACCTTGGTTCATTGCAGTACGGTACTCAAAGAGTTCGCGACTAATCATACCTGTGGTACTAACAATCACGTCCTTGGGGGCCAGGGCCGATGCAACCGCCTGGATTGCCTCTTCACGAGACATTGTCAGGTTGTTGCTTTCAACGTTCTGGAGTTTATAATCATCGAAAGTATCTTTCTCAATCACAAGGGCAAATACATCCTTGTTTTGGAGGGCCTTGGCTGCTTTGTCAATCTGAATGGCAGCTTCATTTTCATCCTTGGACAGGACTTCATAACTGATGCCCATCACATCCAGAAGTGCAGTTGTTATCTTTCCCTGCTTGACGTGTTGCGGCTCATCATGAACGCCGGGGCGGCCTCGCCATCCTATTACCAGCAGTACGGGAATGTTGTAGACCTCCTTGTCGGTAAGTGATGCCAAGGGGTTTACGGCATTGCCCTCGCCGCTGTTCTGCATGTAAACACAGGCGGGCTTACCTGTAGCCAGGTAATGGCCGGCAGCGAGTCCTATTGCCGCACCTTCATTGGCGGTAATGATGTTATGCTCAGCATTAAAGTGATCTGTAATATATGCGCAGATATTCTTGAGCAGACTGTCGGGCACTCCGGCAAAGAAATCGATGCCGTGTTTTCCCAAAGTGTTGATAAAGAATTCAGGTCTGATCATTACTCTTCGGGGATTAAGGTGATAATTTCCTTTATACTCATACACATGTCATCGCACTCCTTGGCTCTATGGTGTTCCAGTATGGTACGTGCCGCATTCTGCATGGCGGGGAATCCGGTACGTGTAAGCTGGTTTGCGTAGATGACCACGTTTACGCCTCGTTGCTTGAACTCCTCCTCGGTAACTGTATTGAAGGATGTGGGCACCACGACAATAGGAGTTACCGTATTCTCCTTTCTGAACTTCTCCACGAACTCAAAGATTTCGGCCGGATCTTTCTTGCGGGAGTGGATCATGATGGCATCGGCTCCGGCTTTGCTGAAGGCGAATGCGCGTTTCAGAGCGTCGTCCATGCCCTGTTCCAGGATAAGGCTTTCTATGCGGGCACATATCATGAATTCCTTGGTCTTCTGGGCACGCTTTCCTGCCTTGATCTTCTCACAGAAGTTCTCTATTGTATCCTGTGTCTGCTTGACCTCGGTACCGAACAGGGAGTTTTTCTTAAGTCCTGTCTTGTCCTCTATGATAACCATAGATACACCCATACGTTCAAGAGAACGGACCGTATAAACAAAGTGCTCGGTCAGACCGCCGGTGTCACCGTCAAATATGATGGGTTTGGTGGTTACCTCCATGATATCGTCAATGGTGCGGAAACGGCTGGTCATGTCCACCAGTTCAATGTCGGGTTTGCCTTTTGCGGTGGAGTCGCAGAGAGAACTGATCCACATGGCATCGAACTGATAGGTCTTGCCTTCCTGGAGAACGGTTGTCTTCTCAACTATCAGGCCGGTTATACCGCTGTGGGCTTCCATTGCCGTTACAAGGCCTTTCATTGATATGAGTTTGCGCAATCGGCCGCGGCGCATATCGGGCATGGACAGCTCGGCACGCAGTGTAGCATCCAGTTGTTTATACTTGGGATCCGATGAGTACGGGTATTCTACCAGTTTTCCGCCGTATTCACCGAGAACTTTGACGACCTCCTCTCGGATAGGTTTCTGGAAACCTTCTACCCAGTCATCACCGTGAACAACGTAATCGGGCTTTAGGAGTTTAAGGTTATCGGCATAACTGAGAGCCTTCTGTTCTATAACCTTTTCAACTCCGGCTATGTTCTCAAATAGTGATTTGCGCTCCTCAAACGGCAGCAGCGGATAGCGTTTGTAACTTGCTACGGCCTCATCGGAGAGTACGCCGATGGTCAATCGACCCAAACGGCAGGCTTTGTTAATTATGGCTATGTGTCCACTATGGATGTAGTCGGTCGAGCAGCACATATAAACCGTACGGTTGTTGACCTCTTTGACACGGGCGCTGACAACTTCAAGATCCTGGGGTGTGTCAATCTCGGCACACAGCATATCCTTGATATCGACCGGATAGATGTGGCAACGGTCCGATACCTCATTGAATGCGTTCTCGGCATAACAATTGCGGTTGTCATTCTCACAGAACTTTTCTATGTTTTCGAGCCATACCAGCCAATCCTCCTTAAGAATCTTGTACAGAGGCTGGGCTGCCATGGCTTTGTCAAAGAACTCAATGCCCACTTTCTCAATATGTCCGTCCTTTATAACTGCTTTGAAGTCTTTATCAGGCAGTGGCAATGTGCTGCTAACAGCCATGCAACTGACATCGCTTTTGAGAATAGCTTCCAATACCAGCGGCTCAAACACCAGGTCGCCGTGCATCAGGATTACGTCATCATCCTTGAGCAGGTCTTTGGCGCAATAGATGCTGTATATATAATTGGTCTTGTCGTATAACGGGTTGTTCACGAAGGTGAACTTTATAGGCAGATGCAATCCGCTGCAGTACTCTTCAAGAATACCGTTGTAATATCCGGTAGTCATTATAACCTGGTCTATTCCGAATGCGACCAGTTTCTTGAGTTGTCGGCTCAGGATTGTATTGTCTGATGAAATCTCGGTCATGCATTTAGGATGGGTGTCAGTAATGGACCCCATCCGGTGTCCTAATCCCGAGTTCAATATAATTGCTTTCATAAGGTCAGTATTACAGTTTTCTCATAATCAGTTATACTTCTTACAAAGCCTCATCCTCCGGTTCTTCCGGCTTTTGGATATTGGGCTTATGTTTGCGGGTCTTTTCCCAAGCCGCCTTGCGCCTGAGATAGTCCTCATAATGTTTCTCCAGATAATTGTCTGCCATAGTCAGTTCTTTACCAGTTCAGGTGCAATCTGTGCCAGCGGTTCCATGACAAACCGGCGTTGAAACATACGCGGGTGGGGTATGGTGAGTTGGGGTGTGTTCATGACAAGATCGTCATACAACAGGATGTCTATGTCAATAAGGCGGTCATGATACTCTCCGCTCACCGTTTTGTGGTTGCGTCCCAGTGTCCGTTCAATTTCCTGAGTGGTGCGTAATACCTCAAGAGGCTGCAAGTTTGTCTGCACCTTTACCGCCATGTTCAGGAACTGGTTTGGACTGTCAAATCCCCACGGCTCCGTTTCAATAATATCGGATGCCGATACTACCGTACCCACTTCACGGGCAATGTGAGTGATGGCGGCCTCCAGATTGGACCGTCTGTCACCCAGATTGGTTCCTAGTGAAAGGTACAACGTAGCCATCAGTATCAGTCTGTAATCAGCATTGCGTCACCGTAGCAGCCAAAGCGGTAACCCTCCTTGACAGCCAGGTTGTATGCGGCCATGATCTTATCGTAACCTCCGTATGCGCAGGTGAGCATTAGTTGTACTGATTCAGGCAGCTGGAAATTGCTTACCATGCTGTCAGCCACGCTGAAATCGTATGGCGGGAATATGAACTTGTTGGTCCATCCGTCAAACGGCTTGATCAGATGGTCTGTACCAACCACTGTTTCAAGGGCACGGTTTACAGTATTGCCTATGGCGCATATCTTGTGTCCGCCCAGTTTGGCCTTGTTCACAATCTCTGTGCACTCCTCTGTTACGAACATCTGTTCTGATTCCATTTTGTGCTTGGTCAGGTCCTCCACGTCAATCTCGCGGAAGTTACCCAGGCCGCAGTGCATGGTTATGAATGCGCGGTCTATCCCCTTTATTTCCATGCGCTTCATGAGTTCACGGCTAAAGTGCATACCGGCGGTTGGAGCTGTAACAGCACCCTCATTCTCTGCAAATATGGTCTGGAAGCACTCGTCATCACTGTAATCATTGCTGGTCATCTGTGCTGTGGGCACAGGATTAACCGTACCATCCTGGTTGTATGACCATGCGCAGGCTTTGCGCTTCAGATAGGTGGGGATAGGTGACTCTCCAAGTGCATAGAGTGCCTTCTTGAACTCATCATGCGGTCCGTCATAGAGGAAACGGAGTACTCGGCCGCGTGATGTTGTGTTGTCAATCACCTCGGCCACCATTGAATTGTCCTCACCAAAGTAAAGTTTGTTTCCGATACGGATCTTGCGGGCCGGATCCACCTGAACGTCCCACAACAGGTTCTCCTCACGCAGCTCACGCAGCAGGAAAACCTCAATGCAGGCACCTGTCTTCTCCTTATTGCCGTACATGCGGGCAGGGAATACGCGGGTGTCATTGAATACGAAAACGTCCTTTTCATCAAAATAGTTCAGGATGTCTTTGAACAGTACATGTTCAATCTCATCGCTTTTCTTGTGCACGACCATCAGTCTTGATTCGTCGCGGTGTTCTACAGGATACTGTGCAATCCTGTCTTCTGGGAGTTTGAATTTGAATTGTGATAGTTTCATTCCCTTTTTTTGTTATGTTGTTATTAATTTTCAATTTTCAATTTTCAATTTTCAATTTTCAATTGAATCAGTAATCTCTATCTCAGCGGTGTCCAGCCACTCGCTGAACTTTTCCGGATTAAGGCAATCCTCAACCTTGAAATCACCCACCCGGGTACGCCTCAAGGCTATCAGATGTCCACCGCTCTCAAGAGCCTGTCCAATGTCACGTGCCAGAGCCCTTATGTATGTACCCTTACTGCAAACAACCCTGATAGTTATATCAGGCAGATTGCATTGGGTAAGTTCTATCTCGTCAATGACCAGAGTCTTTGGCTTCAGCTCCACCTCATCACCTTTACGGGCTATTTTGTAGGCGCGTTTGCCGTCCACCTTGCAGGCTGAAAATGTGGGGGGAACCTGTTCAATTTTTCCTTTGAAACGCTCCAAGACCTGCTCCACCATCTCACGTGTAATATGTTCCGTAGGATAGGTGGCGTCAATGGGCTTTTCAAGATCGTATGAGGGTGTGGTTGCACCGAGCCTTATGGTAGCATAGTACTCCTTTGTGCCGGACTGGAGTTCTTCAATGCGTTTGGTAGCCCTGCCTGTACATACAATCAGTACACCTGTAGCAAGAGGATCCAATGTTCCGGCATGCCCCACCTTGAGTTTCTTTACTCCAAGACGGCGGCATATCAGCCAGCGGACCTTACCCACTACATCGAATGATGTCCAGCGGTATGGCTTGTCAAACGCTATGATTACTCCTTCCTGAAAATCCATCTGCTTAGAGGAATAAAAGTGTCAGTATTCCTGCTAAGGCGCAATAAGCTCCAAACCAGATCAACTTACCCTTGCGGACGATTGATATCATCCATTTGCAGGCTGCGCATCCTGAAAGGAATGCTGCTATGAAGCCTATGGCAAGCACACCGATGCCGGTTTCACTGCCGGAAGTACCTGCTCCGGCTTCAACCAGGTCTTTCATATCAAGCAATGCCTCACCAAGTATCGGAGGTATTACCATCAGGAAAGAGAACTGGGCCAGGCGTTCCTTCTTGTTGCCCAGCATAATTCCTGTGGCAATAGTGGAGCCTGAACGTGAAATACCCGGAAGGACAGCCACTGCCTGTGCAATGCCTATGATGAAGGCATGCCATCCTGAAATCTGTTCCCTCTGGCGCGGTTTTGCGTAATATGAGAATGTAAGCAGTGCTGCCGTTACAAGCAGACAATAACCCACAACTGTTGTACCTGAGCCGAAAACGGCCTCAATCTTGTCCTTGAAGAAAACACCTACTATACCTACCGGAATCATTGAGATGATAATGTTGATGGCATAGCGCGTGCCTTCATTCAGATTGTCGAAACTCTTCCATGACTGTCTGGTAAAAAGGTCACGGAAAATCCATACAATTTCTTTCCACAGGATAACCAGGGTACTCAGCACGGTAGCTACGTGAACCAGAACTGTAAATGCCAGATTCTGCTCCCCGTCTATTCCGAACAGTGATGATGCTATAGCCAGATGTCCGCTGCTGCTTATTGGCAGATATTCTGTCAATCCCTGCAACAATCCTAAAAGAAGTGATTCAAACCAGTTCATTGTTTATCGTTCTCCTCTTTTTCATTTTTAGGCTTGTATGCAATAGCCACAATTATGATTATGAAGCCAATAAAGGTTACAACTGGAGCAACTTTTATGCGCCTGACGCTGAATATGTCAGGCTCAAAATACTCGTTGGTACAGTTAGGACCTGTCATCAGCAACAGACCGATGATGATGATTGCCATTCCGATAGCTGTCAGAATGAAATTTGTCTTGGTAAATGCCAGTTTTTTCTTGTCCATATTCATAGTTTTTTTGATTATACGTAGTGAAGTTCTCCTGATTTCATCCTTAGAAAACGGTTTACGGAGTGCAGGGCACATATGCCTGTTATGAGCAGACCGATCAGAATTACCACTGCAAAAACAGGGATTAAGATTCCTGGTTCGGCCAGCATTATAAGCCAAGGTTCATACTTGAGACCTATTTTGAGTCCATACCAGATTATTATGCAGGAGAGCAAACCGGAAACTAGACCTATCCACAAGTTTCTTGTTATAAAAGGTTTGCGTATAAATGACCATTTGGCTCCAACCAGTTTCATGGAGTAAAGGATAAAACGTTGTGAGTAAATGGTGAGTTTGATGGTATTGTTTATCAGAGTGAATGATACCAGAGATAAAATGACCGCCAATATAAGCAGGATGCCGACCACCTTGCGTATGTTGCTGTTTATTATATCCAGAAGGTCTTTCTGCCAGGTAACCTCACGTACTCCTTCCTTTGCAGAGATTATCTTTTCAATGTTTTTCAGACTGTCATTGCAGGCATAATTGGCCTCCAGCCTTACGGTGAGCGATGCATAAAAAGGATTGTATTCAAGGAATTGTGAAGGATCTGTACCCATTACTTTGGTCATGTTTTCCAATGCATCATCCTTTGAAATGAATGAGCAGGTGGAACAGTAAGGTGACGCTTCAATGCTCCTTTTAAGTGAACTGAATTGTGAATCAGTGATATTTTCCTTAAGAATCACCTCAATGGCCATTTCCTGTTTGAGATGGCGTGACAGGTCGCTTGCTGTGAGCAGCAGTAATGCCACAATACCTATTAGCAGCAGAACCAGTGAAGTGCTGATGCAGGCTGTTATGAACAGCAGGTCTATCTTCTTTCTTTTTTTCTGTTTGGTCATATGGTTCTTGCGTTATCTTTTTCTGAATGCATAAACAATTGAACTGCTTTTTCCGCGGTTGGAAAGGGATACGAACCAAGAGTACAGACCCTCAATCATTCCACGCAGAAAGGCCATCCTGTGCCTTAAATTCCTTTCTGAAAGAACAGAAATATAGAAACTGTCAAAAGGCATTCTCTCGTGATGCATAAGTGTGAATCCGTGGTTTTGTGCCAGCGTTGTTAAAGAACTTGGATTAAAATGCCATCGATGTCTGGGTACATCATAAGCAGCCCAAAAGGGGCCATAATGAATAGCATCAGTTGAGTTGATGTTAGGGCATGCCATTATAAGTACTCCTCCAGGTCTAAGCAGTTCATAGAACTTGTTCAGCAGTTCATCGGGATGATGAGTATGTTCAAAAACGTGCCACATCGTAATCACATCAAATGTACCTGGCTGTAAGGAATACAGCATGGGTACATCTATCATGCGGTGTTGGAACATCTCCATAGAAAACTGTCTTTCTTCATGATATTTTTCAATAGATGTAACTTTCCATCCGTGTTTCTCCATCAGGTGTGAAAAGAATCCTGTTTTTGCTCCATAATTCAGAAGTGAACCGGTGGTGCGATATGTTTGTGTCTTAACAATCTTTTCCTTCCGCTTGAGCATAAGGTTTCTGATGTGGTAATAAAGCTTGCCTGTCAGACCATTTGGTGAATCCCCCAGTTTAAGTTTCAGGTTTAGCTTGTCATATGGTTTCATATCTTCTTCCTGCGGAGGATCCAGGGTATAAACCACACAACAATCAGGGCAGCGCAAAAGATAGAATGATTCTTTGCTAACCATGAAATCTGTGCAGTTTGCGTAGGGAATCTGTCCTGACGCTCCACATAACGGACAAGGCTTGAAATCCTGATATACCATTCCGGAAAGTGCTTTGTCACCATATTATTCGCACGCGTAGGCGCAAAGCGACCGCAAAGATAATACCGTGAATACCCCCTTGTCAAGTTTTTTGAGGTAAAAAATGATAATAGAGAGTTTAAAATTGAGAATTTAGAGTTGAGAATTGAGAATTAATACGCGGAACCTGCGTAAATCTCAATTCTCAATTCCAAATAGTGTGGCAGAGGTGGCGTCAGTAATACGGACTGTAAGAAAATCTCCCGGTCTGTGGCTGCCCTTGTCAAACACCACGGTGCGGTTCTGCTCAGTACGCCCGTACAGTTGTTCGCGGGAGCGTTTGGAGTAACCTTCAGCAAGCACCTCATACTCCTTTCCTATGCATTCGCGGTTGCGTTCCAATGAGAGCTGGTTCTGCAGCTCAATCATTTCGTTCAGGCGGCGTATCTTAATCTCCTCCGGCACATCATCGGGCAGGTGTTTGCTGGCGTAGGTACCGGGACGCTCTGAGTAGCGGAACATGAATGAGGCGTCAAAACGGCACTCGCGCATGAGTGACAGGCTCTCCTCGTGATCCTGCTCTGTTTCAGAGTGATAGCCTGTGAACATATCGGTAGTAAGGCCACAGTCAGGGATGATCCGTTTAATTGCATCAACCCTTTCAAGATACCACTCGCGGGTATATTTGCGGTTCATCAGTTTCAGTATCCGTGAACTGCCGCTCTGCACGGGCAGATGTATGTGGCGGCATATATTGGGAACCTCTGCAATCACATGCATGGTCTCGTCGCTCATATCCTTGGGGTGTGATGTGGTGAACCTTACCCTCATGCCGGGAACAGCCTCCGCAACCATGCGCAGCAACTGGGGGAATCCCACCGTTGACTCTCCGTTTTCAAACCTGTATGAGTTTACGTTCTGGCCCAACAGGGTAACCTCTTTGTAACCTTTTTTCTTAAGGTCCAGCACCTCGTTCAGTATGCTTTGCGGATCACGGCTACGCTCACGTCCGCGGGTGTAAGGCACTATGCAGTAGTGGCAGAAATTGTTGCAGCCGCGCATGATTGATACAAATCCGCTTATATGGTTGCCGCAGATACGCTCCGGAATAATGTCGCGGTAGGTCTCGGTAGTGGATAGTTCCACGTCCATGGCCTTGTGTCCGGCTTCAACCTGCGCCATCAGGTCAGGCAGTGAAAGATAGGCGTCTGGACCGCACACCACATCTACGTGATGGTTCTCTGTCAGATCCTCTTTGGTGCGCTCCGCCATACAGCCCATAACACCGATGAAAAGGCTCTTTTTCTTCTTTTTCATGGCATTCAGAGCCTCCAGGCGGTTCCATATCTTCTGCTCGGCGTTTTCACGTATGGAACAGGTGTTCAGGAATATGGCATCGGCCTCATCAATGTTATCTATAGGCTCGTAACCCGCCATGCGCATGATTGATGCTATAACCTCACTGTCGGCCACATTCATCTGGCAGCCGTATGTCTCAATGAAAAGTTTCTTAGCCTGTTCTTCCATATTCCATTCTCTTTCCGGCCGCGAAGTTACTCATTTTCTGTTATAAGTAATACGGATTTGGGCAAGTGTGCTCTTGCTTTTAAATAAGGATATGCTTAATTTTGCACCGTTTTCAGTTTTTTGACATCAAACAAGTAAAAAACATATAAAAATGGCTTTCAAAAGAATCACCGCTGCTGAGGCAGCACGTTTCGTCAAGAATGGTGACAATGTAGGTCTGAGCGGTTTTACACCCGCAGGAACCCCTAAGGCAGTAACCCATGAGATTGGTCTGATGGCCCATGAACTCCATGAGAAGGGCCAGGAGTTCCAGATAAGTCTGTTTACCGGTGCATCCACCGGTGATTCATGTGACGGTATCCTGTCGCGCGAGCATGCCCTGCGCTACCGTGCGCCTTACACCACCAACAAGGATTTCCGTACCGCTGTCAACAACGGCGAGATTGCATACAATGACATCAACCTGAGCCACATGGCACAGGAGATGCGTTACGGTTTCTACGGCAAGCTGAACATCGGCATCATGGAGGCCTTTGATGTGACCGATGACGGTAAGATCTGGGTAACCGCAGGTGTGGGTATAGCTCCCACCGTAGCCCGCTTGGCCGATAAGATCATAATTGAACTCAATGCAGCCCACGCCCGTTGCGCCAAGGGTCTGCATGACATATACGAGCCCGCTGATCCCCCTTATCGCAGGGAGATTCCCGTTTATCAGCCCAGTGACCACATCGGAAAGGATTACATACAGGTTGATCCTGCCAAGATACTAGGTGTGGTTGAAGTCAATATCCCCGATGAGGCACGTGGCTTTACCGCTCCTGATGAGACCACACTCCAGATTGGCCACAACGTAGCCCAGTTCCTTATCAGTGACCTCAAGCGCGGCATCATTCCTTCTACCTTCCTGCCTCTGCAGAGCGGTGTAGGTAATGTGGCAAACGCCGTTCTGGGTGCTCTGGGTGAGGATCCTTCAGTTCCCGCATTCCAGATGTACACTGAGGTTATCCAGGATTCAGTCATCAATCTGATGCGTGAGGGTCACTGCAAGTTCGGTTCAAGTTCATCACTGAGCGTAAGCAACGAGACCCTGCAGGGCATCTATGATGACATGGATTTCTTCAAGGACAAGCTGGTGCTCCGTCCTACCGAGATATCAAACAGCCCTGAGGTGGCACGCCGTCTGGGTCTGATCGCAATGAACACTGCCCTTGAGGCCGATATCTACGGCAACGTCAACTCAACTCACGTAAGCGGTGTCAAGATGATGAACGGTGTGGGCGGATCGGCTGATTTCACCCGCAATGCATTCATCTCAATCTTCAGTTGCCCGTCAGTAGCCAAGGGAGGCAAGATCAGCGCCATCGTTCCCATGTGCTCACACGTGGACCACAACGAGCACAGTGTAAAGGTACTCATCACTGAGCAGGGTATTGCCGATTTGCGCGGAAAGTCACCTGCCGAGCGCGCCAAGTGCATCATTGAGAACTGCGTGCATCCTGACTACAAGCAGCTCATGTGGGATTACCTCAAGATAGCTCAGAAAGGCCAGACCAGCCACGCCCTGGACAAAGCCTTTGCTCTGCACAAGGCCCTGGCCGAGAAGGGTGACATGCACCTCGCAGAATTTTAAGCGTACACATTAGGGATAGTTCTGTGCACTCAGGATTATTTCCACAATAGGAATCAACCCTAATGTGTACGATGTGTTTTTATCAGATCCAGGATTTCCTCACCGTATTGTTTCCATTTGGCGGGGCCGAAACCGTTTACTGCCAGAAGTTCCTCTTTGGTGGTGGGGCAGGTATCGGCTATTTCCAATAGGGTTCGCTGGGTGAGCACCCAGTAGGCGCGTATGTTCTGAGCCATATATTGTTCAGTACGCCAATCTATGAGCGGCTGAATGAGTTCGGGATGGCGGTTGTCAGAGTAGATTTCCTCAATGGTGGGTTTGGTCTTCACAACCTTTTCCTTTACTGGTTTGGGTTCCTTTATCTTCTTGATTGAGGATTTTGGCTTTGATGACAACAGGGCATCATTCCTTATTCTAAGGTATGATTCTATACTGAATCCCGTTTCCTGTATCTCTCTCATGCTCTGCAGGTGCATGGCGAGTTGCGGCAGCAGTTCTCCCGATGCCTCCGTAAGCGTCTTCTTTACCTCCTTGTTGTCAACGGAGACAGACATTATCGGGGTTATTTCAGCTGCCGCATCCATAAGTATGGGCATGAAATATCCGGCTGCTTTTGAAACTCTCTCATTGATATGTGGTCTGTTATCGGCTCCTATACTGTCCAGCTCCCTGCGGAATTTTTCTGCAATATTCTCCATATCCCTTATGCGTTGGCGGTTCTCTTCCAGTCTGGCAGTCTGTTCGGGGTAGGTGTTCTTAAGGTGGTTCCTGAATAATCCTCCTATCCAGCCGGAAAGTCTTTCCAACTCATTGAAACTGAAACACTCCTTGAGAATGTTCATATAGTAGGCAGCGCGGAATTCATCAAACTTTCTTTCCATCTCAGATACCGGCATGAACTGCTCATGGAATCCTGATACGTCACTGTTGTTGAACAGGCAGGATTGTGAGATAGGGCTGCTCAACACAATACCCTCAAGGGTGCGGCATCGTGAAAGAGCCACATATACCTGTCCGAACGTAAAGGCCGATGCCGCATCAATGATGACATGGTCAAACGTAAGGCCCTGGCTCTTATGGATGGTTACAGCCCAGGCTGCACGCAGCGGATATTGGGTGAATGTGCCGTCAACCTTGGGAACAATCTCCTTGGTATCCTTGTCTATTTCATACTGTATGTTCTCCCACTTCTCAAGCGGAACATTTATCTCCTCGCCGTTTTCATCGGTTACCGTTATGCCGTCATCATAATCAATCTCTGTTACGGTGGCTATCTTTCCGTTGTAGTAATGGCCCTCGCGGGAGTCATTCTTAAGGAACATTACCTGCGTACCCTCCTTGAGTTGGAGGACCTTCTCCGCTGGCAGCGAGTTCTCTGGGAATTTACCCTCAATCTCAGCATAGAAGGTGAAAAGGCGTGTTTTGAGGCTTTCCATCTTCTGTTGGTTTATGTTGTCGGCCTGACGGTTGTGGGTTGTAAGGCGTATCCAGCGATTGCCCGATGCCGCATAAGTGTCATCAGGGTCAAAACGCGGATCAAGGCGGCTGTTGAGCAACCGGTAAGTTGCGTTGTCCATCAATCCGTCCCTGATATTGTTGAGTATCTGAAGGAACGAGGTGTCTGATTGGCGGTAAACCGTCTGCAACTCTATTGTCACGTACTGCAGTTGCTGCATCACCTTTGAGTGAAAGAAAAAAGGTGACGGATAGACTCTCTTGAGCCACGGCTCCTCCTGTTCCGTTACTACAGGCGGAAGCTGATGCGCATCACCTATCATGAGTAGCTGTACTCCTCCAAAAGGCCGGTCATTGCGGCGGTATCTGCGCATCACTGCATCTACCGCATCGAGCAGGTCGGCGCGGACCATGGATATCTCATCTATTATAAGAAGGTCAAGTGTTTTTATGATCTTGAGTTTCTCTTTTTTCAGCTGGCGGCGTGCATCAGGTAACTGGTACTCTGTTACAAGTTCCTTGACATCAGGCAGATAAGGGCAGAGTGGCAATTGGAAAAACGAGTGTATGGTTACGCCGCCGGCATTTATTGCAGCCACACCTGTAGGCGCAAGCACCACGCAACGTTTAGGTGTGTTCTCTACTATATATTTAAGAAAGGTGGTTTTTCCGGTTCCGGCTCTTCCTGTCAGGAAAACCGATATTCCCGTTTGGGAAATGTAACTCTCGGCTAGTTCAAACAAATGGTCTTTTTCCATAGTATAGTAATTAAGATGTGGTTACTGAGATGCGGCAAATATATGGATAAAAGCTGACATATCAAAAATGGTCATGCTTTCGTGTAGAAAGTTTGCACCTTCAGTGTTAAATACAGTTAATCATACTGCGTGAACAAGAATTACGTGATATATTTGTGGTGTCTTAGTGAATTAATACACCAATAAGCAAAAGGAGAAACACTGTTAATATTATGATTACGATTAAGAAACTTGCTTTCAGTTACGGTGATAACATGGTGCTGAAAGACATTTCAATGAAGCTGGAAGAAGGGTGCATTTATGGTCTTCTGGGTGAGAACGGAGTGGGAAAAACCACTTTGCTGACATTGCTGGCAGGCCTTAAGAAGGTAAATGAAGGTTCTATTGATATAGATGGATATAATCCTTTTGATCGCAAACCCTCTTTTCTTTCCAATATCTATTATCTGCCTGATGAGGTGGCTGCCGTAAAGACAAAAGCTTTGGATTATGCCGCAGATCAGGGGCAGTTCTGGACAAATTTTGACCTGAACAAGTTCCGCAAGATAATGGAGATATTTGAGAATGATGATAACATACGTATGGACCGCATGTCATACGGCCAGCTTAAGAAGACCTACATCAGTTTTGCACTTGCCTGCAATGCCAGGTATCTCCTTATGGATGAGCCTACAAACGGTCTGGATATCCCTTCCAAGGCACAGTTCCGCAAGGCGGTATCCAAATATACTTCCGATGATTCTACTCTGCTTATTTCTACCCATCAGGTTCGTGACCTTGAGGCCTTGATAGACCCCATCATTATTCTTGATCGCAGGGATGTGCTGCTTAATGCATCGCTTGATGAAATTACTCAAAGGCTCTATTTTGATTATTCATCGGCGGTTGATGATGAAGCATTGTATTCAGAATCCATTCCTGGAGGTTGTATACAGGTGCTTCGCAATACAACTGGCATTGAGAGTAAGGTGAATATAGAGGCTCTGTTCAACACGGTTCACCTGCATAAGGATTTAATCAAGGAGATGTTTAACAATAAAGAATCATAACTATGGAAAACGATGTATTCAGTTTAAACAGGTTCTGGCGCTATTTAAAGAGTGATTTTGATTCTTTTGTATCCAGATATGGCATTACATTGCTGGTAATCAGTACTATGCCTATCTCTTGCGAGGTGTTTAGCGGCGTACTTACATTAATGAGGACGGGTAAGTGGCAAGGCATGGAGATAGATTTCCGCATGGGCCTTTTTGTTTTGTTTGGCATAATAATGCTGATAAATGCTCCTTCCAGATTGTATGGACACCTCACAGACCGTAAAGAAGGTTCAGCTTTCCTTTTGTTGCCGGTTTCAAAACTTGAAAAATATATTTCAATGATACTGATAACATGCATTGTGATGCCTTTTATATACATCCTTATCTATTTGGGTCTGGATGTTATGGTCTGCATGTTTGATGCAAACTGTAATGTATCGTTGTTCAGTTTCATTTATTCAATTGATGAGTATAAGTCAACCTTGGCGGGAATGCAGGCTGAATCTTTAAGCACACTGCTCAATAATTTCGGGTCAATTTCAAATCCGTGTCTTTTCTTAGATGATATAATCCGGATACCGCTCGTTTTTCTTCTAGGTGCACTTATCTTCAAGACATCAAAAACCGGCAAGACACTAGGTAGTGTTATTTTGATCGCTATGGCATTTAAACTTGTTATGGCTCCTTTGGCCGCATATTTAGCACATATGGAGAACTTGTATCATATGGGAAACGCAGGATATTTAGACTATTCTTTTGAGTCATTCAGTAACGCATTTCCGTTAAGTGCGTGGGTATGGAGCCATCTCTCTTTGATTGATACCATATGGGATATCATATTAAACAGCTTTTTGCTTTTCTTTGTATGGCTTAGAATTAAAAGGATGAAATTATAATCAAAAAAGGACTATTATGGAATTCAGTGAAAACAAACCTATTTATCTTCAGATAGCCGATAGAATCGCTGAAAGGATTCTGAGCGGAGAACTGAAGGAGGGAGACAGAATATTGTCTGTGCGTGAATTGGGCGCCGAGTTGGGCGTGAATCCCAATACCGCCATGCGCAGTTATGAAAAACTGACAATGGACGGCGTCATTTATAATCAGCGTGGTATCGGTTACTTCGTGGCCGATGGAGCCAAGGAAATAGTTTTGCGTAACATGCGTGCTGATTTCATACAGAATGAGGTGCCTGTCATAAAACGCAAGATGGAACTGCTGCAGCTTAATGTTTCAGACCTGGGCCTCTGAAGCAAAAGATACAAAAGGGGACGGTTCTGTTTTGTACTATTTTGAGCACTTGTAATGAGTTGCTAAAAATCTTTTGAAAATAGTACAAAACAGAACCGTCCCCTTTTGTATCTTTTTGTATCTTCGTGACAATATAAAGAACAAACGCTCTATGGGCAGATCATACAAAGGCGGTGTCCGTTTAAACCGCAGGACAATGACGGACCTTGTTACAGACTGGTTCCGTGATAATCAGGAGAGTTCTATCAGCATCAAGAGGCTGTATGATGAGCTTAAACTCAAGACGCATCCCATGCGTTCCATGTGTCTGGATATTGTCTTGGAATTGCTTGATGACGGCTTCCTCAAGGAGAAGGACGGCCAGTTTCAGCTTATGCAGAAGAGCAAGTTCCTGGAGGGTGTGCTCCAGCGTCGTGTGGGTGGCAAGAACTTTTTGGTGCCCGATGACGGCAGTGAGAATGTGTTCGTGGCAGAGCGCAACTCAGCCGGTGCCGTGAACGGTGACCGCGTCAAGGTGGTGCTGTTTGCCCGTAAGCCGCATTCAGGCCTTGAGGGTGAGGTCACGGAGATTCTCAAACGTGCCAAGGATACATTCGTAGGCACGCTCCAGGTAAAAGGCAAGTTTGCCTATCTTGTTACACCTGATAGGTCAGATAAGGATATCTACATACCTCTGGCCAGCCTCAAGAAAGGCCGTGACGGAGAGAAAGCCGTGGTAAAGGTGGTTGAGTGGCCGGATACCCCTGACCGTAATCCCGTAGGAAAGGTAATAGACATACTTGGTGCAGCCGGTGAGAACAATACTGAGATGCATGCTATCTTGGCTGAATACGGACTGCCTTACAGCTATCCGGAGAATGTGGAGCAGGCCGCTGAGGAGATCTCATCGGAAATAACTGATGCCGCACTTGCCGGTCGTGAGGATTTCCGTAACGTGACTACATTCACCATTGATCCGCATGATGCCAAGGATTTTGATGATGCTCTCTCCATCCGTCCCATCAAGAAGGGTCTTTGGGAGGTAGGTGTCCATATTGCCGATGTGAGCTATTACGTTCAGGAGGGCAGTATCATAGACAAGGAGGCATTCAAGCGTGCCACATCAATATATCTGGTGGACCGCACCATACCCATGTTGCCTGAGAAACTCTGCAACAACCTCTGTTCACTGCGTCAGGATGAAGATAAACTAACCTACTCCGTGATACTTGAGATGACTGATGCCGGCGTGGTAAAACGCTCCCGCATAGCCCGCACGGTAATCCGCAGCAACCGCCGTTTTGCGTATGAGGAGGTTCAGGCCATAATAGAGCGTGAGCAGCAGGGCGGCAAGGAGCCGCTTCCCGGCGATGAGTTCAAGCAGGAGATAATGACCCTTGACAGCCTGGCCAAGATACTGCGTCAAAAGCGTTTTGCCGACGGCGCACTCAGCTTTGACCGTGTGGAGGTACGTTTTGACATAGATGAGAAAGGACATCCCGTAAGCGTCTTTTTCAAGGAGTCAAAGGATGCCAACCAGCTTGTTGAGGAGTTCATGCTTCTGGCCAACCGTACCGTAGCGGAGTTTGTGGGCAAAGTCAAGGGTGGCAATCCCAAGACCTTTGTCTATCGTGTACATGATGAGCCGGACCCCGAGCGCATGGAGAACCTGCAGAATTTCGTTGCCAAGTTCGGCTACAAGCTCAAGGCTACGGGTGATCCGGTGGATATGGCCAAATCCATGAACAAGATGCTTTCTGAGGTCAAGGGCAAGAAAGAGCAGGAACTCATTGAGACTATCTCAATCCGTTCCATGCAGAAGGCCTGCTATACCACGGAGAACATCGGTCACTATGGTCTGGCATTCAAGTTCTATACGCACTTTACATCGCCCATACGCCGTTATCCGGACCTTATGGTACACCGTCTGCTCACCCGCTACATAGGTGGAGGACGCAGCGTGAGCCAACCCAAGTATGAGGAGTACTGTGAACACTGCTCCGGCCGTGAGCAGCTGGCAGAGCAGGCTGAGCGTGCCAGCATCAAGTACAAGCAGGTAGAGTATATGTCAGACCGTATGGGCCAGGTGTTCGATGCAGTGATAAGCGGCGTTACGGAGTGGGGAATCTACGCAGAGATCGTAGAAAACAAGTGTGAAGGCATGATTCCGATACGTTCACTTGGTGGTGACTATTTTGAATTTGATGAAAAGAATTACTGCCTCATAGGCCAGCGTACCCGTAAGCGTTACCGTCTGGGTGACCACGTAAAGGTAAAGGTGGCCCGCTGCAACCTGGAGAAGAAACAGATGGATTATGAACTGGTATCGGCCGATGAGTAAACGGTTGACAAAAAGTGATATTTTTGCAAAAAAGAAGGATATGAAGAACATAAAAGAAGAGATAGCACAGTCTATAGCCACCAAGCAGGCTATTCTTGATAATGAAGAGATTCTGGCTAAAATAGCCCAGGCTGCAGAGATAATGACCGATGCATACCGTAACGGTCACAGTGCCCTGCTGGCCGGTAACGGAGGTTCCGCGGCCGATGCCCAGCACCTGGCCGGTGAACTGGTCAACCAGTTCTATTTTGCCCGTCCCGGCATCCCTGCCCATTCTCTCAGCACAGATACATCAGTGATGACAGCCATCGGCAATGACATAGGTTACAAATATCTGTTCTCAAGGCAGGTTGAGGCTCAGGGCTCCAAGGGTGATGTCTTTATAGGTATCTCCACATCAGGTAACTCAGAGAATATTGTAGAGGCACTCAAGGTTTGTCGTGAGAAGGGTATCACGTCAATAGGTCTCACCGGCAGCAAACCCTGCAAGATGGATTCTCTTGCAGACCTTTGCATCAAGGTTCCATCTGACTGCACTCCGCGTATTCAGGAATCACATATCCTGATAGGCCATATCATCTGCGCCATAGTTGAGGAGAACCTTTTCGGTAACAAGTGATGTTTGATGCAGTCATTCTTGCCGGTGGATTGGGTACACGCCTGCGCAGCGTAGTGAGTGATGTTCCCAAGTGTATGGCTCCCGTAGGGGGCTGTCCTTTCCTTGAGTGGGTGCTGGCATGGATTGAACCGTTCCGTCCGGGTAAGATAGTGCTATCCTTGGGCTATCTGTCAGAGGTAGTAACTGATTGGGTGCAGCACACCATGAAGGATTATCCGATTCCCATTGAGTGGGTCATTGAGGATACACCTCTCGGTACGGGTGGTGGCATAAAACTGGCTCTTTCCAAGGTTGCGGCCCCGCAATGCGTCATCCTTAACGGTGATACATTCTTTGATGTTGACCTTAACGCCTTGTGCCGGCAGCGTGAGAGCAGTGCGGCCCCTCTTGCCGTGGCTCTCAAGCCTATGGAGCGTTTTGAACGTTACGGTTCCGTCACTGTTGATGCAGATAACCGTATCAGCTCATTCAATGAGAAGCGTTACTGTGAGAAAGGTCTTATAAACGGTGGTATCTACTGTATAGACTGCAGGGCCGGTCTGCTTGACGGTAAACCGGATAAGTTCTCTTTTGAAAAGGATGTCCTTGAGCCTGAATCAGCATCCGGTCACCTTAAAGGATTCATCTCAGACGGCAGTTTCATTGATATAGGCATACCCGATGATTATGCCCTGGCGCAGACTTTCCTCCCTGCAAACATAAGGTTATGATTATCCCTGACTCCCTGCTCCAAAAGTGTGACACCCTGTTCCTTGACCGTGACGGGGTTGTGAACGTATGGCTTCCGGGTGATTATGTCAAGAGCTGGCAGGAGTTCCGTTTCAATCCTGGATTTCTCGATTTCATCGGCAGATATTCAGCGTCATTCAAGCATATATTCATAGTTACAAACCAGCGCGGTGTAGGCAAGGGGCTGATGACTATGGCACAGCTTGAGGATATCCATTCACGTATGCTTAAGGCAATTACTGATGCAGGCGGCAGAATAGACCGCATCTATCTCTGTACGTCTGTAGAAGATAGTGATCCTATGCGCAAGCCCAATACGGGAATGGCTCAGCAGGCCATGAAAGAGTATCCGGATATAAGTATGGAGCGCTCACTTATGATAGGCGACCAGCCTTCAGACCGCCAGTTTGCCGAAAACTGCGGGATGGATTTCCTGCTCTGGGAGTGATTTATTCAGCCGCTTTTTTTACAGACCTTGTCATATTTGACCAGGCGTACTGTTTTTTCTCGGAGAGTATTCCCTCAGTAAACTGGTCCTGACGGCTGTTCTCAAAGAAATCCACCAGCGCATCGGCTATTTGGGCAGAGTCGGGCTCAACTACATAACCCACTTTACCGTTAGGGACAATCTCTGCCAGACCTCCAACGTTGGTAACCAACATGGGTTTCTCAAAATGATAAGCTATCTGGGTCACTCCGCTCTGAGTAGCTGATTTATATGGCTGGACAATAATGTCGGCTGCTCCGAAATAGTAACGTACCTCACTGTCAGGAACAAAATCACTCTTCCATACAACCATTCCCTCAAGTCCAAGTTCTTTCTCCATCTCATAGTATTTCTCCGAGCCGCTGTAGAATTCACCCGCTACAATCAGTTTCACGTTCATCTTGCGGAAACGGCTGTCAGCATATGCCTTGAGCATCAGGTCCAGGCCCTTGTAGTCACGAATCAATCCAAAGAAGAGCATATATCGCTGGTCCGGGTCCAGCCCAAGGAACTTGAGAGCCTCCTCACGTGAGGCTTTTGCTCCAAAGTTGTCATACAGCGGATGACGGCAGAACACTCTGGACTTAACGGTATCAAACTGATTGAGATCCTCCAGGACAGAATCAGACATAGCTACAAAACCATCTACCGAACGTGTGAAATAACGGCCGAAGAGACGATCGCCCGGGCGGTGCTCATGCGGGATTATATTGTCAAGGATTGAAACCACTTTAGTCTTGCCGCCACGCTTTACTATGCGTGCCACACGTCCCAGGCAGGGAGCCATGAACGGCAGCCAGAACTTTATAACAAGAATATCGGGATGCAATGCCCTGATGGCACGACCGGTCTTGCCCCAGCTTAACGGATTTATGGAGTTCAGACTGCGCACAATCTTAAGTTTAGAGGGCGCAGGTTCAGTTGAGTATTGTGTCTTGCCCGGAAACAGGAATGAGGGATACTGCAGAGTGAATGTATATATGGTTACTTCATCACCTTCTGTAGCAAATTCATGCGCCAGACGCTCATTATAGACTGCCAGTCCGCCACGGTATGGCCATGCTGTGCCAAGTATTACTATCTTCATTTTTTGTTCTTTTGGTGCAAACGTAACAAAAAAAGTAACAAAAAGTTCATCGGGTTATGTGAATGGGGATAAAAATAGTACTTTCGCGATACAGAAACACAGTTGTTCTATGGATAAGAAAAAAATAATCAAATATCTGCCTTATTTGGTAGCTTTGATAGTATTTGCGATTTTAGCATGCGTTTATTGTGCTCCGGTCTTTGAGGGAAAGGAACTGTATGCCGGTGATAATATCCATTTTAAGGAGGCAGTAAGGGAATCTATAAAGTATCATGAGGATACCGGCAATTACACATGGTGGACAGGTTCAATGTTTTCCGGTATGCCGAATTATCAGATTGGCGGTGGTAATTTCAAGTCGAGCAATCTGATGACGCCTTTATTCAGGATTCTGCATCCTTCTCATAATACAAGACTTCCTCTTGTACTTATGCTTTATTTCTGCTGTTTCTTCATCTTATTGCGTTCTTTTAATATTGACCGATGGCTTTCTATTGTAGGCGGTCTTGCCATAGGATTCTCCTCATATTTCTTTATAATTGAACCGGCAGGACATCATACTAAAGCATGGTCTATAGCGTTGATGTCGGTGGTTGTAGCAGGATTCATTTTTATATTCCATCAGAAAAAGTATGGCCTTGGAGCATCACTCACTATGATTTTCATGACTATGGGGTTCTATCCTCATCCGCAGATGGCCTATTATATTTTTATGTTCATTGGAGTTCTGTATCTGTCAGAACTATATATGCATATAAAGGAGAAACGGTATAAAGACCTGATATTAGGTTCTGTCATATTTCTGTTTTCTATACTTATCGGAATGGGAACGGGCTGTTCCAGAGTATTTGTCAACAATGAATATGTAAAAGAGACCATGCGTGGCGGACATTCTGATCTGGTATCTGACAATAACGTTGATGACCCTAAAGGTTTGAGTCTGGAATATGCCACAGCCTGGAGTTACGGTATTGATGAGTCTCTCACATTTATGATTCCCGGATATATGGGAAATGCATCAGGATATGACGTGGGAACAGACTCTGAGTTATACCGCCAGCTTTCCGCAAATGGTTTATCCGCTTCAGGTGCCAGACAGTTTTGTAAGTCAGCTCCTACTTATTGGGGAGAGCAGCCTTTTACCTCAGGTCCTGTATATGCAGGTGCCGCCGTATGCTTCCTGTTCATTCTGGGATTATTGCTTGTAAAGGGTCCGTATAAATGGGCATTGCTTATTTGTACGGTCTTATCATTTATGTTGTCATGGGGTAAAAACATGATGTGGTTTACAGAACTATTTTACAATTGGTTCCCCATGTACAGCAAGTTCCGAACGGTTTCATCCATTCTGATTGTTGCTGAGATAACGGTTCCACTACTTGGTTTTATGGCTATAAAACAGATAATGGATGGAGAGATTCAGCGCAGGGAACTAAACCGCAGTATTTATATTTCGGCAGGAGTTACTGGCGGTATATGTCTGTTCCTGGCTTTGTTTGGTGGGGCTTTGTTATCATTTACATCTTCATATGACTCCTCTTTGCTGACACAATTCCATGATGCGGGAGCTGATTGGATTTATCCTTTAATTATAGATGAGCGTGCATCAATTTTGCGGAGTGACTCTTTCCGTTCGTTGTTGTTTATCGTTTTGACTGCAGGTACAATATGGCTGTTTGCCAATAAAAGGATCAAAAAAGTGTGGCTGATAGCCATACTAGGAGTAATAGTAGTTACTGATATGTGGCCTATTGACAAGCGCTTCTTCAATGAGGACAATTTTGTATCACCCAAGCAGTTCCAGAATAGCTTTGCTATGCAACCTTATGAGAAAGCGATATTGGCTGATGATGATCCGCATTTCAGAGTATTCAATCTGACAACCAACACATTCAATGATTCACGTACATCATATTATCTGAAATCGATTGGTGGTTATAGCGCGGCTAAACTTCGTCGTTATCAGGATATAATTGATGTTTATCTTTCAAAAGTTAATCTTGATATCGTGAGCATGCTTAACGGCAAATACATCATTACAACTGATAAAGACGGAAAAGCAACTCCAATGCGTAATCCGGGTGCCATGGGTAATGCGTGGTTTGTATCTTCTGTTTCTCTTGCTGCCACTCCTCAAGATGAGTGTTCTGCTTTGGGTGATGTTGATCTTTCCAATACGATAGTTGTAGGTGATGATTACAAACAGTTTGTTGAAGGATTTAAATCTGCAGCCCCAGGCAGTTCCATAAAACTCACCAGTTATGCTCCTGATGTGCTCACATATAAGTCACAATCATCAGCTGATGGCACTGTTGTATTTTCAGAGATATTCTATCCTTACGGTTGGAAGGCATATATTGATGGAAAACCTGCAGATATCTTCCGTGCCAATTACCTGTTGCGTGCCATGAACATTCCGGCAGGAAACCATGAGATACGTATGGAGTTCAGACCAGACAGTGTAGCCAAGGGAGATGCAATATCAATTGCGTGTGTCCTGATAATGTATGCTATCATTCTTGGGTTGATAGCAGGAACTCTAATAAAGAGAGGTCGTCAGCGTAAGTCAGCTTGATATTCCTTTCGCTTCCGTGTACAATGCCTACCTTCTCTTCCGGAAGGTAGCGCAGTACCGTGCCGCAGTCATCGGTGGCTGTAAATTGTGGGTCCTTGAGTGCAATCTCATAGGCTTGTTCTATCGTCTTCTGGCGGAATCCCTGTGGAGTCTGCATGCGCCACAGAAGACTACGGTCCTGGATAGAAGTCATGTATGTGCCCTCTTTATTACATTGCACAATAGTATCTACGGCAGGAACAGCTACATCCACAGCATTATATGTCTCCATGGCTTTGAGAGCATCGGTGATGATACGTTCTGATACCAGCGGACGGGCTGCATCATGAAACAGCATAACTGTATCAGGCATGCTGCTAAAGTGGCTTACTGCAGCCAGGCTGGAGTCAAAACGCTCCTTTCCACCGGCCAATACGGCAGTCACCTTGGTCCAGTTGTTTGCTTTAACAAGCCCCTGAACCTTATCAATGAATTCTGTTGCTGTCACTATTACCACCTGGTCTATTCCGGGATGGTTATGGAAAGTCTGCACAGAGTGTTCTAAAACAGCCTTTCCACCCAAAGGCAGGAACTGCTTAGGGGTGGAAAGGCCGGTTCTTGAACCGGAGCCTGCTGCCAGTATTACAGCTACGGTCTCCATATCTTATTGTTTCAGCAAACTTCGCTACCTGGTTTTACGGGGCGCTGTACTGTAGTTACAGCCAGTGTGCCGTCTGCGTCAAGGGCGCTCAGAATCATGCCCTGGCTCTCACGGCCCAGAATCTTGCGCGGTGCAAGGTTGGCAATGAAGCATACCTGCTTACCTACCAGATCCTCAGGATTGTAGTAGTTTGCAATACCGGAGAGGATGGTGCGGCCACCAAGTCCGTCATCAATCTTGAACTGGAGCAGCTTGTCAGACTTGGGCACCTTGATGCACTCAAGCACTGTACCTACGCGGATATCCAGCTTCTCAAACTCGGGGAACTGGATGTTCTCCTTTATGGGCTTGGCGGGCTGAGCGGCTGCGGCAGCCTTCTCATTCTCCTCCTTGCGCTTGAGCAGTTTCTGGATCTGTGCCTCGATGGCATCATCCTCAATCTTTTCAAACAATAGTTCGGGCTTGTTCAGCTTGTGACCGGCGGGCAGCAGGTCAATTGCACCCAGGCGGTCCCACTGGGCACCCTCCAGTGCAATCATGCCGCGCAGTTTCTCGCTTGAGAACGGCAGGAACGGCTCAAATGCTATGGCCAGGTTGGCAACCAGCTGTAGAGATATGTTGAGGATGGTCTCAACCCTCTTCATATCTGTCTTGGCAAGTTTCCAAGGTTCGGTATCGGCCAGATACTTGTTACCTATACGGGCCAGGTTCATGGCCTCCTTCTGTGCCTCGCGGAACTTGAAGTTGTCAAGCAGAGACTCAAGCTGCTGCTTTACGTCGGCAAACTCCTTAAGGGTCTCGCGGTCATAGTCAGTCAACTCGCCGCACTGCGGAACCACTCCGTCAAAGTATTTCTGTGTCAGAACCAGGGCACGGTTCACGAAGTTACCGTAGATTGCAACCAGCTCGTTGTTGTTGCGTGCCTGGAAATCCTTCCAGGTAAAGTTGTTGTCCTTGGTCTCAGGGGCATTGGCGGTAAGTACGTAACGCATTACGTCGGCCTTGCCGGGGAAATCTTCCAGATACTCATGTACCCAAACGGCCCAGTTGCGTGAGGTGGATATCTTGTCATCCTCCAGGTTCAGGAACTCGTTGCTGGGCACGTTGTCGGGAAGTATGAATGAACCCTCAGCCTTAAGCATGGCGGGGAATACTATGCAGTGGAACACTATGTTGTCCTTGCCGATAAAGTGAATCAGACGGGTTTCAGGGTCTTTCCACCAGGTCTCCCAGCTGCCGCGCTCGGGGTGAGCATCGCAGAACTCCTTGGTGTTGCTTATGTAACCTATGGGAGCGTCAAACCATACGTAGAGCACCTTGCCCTCGGCTCCCTCAACGGGAACGGGGATACCCCAGTCAAGGTCACGACTCACGGCACGGGGCTGCAGACCCATGTCGAGCCAGCTCTTGCACTGACCGTATACGTTGGGACGCCACTCCTTGTGCTCCTGCAGAATCCATTTCTCAAGCCACTCCTGATACTGCTCCAAGGGCAGATACCAGTGTGTGGTCTCCTTCATCACGGGCTTGCTGCCGCTCACTGTACTTATCGGATTGATAAGTTCAGTGGGTGATAGTGAGGTACCGCACTTCTCGCATTGGTCACCGTATGCATGGTCGTAGTGGCAGTGAGGGCACTCGCCGGTAATATATCGGTCGGCTAGGAACATGTGGGCCTCCTCATCGTAGTACTGCTCACTTGTCTTCTGGATAAACTTGCCGGTATCATAAAGTTTACGGAAAAAGTCCGATGCCACCTTATGATGTACAGGGGAACTGGTACGTCCGTAGATATCGTAAGATATACCCATACCCTTGAAGGTATCCTTCATCTGATAGTGGTAGCGGTCAATGATCTCCTTTGGGGTTACGCCCTCTTTCTTGGCGCGGATGGTGATGGGCACTCCGTGCTCGTCGCTGCCTCCAATGAACATCACGTC
>DBYQ01000054.1:52985-58069 GCA_002310015.1 Bacteroidales bacterium UBA1182
TATGCGCCTGCCAGATGGCCTATGTGTAGCGGGCCGTTGGCGTAGGGCAGGGCCGATGTAACCAGAATCCTCTTGTAATCTTTCATATTGTGTCTATAATTGTTTCCAGACTGCAAAGGTAATAAAAAATGATACAATTGGGGTCAGACCCCTTTTGCACATGCTAAAGTTTGCGATTATGGATGAATTATGCACGTGCAAAAGGGGTCTGACCCCAATTGTATCATTTTCCCCAAGATGCGCGGTCAAGGCTGCGGTACCCAATGGCTTCCGCAATATGCTGGGGAGTTATGTTGCCCGAACCTTCAAGGTCGGCAATGGTGCGGGCTACCTTGAGGATTCGGTCGTATGCTCGGGCAGAGAGGTTCAGGCGGTTCATGGCTTCTCCCAATATACGGATGGCGGCAGGCTCTGCCATCGCATACTTACGCAACAGATGCGAATCCATCTGAGAGTTGCAGTAAACACCTTTTTCATGGGCAAAACGGATAGCCTGCACTTTTCTTGCCGCAATGACACGTTCACGTATTTCTGAGCTCCTTTCACCCTGCCGTGAAGATGAGATATCTTCAAAACCCACGGGCAGGATCTCACACTGCAGGTCAAACCTATCCATTAACGGACCTGATACGCGCCCCATATAACGCTCTATGGTAGCGGGGGTGCAGTGACACTCCTTGGTGGGATGGTTGTAATATCCGCACGGACAGGGATTCATGGATGCTACCAGCATGAATGATGCTGGATATTCCACCCTGTACTTGGCTCTGGATATGACAACTGTGCGGTCTTCAAGCGGTTGACGCAGCACTTCAAGTGCGCTTCTGGTGAATTCCGGGAGTTCATCCAGGTACAGAATCCCGTTATGTGCAAGGCTTATCTCTCCTGGCTGCCCGTTGCTTCCTCCACCTGTTAGTGCCACATTGGTAATAGTGTGGTGCGGGTGCCTAAATGGTCTTTCACTTATAAGTGCTGTGCCATGACCGGTGAATCCTGCAACGGAATGGATGCGTGTTGTCTCAATGCTCTCTTCTTCAGTGAGCGGGGGCAGTATGGAGGGGAGGGCACGTGCCATCATTGATTTGCCGCTTCCGGGTGGACCTATCATTATCAGGTTATGACCGCCGCTGGCTGCCACCTCAAGGGCACGCTTTACTGCTGTCTGGCCTTTGACATCGGCAAAATCAGAATAGATGTGTGTCGTAGCGGGCTCAAAAGAAGCGCTTGAACGCCCCATAACGCTAATGTGCCCGGGAGCTTGGTTCAGAAGGTCCACCACTTCACGTATGTTACGGGCACCATACACCTCTATGCCGTCTATGACAGCAGCCTCAGGGGCATTCTGTACAGGCAGGATTATGCCTTTGAATCCCTCTTTACGGGCACTGATGGCCATTGAAAGGGCACCTTTAACCGGTTGCAGCGTGCCATCCAGGCTAAGTTCACCCATAATTACGTAATCATTCAGTTTGTCAGCGTTAAGTTCGTCTGACGCTGCCATTATCCCTATGGCCAGCGGCAGGTCGTATGCCGCCCCCTCCTTGCGTATATCGGCAGGAGCCATGTTGATGATGATCTGGCATGACGGGAACTTGTAGCCGTTTACATGGAAAGCCGAAATAATCCGTTCGTGGCTCTCCTTGACTGCACTGTCAGGCAATCCCACAAGAAAGAATTTGATACCGCGCGATGTACTCGCTTCAATTGTCACGATGTATGCGTCTATCCCTTGGACAGCCGCACCGAAAACTTTGATAAGCATGGTTAAGAATTGGTATTAATAGAGTTAAGATATTGCAATACAAGGTTTATTATGTTATTTCATTTCTTTTTATTATTTGTCTTGTTTTTTGTTTTTGGATTTTCTTTTTTCACAGGTAATTTTTTATCAATCTCCCCATCCATTTCTTGGAGCGAGGTAGAAATGTAAGCAACTTTTCTTGATTCTGAAAATAGGATGTAAACAGGTAGCTTTGTGAGCTTGCAGATTTTGATTATCTTACTGTCCCAACCATTGTTATCTATATATGAGAACCAGTCAAGGGAATCCTTTTCAATTGTTTTTTTCCATCTTTCCACATTCACATCAGTAGATATGTCTGTAACAAAGAGTTTCCTTTCAGAATATTTGATTCTAAGTGAATCCATATCTTTTCTAGCCTTAAGACCTTCGTCTCCTGTCCATGTAGCCCAAACACATACTAGAATGTGATTGGAGGAGCCTCCTATGTCGGTAATTTGGAAAGTTTCTCCTAAAGAGTCTTTTACAGAAAAAGAAGTCAGATAGGTGTTGTTGTCGATAACACCTTTGAACTCTGATTTAAGAGCAACAATGTAGGGAGCATCCTGCATGTTGCCACTAATTTTGTTTAAAACGTTTTGTATGGTTTTCTCATCGGCATGGTATTTCTGAACCAGTTGTTCATAAATAAGATATGGAGTAACTTCTGAGAAAGGATCTTTGGTTATGAACGAGTCAACATGTGCTATAATCTGCTCAATAGTAGTATCATTCAGTGAACTCAGGTAAAATGACTGATAGGAATCGTTGCAGTAGCCACCGGATACGCTGATCATACCGGTGTCTGCAGGTATTACTATAGTGGAGTGTACATTCTTTTCAGCAAAAACCGGATGACGGCGTCCATCAGGCAAAACAAGTATCAATGTCGTGACGGTATCGGGACGGATTGACCATTTAAATTGACCTTCATTACAAAAAATGGTATCAACATTCTCAAAACGGTTGTCAATTCCTACTAGAAGGATTGTGTCAATTCCCTCTTGGACAGTTCCACGCAACACGAACTCCCCTTTGTGCCTGCCACATGATGCTGACAGGAACAGAACAAAGAGAGTCAATATTGCGTAAAACCTTGATTTCATGGGCCGAAAGGTTTACTTGGCGGCACGTTTGCGCTCCAACTCGCTCAGTATGATCTTGCGCATACGCATGCTCTTGGGAGTAACTTCAACGTACTCATCGTTCTTGATGTACTCCAGAGCCTCTTCAAGTGAGAATATCACGGGAGGTGCAATATGAGCCTTTTCATCGGCACCGCTGGCACGCATGTTGGTAAGCTGCTTACTCTTGGTTACGTTGATTACCAGGTCTTTCTCATGAACGTGCTCACCAACCACCTGGCCTGCATAAACCTGATCCTGCGGGTTCACAAAGAACTTGCCGCGATCCTGCAGCTTGTCAAGTGCGTATGCGAACACGGTACCGGTCTCCATGGCTACCATTGAACCGTTGGTACGGCGCTCAATGTCACCCTTGTAAGGCTGATACTCCTTGAAGCGGTGTGCCATTACGGCCTCACCCTGTGATGCGGTAAGTACATTGGTTCTAAGGCCGATGATTCCGCGTGAGGGAATATCGAACACTATGACCACGCGGTCACCCTGGGTATCCATTGATGTCATCTCGCCCTTACGCTTGGTAGCCAGGTCAATCATCTTGCTGGCAAACTCCTCCGGTACGCTGATGGTAAGTTCCTCAATAGGCTCACAGTTCTTGCCGTCTATCTCCTTCATGATAACCTGAGGCTGGCCAACCTGGAGCTCATAGCCCTCACGGCGCATGGTCTCAATGAGGATTGAAAGATGCAGTACACCACGGCCTGAAACTATCCATTTGCCATCCTCCTCTGTACGGCGTACGCGCAGGGCCAGGTTCTTGTCAAGCTCCAGGTTCAAGCGGTCCTGGATGTGGCGTGATGTAACATATTTTCCTTCCTTGCCAAAGAAAGGTGAGTCATTTATTGAGAAGAGCATACTCATGGTAGGCTCGTCAATTGCGATAGGTGGCAGTGGATCCGGATTCTCCGCATCGCAGATGGTATCACCTATCTCAAACTTGTCAAGTCCTACGATGGCGCATATATCACCGGCCTCTACAGTGGGAACACGCTTGCGGCCCATTCCCTCAAAGGTATGCAGTTCCTTGATCTTGACCTTCTCCTTGCTGCCGTCACGGTGTGACAGTGTGCAGGTCATGCCCTCGTTCAGGGTACCGCGGTTTACACGGCCTACTGCTATACGGCCGGTGTATGATGAGTAGTCAAGTGATGTGATAAGCATCTGGAGTGTGCCCTCCTCCTGCTTGGGAGCAGGGATATGCTCAATTATTGCATCGAGCAGGGGCAGAATGTTATCAGTGGGCTGTTTCCAGTCAGTACTCATCCAGTTCTGCTTGGCAGAGCCGTAGAGTACGGGGAAATCAAGCTGTTCCTCAGTGGCATCGAGAGCGAACATAAGGTCAAATACCATCTCATATACCTCATCGGGGCGGCAGTTGGGCTTATCTACCTTATTAACTACTACTATAGGTTTAAGGCCAATCTGAAGTGCCTTCTGCAGCACGAAACGGGTCTGGGGCATGGGGCCTTCAAATGCATCCACCAGAAGGATGCAGCCATCGGCCATATTGAGAACACGCTCCACCTCACCGCCAAAGTCGGAGTGTCCCGGAGTGTCAATGATGTTAATCTTGGTATCCTTGTAAGTAATGGAGACGTTCTTGGAGAGAATGGTTATACCACGCTCACGCTCCAAATCGTTGTTGTCAAGCATCAGTTCACCTTTGGCCTGGTTGTCACGGAACAGGTGTCCGGCAAGCATCATCTTGTCAACCAGGGTTGTCTTTCCGTGGTCAACGTGGGCAATAATAGCGATATTCCTTATGTTCATATATCTACCTTTTGTTTTCCGGGTGCAAAGTTACGGGAAAATTGTTAGATTTTTCATTGTGTATTAAAAAAGAAGATATAACTTTGCGCCCGCTAAACGAGTTTTCACATTATTTTTAAGAAAATGTATTTAGACAAAGAGAAAAAACAAGAGATCTTTGGACAATACGGAAAGTCCAACACGGATACTGGCTCACCTGAAGCCCAGATAGCCTTGTTCTCATACCGTATTTCCCATTTGACGGAACATCTTAAGGAGAACCGTAAGGATTATAGCACTGAAAGGGCACTGACCCAGTTGGTAGGTAAGCGCAGGAGACTGCTCAACTACCTCAAGGAGAGAGACATTGAGCGCTACCGCGCCATCGTTAAGGCTCTCGGTCTGCGTAAGTA
>DBYQ01000004.1:0-1599 GCA_002310015.1 Bacteroidales bacterium UBA1182
GCATACGGTAAAGATGGTTTCAGTGACAACAAATCAGTTTTGGATCCTGAAGATGATGTAGCTCACGTCAAATGGGGCGGCAACTGGCGCATTCCCACTAAAGAGGAACTTGAGGAACTTCGCACCAAATGCACCTGGACCAGCACAACCCTGAATGGAGTAAAAGGTTATTCTGTTACCAGTAACGTTGATGGCTATACTGACCGCTCCATCTTTTTGCCGGCAACAGGAATGCGCATACGCCAATGGACTGAAAATACAGATACAATAGGACGTTTCTGGGGCAATTCCATAGAAATAGACGATGATTCTGATGAGGCGGTTTACCTGGACTTCAACTTTTCACGCGGACCAGGCAGGTTCTCTATCATTCGTTGTTTGGGTCAATGCGTCCGTCCCGTCTGCCCGTAACTTTTAGAAAGGAGAAAAAGTGAAATAGTTACTTTTTTCTTCTTTGGGTTTTCATTATCTTTGTAATAATCATGGCACATAAGAAATCCATACGTTTTTTCAATAACCGTCAGGTTCGGGCTGTTTGGGATGAGGGACATTCCAAGTGGTGGTTTTCGGCAATTGATATTGTTCGTGCCATAAATAATGAGGAGGATTATGTAAAAGCCGGAAACTACTGGCGTTGGCTCAAAAAGAAACTTTCAGATCAAGGTGTTCAACTCGTGAGTGTCACTCACGACTTCAAGTTTGAGGCACCCGATGGTAAGCAACGGGCCTCCGATGCATTGGATACACAATGTGTGCAGACACTTGCCAAGAATTATCCTGCTAATAGAGCTAATAACTTTCTTGACTGGTTTACTTATAGCGATACAACGATTGATGGACAGAGCAAAAAAAAGGCTTATGACCTTTTTGAGAGTGGGCTATTAAGTACGTTGGAGCCGGGAACAGTACGTTGTCTGCAACAGATTCATGCCTATATCTTTGGAGGGTTGTATGATTTTGCGGGGCAAATACGTACCAAGAATATCAGCAAAGGCGGCTTTACATTCGCTAATGCCATGCACTTCCCACAGATTCTCAATGAAATTGAGCAAATGCCGGAAACATCTTTTGATGAAATAGTAGACAAGTATGTGGAGATGAACGTGGCGCATCCGTTCATGGAAGGCAATGGTCGTAGCACTCGTATATGGTTGGATCTTATACTCAAGCGTTCTCTCAAAAAATGCGTAGACTGGAGCATGATAGATAAAAATGATTATTTGCAGGCTATGCGTCTGAGTGTCACAGATTCTACTACCATCAAGTCTCTTCTTATCGGTGCTTTAACAGTAAAGATTAATGACCGTGAAACTTTCATGAAGGGCATAGACTATTCCTATTATTACGAAGAGGAATCCTAGGATATTTGCATCTAGCGAGTTCACGCGCAGGTTCAAGCGTATTGGGGCGAAGCGAGTATGCGAGCGAGAGCGGTCCCGGAGGGCCGCCCTGTTCGCTGTGGCGAACTAAAAAAAGGAACGGGTTCGGCCCCGGCTCTGGGGACGAAAAAATGGAGGTCAAAAAACCTCCATTTTTTCTAGTACCCAGAGCCGGGGTCGAACCGGCACGGGTCGCCCCACTGGTGTTTGAGACCAGCGC
>DBYQ01000004.1:1623-5957 GCA_002310015.1 Bacteroidales bacterium UBA1182
AACCGCCGCGAAGGTACAACAATTTGCTGAAACAATGTGGAACCGGCAGGATTTTTTTGCTTTGGTGCGTTTTTAACAGCCAATTGCTTGCCGATATCCAAATAAGCATTATCTTCGTAACAGACTATCCATTGATAAGGATTCATTACCAACACGGTTATAAGAAGTACTATATGTTAGGATCAGATAATTTCTGCGTTGTGCTGGCAGGTGGTTTCGGCACTAGACTTTGGCCTTTGAGCCGCAAGGGTATGCCCAAGCAGTTCCTTGATTTCAACAACAACGGTCATACGTTGCTCAAGGAGACTGTAGAGAGGATGAGGCGCATATTTCCGGAAGAGAATATCATAGTTTCCACAAACCTTGATTTTTATGAGGATGTGTGCAGGCAGTTGCCTGACCTGAATCCGCTTCAAGTGCTCAGGGAACCTGTCATGAAGGGGACGGCCCCCAGTATCTTGCTCTCGTCATACCATATCCATGACATCAACCCGAATGCCAACATCCTGTTTGTTCCGTCAGATCTGGTTATCATTGATGAGACGCCATACGTCAATGTGATAGAACGTGGTATGTCTTTTGTCAAGGACCATAATTGTATCCTGACAGTAGGTGTCAAGCCTACCAGACCTGAAACGCGTTTCGGCTATATCCAGATTGATGAGCAGAAGGCTGATGGCATATACAGCGTGCGTACATTCACAGAGAAACCTGAGGAATCATTTGCCAAGGTGTTTGTGGACAGCGGAGAGTTCTACTGGAACTCTGGTATCCTGATGTGGAATGCCGGTGCTTTTATAGACATAGCCAAGGCTTGCCTGCCTGAGATGGTGGCGCAGTTCAACCGCATATATGACAACAAACACAGTCGCGACGAGCGTCGCAGCATCCTGTATTCAGTCTATGAGGCTTTCCCACGTATATCAATAGATTACGGCATACTTGAAAAAACCGATAAGGTTTGCATGGCAATAGGTGATTTCCGATTCAACGATATAGAGAGCTGGGATTTGCTCTATGACTATTGCGCCAAGGATGATGAGGGCAACGTGCTTGGTATGTACAATTATCAGGTCTATAACTGTAAGAACAGCATGTTCCTGTGCAATAAGGAGAAAAAGCTGGTGGTCATTGATGACCTTTCAGATTTCCTTGTGGTTGATACAGATGATGTGCTGGTTATCTGCCGCCGTAACAATGAGACAGACTTTAAGCGATATATAAATGACGCCATGATCAAATATGGCGAAAAATACTCTTAAATTTGCGGGACCGCTAAGTATGGCGGTCCTTTTTTGAATATGATGGTAGCTGAGAAAAATAAAATGTCCGGACTCCTGGCATTGAGTCCCATCGTGGTTTTTCTGCTGGTTTATCTGGTATCATCCCTGATAGTGGGTGATTTCTATAAGGTGCCGGTATCATCGGCTTTCCTTATAGCTTCAGTTTATGCCATTGCCGTTACCCCCGGCAAGATAAGTCACCGTATAAGCCTGTTTTCTGAGAGCGCAGGGCATTGGAACATCATGCTTATGGTGTGGATTTTCATGCTGGCAGGCGCGTTTGCGGGTTCTGCCAAGGAGATAGGTTCCATTGATGCCACGGTAAACTTTACCATGAGTATCATTCCGTCACGTTTTCTGCTGGCTGGAATGTTCCTTACCGCATGTTTTGTGTCAATGGCCATAGGAACAAGCGTGGGCACTATCGTGGCATTGGTACCTATAGCTGACGGGATAGCTCAGCAGACAGGGCTCAGCCATGCTTTGATGGCTGCCCTGATAGTGGGCGGCTCGTTCTTTGGCGATAACCTCTCTTTCATATCCGATACCACCATAGCCGCCACACGTGCCGTAGGGTGTGCCATGCGTGACAAGTTCCGTGCCAATTTCATGATTGTGCTGCCTGCAGTGCTTGTCATTACAGGTGTTTATGTCTTTAAGGGTATGAGCCTGGATGCTGAATCCGATACTCATTCCATAGAGTGGCTCAAACTGCTGCCGTATATTTCAGTCATAATCCTGGCATTGGTTGGTATGGATGTTATGCTGGTACTTGTGCTGGGATTGCTGCTCAACGCAGTAGTGGGCTTTGTTACCGGTTCTTTGGACTGGATCAGCTGGCTTAGTTCAATGGGGCAGGGTATAGCCGGTATGGGTGATCTGATAATCGTGACCCTGCTGGCCGGCGGTATGCTGGGAATTATAAAAAATAACGGTGGATTGGAATATTTGATGCGTGCCGTGGTCAAGAGGGCACGCGGCAGACGCGGTGCGGAGTTGAGCATAAGCCTGCTTACCGCATTGGCCAACCTGTGTACCGCCAACAATACCATTGCCATAATTACGGTGGGCGGTATCGCAAATGACATTGCAGAAAAGTTCAGCATACCAAAACGTCGTGCAGCCAGCCTGATGGATATATCCGGCTGTTTTGTGCAGGGCATGATTCCGTACGGAGCCCAGCTTCTGATGGCAGCCGGCCTGACCGGTCTGGCCGCCACAGAGATAATACCTTATCTCTATTATCCTTTCGCGGTGGGAATCAGTCTCCTGCTGTCAATCATTATCGGTCACAGAGGCGGAAAATAAATTGTTATTGTTGGCGTTATTATTAAGTAATGGATATACCCTTTTTATCTTTAAAAGACGTCACAGCTCTTCATGGAGCTGAAATCAGCGAGGCCGTAAACCGCGTTGTCAATAGTGGCTGGTACCTGCAGGGTAAGGAGAATGAAAGGTTTGAGGCTGATTATGCCTGTTTTATAGGCACAAAGTATTGCATAGGTTGTGCCAATGGTCTGGACGCATTGATATGGATATTCAGGGCATATATTGAATTGGGGATAATGAAACCCGGTGATGAGGTGATAGTCCCGGCCAACACATACATAGCCACTATTCTGGCTATTACGGAGAATGGTCTCATACCTGTTCTTGTTGAACCAAGGTTGAATACGCTGGAGATTAATGATGATCTTATAGAGGAACGTATCACTGATAAGACCAAAGCTATCTGCATAGTGCATCTTTATGGCCGTAATGCCTATACGGAAAGGATAGGTCAGCTCTGCAGGAAGTATAATCTTAAACTTGTTGAGGACAATGCGCAGGCGCATGGCTGCAAGCATACCGATGGCCGTATTACTGGTTCAATAGGTGATGCTGCCGGTCACAGTTTCTATCCCGGAAAGAACCTTGGTGCTTTGGGAGACGGAGGTGCTGTAACTACCAGTGATCCTGAACTGGCTGCGGCAATCCGTGCTCTTGCTAATTACGGCTCCCAAAAGAAATATGTATTCAAATATACCGGGCGCAACAGCCGATTGGATGAGATACAGGCCGCTGTGCTGGATGTGAAGCTAAAGTATCTTGTAGAGGATAACTTACATCGTAAGGAGGTGGCGCATTATTACTATGAGCATATCAAAAATCCTATTATTAAACTGCCGGATTTGATTCCGGATGAACAGAATGTATATCATCTGTATCCTGTATTCTGTGAGCAACGTGATGAACTGCATGATTATCTGGAGGCAAACGGCGTAGGGACTGTAATCCATTATCCTGTTCCTCCCCACAAGCAGGAATGCTATAAAGAGTGGAACAGCATGAGTCTGCCCCAGACTGAGTATATTGCGGATCATGAATTAAGCCTGCCTATAGGTCCTTCCATAACAATTGAAGAGGTTGCCAAGATTGTGACTTTGCTCAATTCCTTCTGATTTTCGTCTGAATTTTGAAAAAAATAAGCCTACAACGTATTGGAAGGTTATAAATAGTGAGGATGTCTTGTTACATCGTGCTCTTTTTTTATATCTTTGTGGGCAGAGACGCGAGTCTCCACCAATAATTGAGCCTAATTTTAACCAATAACCAATAATTGTAAGCTATGTTTGAACGTTTAAGAGAGAGATTGAATTTGCTTAATAAAGTTAAGCAGATTCATGTGGTGACTGAAATCAAAAACAACTATTACATTCACACCTATGCATATAGGGACTTTGATTCGGCTCATGCTTGTATGGCCGCCAGATGCGCTACAGTACAGCATGAATTGCAGAGCCAAGGTTATTGTGATGCTATTGTTGATATCAAATCTGATAATCACGCCATTGTACAATGGAATAAGGGTAAGGATTGCTATTCATACGCTATTCTGAAAAGCTTACTGAAATAATTGCTCTGAAAAGGAGTTTTATATGCCACTCGCTGCCGTCATCAACGGTGGCGAGTGGTTGTATTATAGGCATGGGTAAAAGTCCTATAGACTAAAAAAATAACTGAGTCCGAAATACGGACTCAGTTCCTGCGCTCCTTCTAGGACTTGAACCT
>DBYQ01000004.1:5967-56874 GCA_002310015.1 Bacteroidales bacterium UBA1182
GCTCTAACCAACTGAGCTAAAGAAGCTTTTTGCCACATTCGGAGCATTACTGCTCTCAAACGCGGTGCAAATTTACCGCCTTTTTTGAAATATCCAACACCAAAGGGCAAAAAAATCGGGTTGAGAATCAAAAAATATATATCTTCGCAGAACACTAACGGAGATTTCAATTGCTATGAAGAGATTTTTAAAGGGTATTGCCTTTATCATGATATTGTCATTTGCACCCGTGGCGGGTGTGGCTCAGAAGGCAGAGGACCACAATTTTGAGCTGTCCAAGAATCTGGAGATATTCCATGAGATAGTCAATGAGCTTGACCGCTTTTATGTGGATACCATAAACCCTTCCAAGACTATTGAAACCGGCATACAGGCTATGCTTCGCGGCATAGATCCATATACTGAATACTATCCTGAGAAGGATATGAATGACCTCAAGATGATGACCACGGGCAAGTATGCCGGCATTGGCGCCATTATACGTCAGTATGCCAGTCGTGATTACATTTATATTGATGAGCCATATGAGAATATGCCTGCCGCCAAGTACGGTCTCAAGGCCGGTGATGAGATTCTCAGGATAAACGGCGAAAGCATGAAAGGCAAGCCTTCATCTTATGTGAGTGATCATCTGCGTGGTGAAGCGGGTTCAAAGCTTACGGTGACTGTACGCAGACCTGGAGTTGAGGACTCAATAGATGTGGATTTGGTACGTAGTGTGATTACATTGCCAGCTGTACCATATTATTGCATGTGGCATGGCTACGGATATATTCTCTTGGAGTCATTTACAGAGAACTGTTCCCACAGCGTGATGGAGGCTCTTGTGAATCTTAAGGAAAAAGGTGCCAAGGGTATAATATTGGATTTGCGTGGTAATGGTGGAGGTCTGCTGCAGGAAGCTGTGGATATTGTAGGGCTGTTTGTACCAAAAGGTACAAAACTGGTTGAGACCCGCGGCAAGATTCCGCAGGCGGCATCAACTTACGTGACAGAGCGTAATCCCATTGATGAGAAAATTCCACTGGTGGTTATGACCGATGACCAGTCGGCTTCAGCATCTGAGATAGTATCCGGAAGCCTTCAGGATCTGGACCGTGCCGTGATTGTGGGTACACGCACATTCGGAAAGGGGCTGGTGCAGACTACCCGTGTGCTTCCTTTTAATGGAACCCTTAAGGTTACTACGGCCAAGTATTATATACCCAGTGGCCGTTGCATACAGGAGATTGATTACTCCCGCCGTAATGAGAGCGGTCAGGCACAGCATATCCCGGATAGCTTGACCAAGGTTTTTTATACTGCGGCCGGTCGCCCGGTGCGTGACGGTGGCGGAATCCGACCTGATGTGGAATGCAAGCAGGATACCATGCCTGATATACTTTATTATCTGTCTCAGAATGTGGTGCTGTTTGATTTTGTGAATGACTGGTGCATCAAGCATCCATCAATAGCTCCCATGGGTGAGTTTAAACTGTCTGATGATGATTACACCACTTTCAAGGAGTTTGTATGCAATTCTGACTTCAAGTATGAGAGTAACAGTAGCAAGGCATTGGCATCACTCGTCAAGATTGCCAAAAAAGAGGGACTGGCTGAAAAGGCAAAGGCGGAGTTTGATGCTCTTGAGGAGAAAATGCAGTACGACTTTAAGAATGACCTGGATGTGTTCCGCTCAGACCTGGAGCGTCTCATCTCCATGGAGATAGTATTACGTTACTATTATCAGCGTGGTGCTATAGCCCAGAACATGAGGAGTGATAAATTCCTTGCAGAGGCTGTCAAATTGCTTGATGACAATAAGCGTTACAAGTCTATCCTGGCCTCTCCTGCTACCGTAAAGTAACTGTTGAGATTCTTATTCGCGGAAGAATTCATCCTTGCGTTTTCCAATATGTACTGTCTCAGAGTGCTCTGACAATTCTATTGTAGTAACCTTATCTGTCATACCATCTACAATAAGCAGGCTGCTCTCTTCTTCAAACCTACCCACTGAAAGTGTGAGTGTGGATTGTGGAGTTCCGTTAAACAGCAGGCTGTCATTCATATAGACTGTGAGTGGACTGCCCAGGGTGGAACTGCCAAGTATTATCTCATATCGGTCACTTTTGTAGGTGTTCTTCTTGTCATATAGTTTGAATGACATGAACAGGAATAGCACCACAACAACAAGTACCAGAACTATCATCAGTATCGATCCAAGCAGAAATGCATTGTTCGCTCTTGTGGATTTTCTCTTCATAAACTGAATTTTGGCACAAAACTATCCGTTTTTCTTGTAAGAATCATCAAATATTCCGAAAATTGCAGCACTAATCAAATTACAAGCGATATTAATATGAAGAAATCTGGAATTGTTTTGCTGGCAGCTTTGATGCTGGCTCCGTTTAAGGCTCTGGCTCAGCCGGATCCTAATTTTCACATTTACATTTGCATAGGTCAGTCAAATATGGAGGGTAACCCCCGTCCTGAACAGATAGACAAGGAGAATGTAAGCCCACGTTTTGTGACTATGAACGCTGTTGATTTCCCCGACAGCAAGATGGGTGAGTGGCGTACAGCCGTTCCGCCATTGGCACGTCCCAGCACTGGTCTTACGCCTGCCGATTATTTTGGCCGTACCATGGTTCAGAATATGCCTGAGAATGTAAAAATTGGCGTTGTTATGGTTGCTGTGGCTGGTTGCTCAATTGACCTCTTTGACAAGGACAAGTGTGAGGAGTACATTCCCAAGCAGGCCGGCTGGATGCAGAATATCTGCAAGGAATACGGCGGTAACCCTTATAACCGTCTTATCGAGCTCTGCAAGAAGGCTCAGAAGGATGGTGTAATCAAGGGTATCCTGTTGCATCAGGGTGAGACCAACACCAATGACCCGCAGTGGCCTGCCAACGTAAAGAAGGTATATGATGATATCCTGGCTGACCTGGGTCTTGAGGCCGGTTCAATTCCTCTGCTCTCAGGTGAGGTTGTTCCCGCCGATCAGCGTGGTGCATGCGCTGACCACAACAAGGTGATGGCTACTCTGCCTGAGACTCTGCCACAGGCTATGGTTGTTCCCGCCTACGGATGTGAGGCCGGCCGTGACCATCTGCACTTCAACGCCAAAGGCCTGCGCGAGTTCGGTCGCCGCTACGCCGCCCGCATGCTCGGCTACCTGGGATACTAATTGAGAATTGAGAATTGAAAATTGAGAATTGAAAATTGAACAAAACCTCGCGGTTCCGCGAGGTTTTGTTTATGTCGCGGGTTTTACGCAGGTGTTGGTAACGCACCGCATGGATAATTTTCAATTTTCAATTCTCAATTCTCAATTAATTATTTGGTCGTTTGGCCAAATAATTCTAATTTTGCACTCGATAAGATGATGTGTGGAGAGGCCGAGGGCCTCTTTTTTGTTGCCATACAGCCACTTATCGGAAACAGATTTATAATTTTATATGATTGACAGACAAAAAGTTATCGACATTGCAAAGCAGTGGCTTGACACCAAGGAAGGCTACTTTCTTGTTGACGTGGATGTAACCCCTGATAACCGTATCGTGGTTGAGATAGACCAGGCGGAGGGTGTTTGGATTGATGATTGCGTGGATTTAAGCCGCTTTATTGAGTCATCTCTTGACCGTGATGTTGAGGATTATGAGTTGGAGGTGGGCTCTGCCGGAATAGGCCAGCCTTTCAAAGTGCTTCAGCAGTACATCAACCACATAGGGCAGGAGGTAGAGGTGCTCCCCAAGAGTGGTGCCAAGCTCAAGGGAATACTTGTGTCTGCCGATGAAAAGGGATTTGCCGTCAAGGTTCAGCAGAAGCAGAAGGTTGAGGGCTCAAAGCGTCCCAAGACAGTCGATGTGGAGATTCCATTCGGCTACGATGAAGTGAAATATGTAAAATACGTAATAAGTTTAAAGTAAAATGGCTACTAAGAAAGAAGAGACGATCTCATTGATCGATACCTTTCAGGAGTTCAAGGAACTGAAGAACATAGACCGTATGACTCTGGTCTCAGTCCTTGAGGAGAGTTTCCGCAGCGTTATATCAAAAATGTTCGGAACTGACGAGAATTACTCTGTAATCGTAAACCCTGACAAGGGTGACTGCGAGATACAGCGTTCACGTATAGTTGTCGATGACAAGGATCTGGAGGATTCAAACACTCAGATCACACTTACTGAGGCCCGTCAGATTGATGAGGATTTTGAGGTAGGTGAGGAGGTTTCTGAGCCTGTTGATTTCTCAAAGTTCGGCCGCAGGGCTATACTGAACTTGCGTCAGACTCTTGCTTCAAAGATTCTGGAGCTTGAGAAAGACAGTCTCTACAACAAGTATGTTGAGAAGATTGGTACCATCGTTACCGGTGAGGTTTACCAGATATGGAAGAAGGAGATCCTGCTTCTGGATGAGGAGGGTAATGAACTGCTTCTGAGCAAGACTGACCAGATTCCGAGTGATTTCTTCCGCAAGGGTGAGAGCGTACGTGCAGTGGTAGATCGCGTTGACAACGTGAACAACCCCAAGATCATGCTGAGCCGTACATCACCTCTGTTCCTGCAGCGTCTGCTTGAGCAGGAGGTTCCTGAGATTGCCGACGGTCTTATCACAATCAAGAAGATTGTCCGCATACCGGGTGAGCGTGCCAAGATAGCCGTTGAGTCATATGATGACCGTATCGATCCCGTAGGCGCCTGTGTAGGTGTAAAGGGTTCACGCATACACGGCATTGTACGTGAGCTGCGCAACGAGAACATTGACGTTATCAACTATACATCAAACATAGAGCTCTTCATCAAGCGTGCACTGAGTCCTGCCAAGGTTTCAGAGCTTAAGCTGGATACAGAGGCCCGTCGTGCAGAGGTTTACCTCAAGCAGGATCAGGTTTCACTGGCTATAGGTAAGAGCGGTCTGAACATCAAACTGGCCAGCATGCTTACCGAATATACCATTGATGTATATCGTGAACTTGAGTCAGAGGTTGCTGAGGAGGATATCTATCTGGATGATTTCCGCGGCGATATAGAGGATTGGGTTGTCGATGCACTGCATGATGCAGGCTTTGAGACTGCCAAGGCTGTCCTGCGTGCTGACCGTGAGATACTGACTGAGTCAGTTGATCTGGAAGAGGAGCAGGTTGACGAGATACTGGATATTCTGGCACGTGAGTTCTCTGATGAGGAGGAGTTCCAGAAGTTCATTAAGCAATAAGGATCCGTTTAAGCGAGTTTAAATAGATTCCAAACAATAGGGGCTGAGTCCTCAAACAACAAGATATTTTTATAGATGGCGATAAGAATAAGTAAAGTAACGAGAGAGTTGAATGTAGGAGCATCAACATTGGTTGAGTTCCTGCATAAGAAGGGTTTTGGCGATGTGACTGAAGATCTGAATCAGAAACTTTCAGATGAGCAGTATAATCTGCTTGTAGCAGAGTTCAGTCAGGATAAGACTATCCGTGAAGAGGCTAACCGTTTCCTTCAGGACCGCCAGAGCCGTAAGGTAGCCCCAGAGGAACCTGTCAAGGAGGAGAAACCTGTCAAGAAGGCACCGGAGCCTGAGATGATAGAGACTGTCATCCCGGAGGAGCCGGTCATCAAGTTCAAGACTGTGGGTAAGATCAATCTTGACACTCCCAAGGCAGAGGCCCCAGCACAGGAGAAACCGGCCCCCAAGGCCAAGCCTGCGCCGGTAGAGCCAGTCAAGGAAGAGAAGCCCGCTCCGGCCAAGGTGGAGAAACCTGTCAAGGTTGAACCGGCCAAACCGGCCAAGCCTGCTCCTGCTCCAAAGGCAGAGCCTGTCAAGAGTGAGCCTGAACCAGTTCCGGCACCTGAACCTGTTGCCGAGCCTGTCAAGCCTGAGCCTAAGGAAGAGCCTGTCAAGGCTGAACCTGTGGCTACTGCTGCTCCTGAACCTGAACAGCCTGTTGAGGAAGAGGTGTTCAAGATTGCCGCTCCTGAGGATGGAGGTCTTAAACTCAAGACCGTTGGAAAGATTGACCTGGCAGCCATCAACCAGTCAACCCGTCCCAAGAAGAAGTCCAAGGAGGAGAAGAAAAAGGAGCGTGAGGCCAAGGAACTGCAGCGTCAGCAACAGCGTCAGCAGTTCAAGGAGTCCCTCATGAAGGAGATCAAGCCGGGTGAGAAATCACAGGGCGGCGATGCTCCACGCAAGAAAAACCGCGTTCGTATAGGCGGTGAGAAGGTGGATATTACCAAGGCTGAGAATTACAGTCAGGCCGGAGGCGGTGAGAACCGTAGCAAGGATTCACAGAAGGGTGGAGGCCGTAACGGCAAGGACCATCGTCATAACAAGATTGATAAGAACGAGTTCTCAAATGAGGATGTAAACCGTCAGATAAGAGACACCTTCTCATCATTCCAGAAGGGTAAGACCAAGTCTTCAAAGTACCGAAAGGACAAGCGTGAGCAGGTTCAGCAGCGTCAGATGGAGGCTCTGGAGCAGGAGATGGCAGAGAGCAAGGTATTGAAACTTACCGAGTTCGTGACTGCCAATGAGCTGGCCACCATGATGAACATACCCGTGACCCAGGTTATTGCCACCTGTATGAACGTGGGTATGATGGTGTCAATCAACCAGCGTCTGGATGCCGAGACAATTAATATCGTGGCCGATGAATACGGTTTCACAACTGACTTTGTGAGCGCTGAAGTTGCACAGCAGATCAGCGAGGAGGCCGATAAGGAGGAGGATCTGGTACCGCGCGCACCTATCGTAACAGTTATGGGTCACGTTGACCATGGTAAGACATCTCTGCTGGACTACATCCGCAAGTCAAACGTCATTGCCGGTGAGGCCGGTGGTATTACACAGCACATCGGTGCTTACAACGTGAAGCTGGATGACGGCCGTCACATCACCTTCCTGGATACTCCGGGTCATGAGGCTTTCACCGCCATGCGTGCTCGTGGTGCCCAGGTAACCGATATAGCAATCATCATCGTTGCTGCCGATGACAATGTGATGCCCCAGACCAAGGAGGCCATTGCACACGCCACCGCAGCCGGTGTTCCTATAGTATTCGCAATCAACAAGGTTGATAAACCCGCTGCTGATCCTGAGCGTATCAAGCAGGAGCTGGCACAGATGAACTTCCTGGTTGAGGACTGGGGAGGTAAGTACCAGAGCCAGGATATATCGGCCAAGAAGGGTATAGGTGTTCCTGAACTTATGGAGAAGGTGCTGCTGGAGGCTGAGATGCTTGACCTCAAGGCCAACCCCAACCGTAAGGCTACCGGTACCATCATCGAGTCATCACTTGACAAGGGCCGCGGTTACGTGGCTACAGTGCTGGTATCGAACGGTACACTTAAGATGGGTGACATTGTGATTGCCGGAACATCATGGGGTAAGGTAAAGGCCATGTTCAACGAGCGTAATCAGAAGATGAAATCAGCCGCTCCAGCAGAGCCTGTGCTGATTCTTGGTCTGAACGGTGCTCCGCAGGCCGGTGTAAGTTTCCATGTTGTTGACAGCGAGCGTGAGGCTCGTGAGATCACAAGCAAGCGTGAGCAGCTGCAGCGTGAGCAGGGTGTACGTACCGCACAGACACTTACTCTGGATGAGCTGGGCCGTCGTATCAAGATGGGCGATTTCCACGAGCTCAACCTGATTGTAAAGGCCGATGTGGACGGATCCGTAGAGGCCCTGAGCGATTCACTCATAAAGCTCTCTACCCCCAATATCCAGGTCAACGTAATACACAAGGCCGTAGGTGCCATCTCTGAGAGTGATGTCAGCCTGGCATCGGCATCAAATGCCATTATCATAGGCTTTGATGTACGTCCTTCAGGTCCCGCCAAGCGTCTGGCTGAGCAGAATGATGTTGACATACGCATCTACTCAATCATCTATGATGCCATTGATGAGGTCAAGGCCGCTATGGAGGGTCTGCTTGCACCCAAGGTCAAGGAGGAGGTTACATCAACCGTTGAGGTTATGGAGGTGTTCCATATATCAAAGGTGGGTATGGTAGCCGGTTGCCGTGTACGTGAGGGTAAGGTTTCACGCAGTGACAAGGCCCGCGTTATCCGTGACGGTATTGTTATCCATACTGGCGATATACAGGCTCTGAAACGCTTTAAGGATGATGTGAAGGAGGTTCAGGCCGGCATGGAGTGCGGTATGAGTCTTGTATCATACAATGACATCAAGGAGGGTGATATCATAGAGACATTCACTCAGATTGAGGTAAAACAGACTCTTTAAGTTCAGGTTATGACTGTATTGGATTGCATTATCCTGTGTCTCCTTATAACCGGTATGGTTATGGGATTCATCAAGGGGTTGACAAAACAGGCTTTTGCCGTTTTAGGAATAATCCTTGGAATAATTCTGGGAACATTGTTCTACAAACCCTTTGCTGATTTTCTGAGAGAGACAATGAACATGCCTGACAGGCCTGCCAGTATCATGGCATTCTTCATTATTCTTCTGGTTGTGCCTTTGATATGCGGCGTGTTGGGAAATCTTCTTTCAAAACTGATACATATAGCCAGCTTGGGATTCATTGACAGACTCTTGGGAGCGGCTTTCGGATTACTCAAGTGTCTGCTCATCATGGGCCTGATAATCATGCTTATGGATATGACGGGCCTCTCTGAAAAGTATATCAACCGTTCAGAGAGAAGACAGTCCAAGATGTATGTGTATGTAAGAAACGTTACAAGTTTCTGCCTGCAATGGACATGGGATAAGGTACAGGATAGCGCTGAGGAGCTTGTTCCTGAATTGAAAAACAAGAAAGGAAATAGCAACACTGGTTCATCTAGCCAAAAAAGTGTTTGAAAAAAGTGAATTCTGAAACACAGGACAATAGTCTGATAAGGGAGATAAGTGCCGAGAAGTACCGCTACGGCTTTACTACCGATGTCCATACGGAGATAATAGACCGTGGCCTTACTGAGGACACGGTCCGTCTCATTTCGGAGCGCAAGGGTGAGCCTGAGTGGCTGCTTGAGTTCCGCCTTAAGGCATACCGTCATTGGCTTACCATGGAGATGCCGCATTGGGCACATCTGGATATCCCTGAGATAGACTATCAGAACATATCATACTACGCTGATCCTACGGTCAAGAAGGAGGGTCCAAAAAGCCTTGAGGAGATTGATCCGCAGGTTATGAAGACCTTTGACAAACTGGGTATTCCGCTTGAGGAACGCCTGGCATTGAGCGGTGGCGTGGCCGTTGATGCGGTCATGGACTCCGTATCGGTCAAGACCACCTTTAAGAAGACCCTTGCTGAGAAAGGAATCATTTTCTGTTCAATGGGTGAGGCCGTCAAGAACCACCCGGACCTGATACGTCAGTATTTGGGCAGCGTAGTGAATTACCGTGACAATTTCTTTGCCGCGCTTAACAGCGCTGTTTTCAGTGACGGCTCATTCGTCTATATACCCAAGGGCGTACGCTGCCCCATGGAGCTCTCCACATACTTCCGTATCAACGCTGCCGGAACCGGTCAGTTTGAGCGCACGCTCATTGTGGCTGATGATGACAGCTACGTATCATATCTGGAGGGTTGTACGGCACCTATGCGTGATGAGAACCAGCTGCATGCCGCTATCGTTGAGATAGTGGTGCTGGACCGCGCAGATGTCAAGTACAGCACCGTTCAGAACTGGTATCCGGGCGATGAGAACGGCAAGGGCGGTGTATATAACTTCGTGACCAAACGCGGACTCCTGAAGGGTGTTGACAGCAAGCTGTCATGGACCCAGGTGGAGACAGGATCAGCTATCACATGGAAGTATCCCAGCTGCGTGCTGCAGGGTGACGGCTCACAGGGTGAGTTCTACTCAGTGGCCCTTACCAACAACTGGCAGCAGGCCGATACGGGTACCAAGATGATACACATAGGCCGCAACACCAGGAGCACGGTCATAAGCAAGGGCATATCGGCCGGACACAGCCAGAACTCATACCGCGGACTCATCAAGGTGGGTGAGCATGCTGACGGGGCACGTAACTATAGCCAGTGTGATTCACTTCTGTTGGGCGATAAGTGCGGTGCCCATACATTCCCGTACATGGATGTAAAGAATGAGACTGCCATAGTGGAGCATGAGGCAACCACCTCAAAGATATCAGAGGACCAGTTGTTCTATTGCAACCAGCGTGGCATACCTATGGAACAGGCCATCGGCCTTATTGTTAACGGTTACGCCAAGGAGGTGCTCAACAAACTGCCCATGGAGTTTGCGGTTGAGGCTCAGCGCCTGCTCTCGGTGTCACTTGAAAATTCAGTAGGTTAAGACTATGATGCTAAAGATTGAAAACCTTGAAGCCGCAATTAACGGCAAACAGATATTGAAAGGCATAAACCTTGAGGTGAATGCCGGTGAGGTACATGCCATAATGGGACCTAACGGTTCCGGAAAGAGCACTATGAGCAATGTGCTTGTAGGCCATCCTGCATATGAGGTTACAGGCGGCACCGCCACATTCAAGGGTAAGAACCTGCTTGAGATGAGTGCCGAGGAGCGTAGCCATGAGGGGCTGTTCATGTCATTCCAGTATCCGGTAGAGATTCCTGGCGTGAGCATGACCAACTTCATGCGTACCGCCATCAATGAGAAACGCAAGTATCTGGGTCTGCCGCCTATGGCCCCCACGGAGTTCCTCAAGTTCATCAAGGAGAAGCGTGACATGGTCAAACTTGACGCCAAGTTCATGAACCGTTCCGTAAACGAGGGATTCAGCGGCGGTGAGAAAAAACGCAACGAGATATTCCAGATGGCTATGCTTGAGCCGTCACTGAGCATACTTGACGAGACTGACTCAGGTCTTGACATTGATGCCCTGCGCATTGTGGCCGATGGCGTTAACCGCCTCAAGAGCCCTGAGACATCTGTTATAGTCATTACCCACTACCAGCGTCTGCTTGACTACATCAAGCCCGATATTGTACATGTGCTCTATCAGGGACGCATAATCAAGACTGCCGGCCCGGAACTGGCTCTTGAACTTGAGGAACGTGGCTATGACTGGGTTATTAAGGAGTATGAGGATTCCCTGAAATGAAACCGGTGCAGAATTACATAGAGCTTTTCAAGGATAACAGGGCTCTGGTGGAGCGTGGTTCTGCCGGTGTCATGAATACCCTGCGCGATACCGCTCTGAGCAGTCTTGCCCGATACGGCCTGCCCCATAAAGGACTGGAAGAGTATCTGCATACTGATGTGTCAAAGTGGTTTGAGCCTGACTGGGGCATGAATCTGGCCAGATTGGATATGCCTGTTGATTTTGCACAGGCTTTCAAGTGCAGCGTACCTAATCTGAGTACCCAGCTTTACTTCCTGGCCAATGATGCCTTTGCAAGTTCAGATACGGCAGCCAGAAGCATGCTTCCCGACGGTGTATTTGCAGGCAGTCTGAAGGAGGCCGCCCTTAAATGTCCCGAACTTACAGAGAAGTTCTACGGCAAGTTTGCGGATATGAATAAGCCCGGTATCGCTGCCATCAACACGCTGTTTGCACAAGACGGTTTCATGCTTTATGTGCCTGACGGTGTCGTTGTGGAAAAACCTTTGCAGTTGATTACCCTGCTCAGTTCCAAGGTTGACCTTATGGTTAACCGCAGGATCCTGGTTGTGTTGGGGCGTGCATCACAGGCAAGACTGTTGCTTTGTGATCATGCACTGGCTGCGAACAACTATCTTACCACTCAGGTAATTGAGGTTTTTGCAGGGCAGGATTCCACATTTGAACTTTATGACCTGGAGGAGACTCACTCCGCGAACCTGCGTGCATCAGAACTATACATAAGTCAGGCCGCAGACAGTAAGGTATCGGTTGATAACCTGACACTCCATAACGGACAGACACGCAACACGGTGTTCGTGACATTTGACGGACGCGGCTCTGAACTCTCATTGAACGGTATTGCCATTACAGATAAGAGCCAGCATGTGGATAACATGACATTTGTTGACCATCGTGTGGCAGACTGCACAAGCAATGAACTGTTCAAATACGTGCTTGATGAGAGTTCAACAGGTGCATTTGCCGGAAAGGTGCTGGTGCGTGAGGGTGCGCAGCATACATCATCACAGCAGACCAACCGCAATATATGCCTTACCCGTGAGGCTCGTATGTTTACCCAGCCTCAGTTGGAGATATATGCCGATGACGTCAAGTGCAGCCACGGCGCTACCGTGGGCCAACTTGACGACAAGGCTCTGTTCTATATGCGTCAGCGTGGAATTCCGGAGCAGGAGGCACGTATGATGCTCATGCTTGCCTTTGTGGGCGAGGTTATAGGTAAGGTGGAGCTGGAACCGCTCCGTGACCGCCTGTACCGTCTTGTAGAGAAACGTTTCCGTGGTGAACTCACCCAGTGTGAGGGATGCCGTGCTTGCAGATGATATGATTGATGTAGAGAAAATACGAAAGGATTTCCCCATACTGGGACGCGAGGTATATGGCAAGCCTCTTGTCTATTTTGACAATGCTGCCACAACCCAGAAACCCCAGTGTGTCATAGATGCCATAAGTGAGGCATACTGCAATGAGAACGCGAATGTTCATCGTGGAATCCATTTCCTTTCACAGCATGCTACAGACTTAATGGAGTCTGCGCGTGACAAGGTACGTCAGTTCATTGGGGCCGGCAGCACAGAGGAGATCATATTTACCCGTGGCACTACTGAGAGTATTAATCTACTGGCCAGCTCTTTTTCAGGTGCTTTCCTGAAAGAGGGTGATGAGGTGATTATCTCAGGGATGGAGCACCACAGCAACATTGTTCCTTGGCAGATCCAGTCAGAGAGATACGGCTTCAAGATTAAGGTCATACCTGTTCTTGATAACGGCGAACTTGACCTGGATGCTTTCAGGTCTCTTTTGTCTGACAGTACCCGTCTGGTAAGCATTACACATGTTTCAAATGTATTAGGAACTGTAAATCCGATATCAGAGATAATCAGCGAGGCCCATTCGCACGGCGTTCCGGTTGCTGTTGACGGTGCACAGTCTGTTCCGCACATCAAGGTGAACGTTCAGGATCTGGGTGCGGATTTCTACGCATTCAGCGGACATAAGATATACGGTCCCACCGGAATAGGCGTTCTCTACGGCCGCAAGGAACTGCTTGAGCAGATGCCTCCTTATCAGGGTGGCGGCGAGATGATAAAGCGCGTCACCTTTGAAAAGACTACATATAATGAACTGCCGTATAAGTTTGAGGCAGGTACACCAGATTACGTGGGCTCCATTGCATTGGCCAAGGCTCTGGATTATGTTCAGGGTATAGGAATTGACAACATAGCCGTTTATGAATCGGAACTTTGCAATTATGCGATTGAAAGACTGAACGCTATTCCGGATATGCGGATTATAGGTAATGCAGGTCATCGTAGTGCGGTCGTTTCATTTCTTGTGGGCAATATATACCCGTCGGATATGGGTACGTTGCTGGACCGTCTGGGTATAGCCGTGCGCACCGGACATCATTGCGCCGAGCCGCTTATGGACCGTCTGGAAATACCAGGTACGGTTCGTGCCTCATTTGCATTCTACAACACTGAATCAGAGATTGATTCACTTGCGGAAGGTATAGAGCGTGTAAAGCAGATGTTTTAACTATTTTTGGGATTTTACAAATAATACTCTAACTTTGTCCGTACCAATTAATAAAGCACATATTATATGAAGAAACTGTTCTTTTGCGTAATGGCACTGGCAATTGGTGCATCCGCATTTGTTTCATGTGATAAGAGTGAAAAGGACGACTTGACAGAAAACAATAAAAAGAGTCAGGTGGAAAGGGTTGATACATCAACAGTTCTCACTTTATCCCAGCAGCAGAACGCTTTTAATAAAGCTGTAGGCAAATTAGGTCAGGACATGGAGTTTACTGATATTGCCCAGGCTGTCGGTATGATTTTGAATCAATTCAAATATAAAGTTGAATGGGACAATGCGCTGAAAGCAGCATGTAAGCAGGACTTGCTTCTTGCTATGAAAGTAAATGCAATAAAGCATTATTTGAAGTTTTCAGGAGATTTCTCTGTTAATTTCAATGAGCTGTTTTTTGAGGCGGACATCGCATTCAAGGATTCAGTAATCAGGGATTCTACCGAGTATTTTTATTATAGATATACGTATAATATTGAGGAGAGCCAGATTGACGAAAAAGTTTCAGCTTATTTAGACAGTCTGATCATAGAAGACACTATAATGGTTCCATTCCTTGCGCATATTGACCATGGTGCAGATAAGCTTAAACTGAATCTCCACACCACAGACGGGAGTATCATCTCATTTTGTCTTGTGGGACACAGTGACAGTGAGAGCAGGTTGGCATTGACGGATAAAAAAAACAGTGTGACACGTAATATTACACTGCCGGATACTTTGAATATCTCATTAACCCTGAATGATCATACACTTCTTTGTGTGAATACCGGTTATGCTACTAATTTCAAGGTTGAGGTAAAAGGAGCAGACGATGAAAAAGGTAAGTTCAAGTTGTCAGATCTGAGGTTTACCGGCAATGAGTTATCTTTAGATGCTGATGCATTACTTGGGATGTATGCCGTAAATGCAAATGTAAACTATAATGATGAGAATGGTTTGAATGCAGTTTTTGCTGCCAATGTCTCAGGTACAGAAGTTATCTCCGGAAACGTGCATCTCAATGGTGTTTTCAATAGCAGCCTTAACTGGGCAGAACCTACAAATATCATGGTATGGGCGTCAAATTCAGAATCTTTCAAAGGCATTGATTGTAATGTCAACATTTTCAGTGACGAGATAAAGATGCATGTGGGTATTGACAATCCTTTACTCAATGGTTCCGTCCTGCAGTTTATGGCTTATCTGTTTTCAAAAGAGCCTCTTGAACCCGCAGATGCCGATCTGGAAAGGATGATAAGTGAGTTCAATAATACTTTCAAGGGTGAGATCTATTTCAAGGGTTATGACAAGCCTCAGGCTGTAGTGAAACTTGTTCATGATCCGTCAATAACTAAGGCTGTCAATAGTTTATTTGATGTGAAAACAATGGTAGGCAACTTTGAAAGACTTGGTTTGAAGATAGGTATTGAAACATATAATGACGATGGCGTGAAGGTCTTTGTTCCTTTCAAGGAATATTTCGTTGAAGAAGATTATAAGGCATTCGTGGGGCAACTTAAACAGAAACTTGAAATAGCTTTCGGTCAGCTGATATCCGCCATGTACCCCAAATTGAGTGTTGGGAAAATTCGTTATCTTGATGTGAAGTAAATATAGTCAGATATCAGACAGAAACAACCGCCTTTTTAGGGCGGTTGTTTTGTTTTTTGCACATTTTAAACAGATTCATAATTCTTTGGATAAAAATTAAACTGGTTTATTTTATTCTCCGCGCGGCTTGTATTACCTTTGCAGCCGGAAAAAAAGAGGGTATAAAAAAACTATATATATGAAACAGAAAGCACTCCTTATGATTCTTGACGGCTGGGGCATCGGTAACCGCTCCAAGGCCGATGTAATTTACAACACACCAACTCCTTACATGGATTATCTGAACGCCAATTATCCTAATGCACAGTTGCTGGCATCAGGTGAGAACGTAGGTCTTCCTGACGGTCAGATGGGTAACTCAGAGGTTGGTCACCTCAATATCGGTGCCGGCCGTGTTGTATATCAGGATCTGGTTAAGGTAAACCGTGCCATTGCTGACGGCAGCATCCGCCAGAACAAGGAGGTTGTATCGGCTTACACCTACGCCAAGGAGAACGGCAAGAAGCTGCACCTGATGGGTCTGGTATCAGACGGCGGTGTTCACAGTTCACTGGAGCATCTGTTCTGCCTGACCGATATTGCCCGCGAGTACGGTATTGACAAGACATACGTACACTGCTTCATGGACGGTCGTGACACCGACCCCAAGAGCGGCAAGGGTTTCATTGACGAGCTTGTAAAGCGTGGTGACAAGGTTGCCACCATAATAGGCCGTTATTATGCAATGGACCGTGACAAGCGTTGGGAGCGTGTAAAGATAGCATATGATCAGCTGGTAGGCGGTGAGGGCCGCAAGGCTTCTGATATGGTTAAGGCTGTTGAGGAGTCATACGCCGAGGGTGTTACCGATGAGTTCATGAAGCCTATCGTAAACGAGGCTTATGACAGCCGCATTGAGGAGGGTGATGCCATCATCTTCTTCAACTTCCGTAATGACCGCGCCAAGGAGCTCACTATCGTTCTTACCCAGAAGGATATGGATGCTGAGGGTATGCACACCATCCCCGGACTGCAGTACTACTGCCTCACTCCGTACGATGCTTCATTTACCGGTGTACACATCCTGTTTGACAAGGAGAACGTGAACAATACCCTTGGCGAGTATCTCTCTGCTCAGGGCCTCAAGCAGTTGCACATTGCTGAGACTGAGAAGTACGCTCACGTTACATTCTTCCTGAACGGTGGCCGCGAGCTTCCGTTTGATGGCGAGGACCGCATACTGGTTCCCTCACCCAAGGTTGCCACATATGACCTGCAGCCTGAGATGAGCGCTTACATAGTCCGTGACAAGCTGGTTGAGGCTATCGGCACAGACAAGTATGATTTCATCGTCGTAAACTTTGCCAACGGCGATATGGTTGGTCATACCGGTGTATATGAGGCAATAGAGAAGGCTGTCGTTGCTGTTGATGCCTGCGTTCATGATGTTATTGAGGCTGCCAAGGCCCATAACTATGAGGCTATCATCATTGCTGACCACGGTAATGCTGACAACGCCCTCAATCCTGACGGCACACCCAATACCGCCCACTCACTGAATCCTGTTCCGGTAATCTACGTTACCCCGCGCAAGGATGCCAAGGTTGAGTCAGGTATCCTGGCTGATGTGGCTCCTTCAATTCTCACCATCATGGGTCTGCCCATACCGGCTGAGATGAACGGTAAAGTGCTTGTAAAATAACCATCAGATTATTATATAATTGCCGACGGCCTGAGATATGGCCGCCGGTTGTGTTTTTTGTTTAATAGATGAAACTTATTCCTATATATACCTGGAACAAGAGCGTGCTCCAGTTCAACCGTAAGCGTGACAGCCTGTCACGTCAGCCTTGGTTTCAGGGTGTAATCCTGCTGTTCTGTGTTATTGTGGCAATGCTGCTGGCAAATCTGCCTGCCACACGTTTCTATTATCACGCTTTTCTTGAGACCAGCGTACAGATTCATTTCCAGAGCCCGGACGGCCGTGTTGACTGGCTTTTCCCTCATGGAATGACCATAGAGAAGATCATCAACGATGTGCTGATGGTGGTTTTCTTCTTTACCGTAGGTCTGGAGATAAAGCGCGAGGTTGCCCATGGTGAACTTTCATCGGTCAAGAAAGCTCTGCTTCCGGTTATTGCGGCATTCGGCGGTGTCATCATGCCTGCATTGTTCTACACATTGGTAAACCGCGGCACCATAGCGGCATCGGGCTGGGGTATTCCTACTGCAACTGATATTGCGTTTGCAGTGTGCATACTCTCTGTTTTGGGTGACAGGGTTCCGGTTTCGCTCAAGGTATTCCTTACGGCTCTTGCCATAGCCGATGACCTTATTGCCATACTTGTGGTGGCATTCTTCTATGGCGGTCACATTAACCTGCTTCTGCTTGGATTATCAGTCGTGGTGATATTTGTAGCATGGCTGTTCAAGTACTTTGGACAGAAGCATGTGTGGATATATCTGCTGCTGGCTACTATTGTATGGGTCCTGTTCTACTATTCTGGCATCCATGCCACTATGTCGGGTGTGGTAATGGCATTCATCATTCCATCCAAGGCCCGTTATGAGCGTTCATACGTACTGCATAAGATCAAGTTCTTCTCACAGAAGCTGCTGTCATTTGACCAGATTGATGATGAGACCATGTTTCCCAACGGTCCGCAGCGTCATCTTCTGCGTCGCATTCACAAGACTGCATACGGTTCACTTAATATGAGTTACCGTGTGGAGCATGCTCTTTCACCCTGGGTCAACTATGTCATCATGCCGATATTCGCACTGGCCAATGCCGGTGTGGAGATACCTGACCTTACATATTTCAACATCTTCAATACGGCCGGAGTAACAGGCGGAGTAGGGCTTGGCATATTCCTGGGTCTTGTTTTAGGCAAGCCGATAGGCATTACTCTCTTTAGCTTCGCGGCCATCAAGACCAGGCTGTGTGAGATGCCTGAGAAAGCGGGATGGGCAATGTTTTTTGCGGTAGCTTGTCTGGGTGGTATCGGATTCACGATGTCTATATTCGTTGACACTCTCTCTTTCCAGGACGTTGCTCAGGTTGAGGAAATGAGAAATGCCGGCAAGATAGCCATTCTGATGGGCTCTCTGGCTGCCGGCATTTTAGGATCCCTGCTTATAAAGTTTGTTGCAGGAGTAAGCTCCGGAAAGAGATCACTCAGCTGAGAAATCTTCCTTGCCTACGCCGCACATGGGGCATACAAAACCTTCTGGTACCTCTTCCCAAGGGGTGCCCGGTGCTATTCCGCCCTCAGGATAACCTGCTTCGGGATCATACTCCCAACCGCACATATCGCATACGTACTTACTCATAATCTTAATTGTTTAGGTTAATACTTCTTTGCAAACATACATAAAATCGGCAGATTTTTGTAAGTTTGTGTCTGCTAAAAATATGGACTATGATAAATAATTTAAGCGATAAGGTTAGGTACATCGGAGTTGATGACCTGGATTTGGACCTCTTTGAGAGTCAGTATATTGTTCCTGAAGGTATGGCGTATAACTCATACGTGATACTTGATGACAAGGTTGCCATACTTGATACGGCCGATGCCCGCAAGGCCGATGAGTGGAAGGCCAATCTCCGTGAGGCTCTTGCCGGCCGTCAGCCTGACTATCTTATTGTTCATCATATGGAGCCAGACCATTCGGCTCTTATAGCGTGGGCTCTTGCTGAGTTCCCCGCTCTTACCCTTGTGGCCAGCGCAAAGGCTATCCAGATGCTGGAACAGTTCTTTGAGGGCATTCAGATTGAGGGGCGTACCCTTGCCGTCAAGGAGGGCTCTGTTCTGGAACTGGGCAGTCACAGCCTTAAGTTCATCGGTGCCCCCATGGTTCACTGGCCGGAGGTTATGGTGTCGTTTGATGAGGCCGATGGCGCTCTTTACAGTGCCGATGCATTCGGTAAGTTCGGTGCCCTGTCCAAGTGCGGCTTCTATGGCCGCGATGATGATGACTGGAGTTGTGAAGGTCGCCGCTACTACTTCAATATTGTAGGCAAGTACGGTGCTCCTGTACGCACTCTTCTGGGTAAGGTTGCCGGGCTTGCGGTTAAGACTATCCGCCCTCTGCATGGTCCTATACTTGAGGATAACCTGTCTGATTATATAAACCTTTATACAACTTGGAGCAACTATGCTGTTGAGACTGAGGGTGTGTTCATTGCCTGTGCCTCTATTCACGGCGGCACTATGGTGGCTGCCGAGAAACTGGCGGAGATCCTGCGCTCCAAGGGTGTTGAGCGCGTTGTTGTAAGTGACCTCTGCCGCTCAGACATTGCAGAGAACGTTGAGGATGCTTTCCGTCATTCTGTTATGGTTTGCTGCGCTTCATCATATGATGCCGGTCTGTTCACTCCCATGTATGATTTCCTGCACCGCCTGCAAATCAAAGGCTACTGCAAACGCAAGGTCGCAATCGTGGAGAACGGCTCGTGGGCTCCATCGGCCGGCCGCGTAATGAAAGAGATGCTGGGTGCCATGAACAATCTGGAGATTGTTGAGCCTATGGTCACCATCAAGAGCCGCATGAAACAGTCTGATATTCCTGCACTGGAATCTCTGGCTTCAGCGCTTCTTTAAGGGGAACATAAAGCATATGGGGGTATAGGACAATGCCCTCCCACAACATCTTGTATCTATTTCAAAACTGTGAGCAAGCTCCCAGTTCCAAAATAGCTACAACCTGTCGCGGGCCCCTCCCACTGGTCTCGCGTGGGTGCGAGAGTCCTATACCCCCATATGCTTTATGTTCCGCTCACTGGGAAAGATTTTTTTCTCAAACTTGCTAAGTGAGCGGAACTTAAGGATATACCCTCTGGAAACCATGGCCGCCCGTGGGCTTGTGAACGGGAGGGGCCCGCCGCGAAGCGGTGGGAGGGATAGCGCGAAGCGCGTAGTTTCAGGAGGGTATATCCTTAAGTTCCCTCTCAAACAAACAGAAATTACACAGGGAAGCGGTACTATGGTATCAAAAAAAAGGGTGACTCACAGAGCCACCCTTTCTTTTTTGCTTGACTTGATTATTTCTTAGAAGCCTTGGCGCGCTGTGCGTTCAGGAAGTCAACCATCTTCTTGAGGTTCTCCTCAGTGTACATGGCTGCACCACCGTGGCTGCCCTCGGGCACGCGTACGATGTAGCTCTCTACGCCTGCCTCCTGCATCTTGTCATACAGATACTGGCTTACGCATGATGCAACTATAGGATCGGCATCGCCGTGGAACATGTAACCTGCAACGTCGTTCTTATCCAGGAAGCCGGTTGCGCTCAAAAGCATGAACTTGTCCTCATTGCCCTCCTTGGGTGAGCCGATGAGCTGCTCCTCAGGGGTGTTACCTTTGCCACCGAATATCATAGCGTTACCGCACTCCATCTGCAGGAGCTCTGTGGGACCTGACCAGTCGCAGAATGCGTTTACGTAACTTGACTCCTTGGTGTAGGGGCCTACGTTACCCTCGATGTCATACTCAGCTGTGCCGTACTTACCAATCTTTACGTTGTTAGAAAGAGCGGTAACTGCACTCAGGTGACCACCTGATGAGAAACCAGAGGTTGCGATGAATGAAGTATCGAACTTGTACTTATCGGCATTAGCGCGGATAAAGCGGATAACGGCCTTGATATCGTTAACCTGTGCGGGCCACTTGGCATCGGCAATTGAACGGTGGTTAGGGCAAACCACTGCATAACCGGCATTGAGCAGAGCTGCACCGATGGTGCCTAAATCAGCACCACCCTTACCATTGTTGCTGCCCCATGCGCTACCGTAGATGTGTACTACAACGGGATACTTATCCTTAACCTCCTTGGGCAGGTAGATGTCAAGATTGTGATAAACCTGACCGTCATATGCATAGTTGATATCTGTAAATTTCTCTGAGGTCTCAACCTGGGCACCACCCTGAGGACCGCCGAATCCGCCGAAACCGCCGAATCCGCCGCCGCCCATTGGCATACCGCCGCCGAATCCGCCCTGAGGCATACCACCACCAAAACCACCGCCCGGGAACTGGGCGAAACCTGTGAGCGACATCATTATAGCCGCTACGAGAAGAATGTTCTTTTTCATATTATTGTGTAATTAAGAAGTAACGTTCTGTAAATAATACTTTGCAAACCGCGCAAAGTTAAAACAATAATGAAACAAATGTCTGAAAATATGAAGAATTTTAGTTATCAGAAAACGATATAATATGCCATTGCCACAGATGTGACGAGTTTCATACCTGTACCTATCAGAAAGCCCAAAAACGTTCCAAATGCTGATTTGAGTGCGTCGGCGGCGGATTTGTCCTCCTGGAACATCTCTGCAATGAATGCACCGGCCAGACTGCACGGTATCATGCCTATGGGTGTAAGGAAAATGCCGATAATCATACCTATCAGTGCCCCGCGGCTTCCCGCCTTTGAGCCTCCGGCCATTTTTGTTACCTTGGCAGGTATGGTATAATCAAGGATTGATACGATAATGGTCACGGCAAGCCATATCAACAGGCAGTTCGTGGTTATTTCATCGCCGTTGTCAGCAATACGTCGGCCCAGGAATGCCATAAGCAGTCCTATCCAGCTTAACGGCGGGCCGGGGAGTCCGGGTACGATGCTGCCTATTATACCGATGACGGCTAAAATGATAGCTATTACTAAGAGTGTTGTTGACCACATACTATAACTGATTTGTGGGCTAAGGTAGCAATTATTTCACTAATTTTGCAGTGTGGTTCAGATTCAAGACACAATAGTATCACTTGATGTCATCACCAAGGAGTTCTGCTGTGACCTTAAAAAGTGTCACGGTGCATGCTGCGTGGAGGGTGATGCCGGTGCTCCAGTCACGCCCGAGGAGATAGCCCGAATAGAGGAACTGCTGCCTCAGATAAAGGATATGTTATCGGCCGATGCCCTTAAGGCAATAGAGGAGAAGGGCATAGCTTATCCGGATCCGGAGGGAGAGCTGGTTACTCAGATTGTGAATGGTAAGGACTGCGTCTTTACCTGCTATGATGAGAACGGATGCTGCTATTGTGCCATTGAAAAGGCATACCGTGAGGGAAAGGTAAGTTTCATGAAACCCGTTTCATGCCATCTGTATCCCATCCGTGTCAAGAAACTGGGCCCCTATTGGGGGTTGAACTACAACCGTTGGGATGTGTGCCAGGCTGCTGTCATCAAAGGGCACAGAGAACATATTCCTGTATATAAGTGCCTGAAGGAACCTCTCATTCGCCGTTTCGGACAGGAGTGGTATGATGAACTGGAGCTGACGGTGAGTGAAATGAAGAAACAGAATATTATATAAATATGAAATCAGGACCAATTATCAGATATTGTGTCATTCTGGCTGTATTAGTTATGGCTATTGTAATGTCATCTTGTGGCAGCGGTTATCAGGATATGCCGTTTGGCGGTATGAAGGGACGTGTCCAGAAGTTAACTGTGATTCACAAAGAGCCTGAAATGTGGCATACAGGAAAGAAGAGTACAGATGTGATGTCTATTGAAGCGTCTGCTTATGATATCAACGGAAATGAGATTTGTTCTGCACAGATGGATAGCGCCGGTAGAGTTCTTGGCGAAGCTGAGAGTCTGTTTGAAAAAGGAGTGTGCATACGCAGCACCCAGAAATCAGGAAAAAGGGTTATAGCCCGTCTTAATCTGTTATCACACACTAAACATACGTTGGAATATAAGAAGGAGGTGCTTGGTAAATCGGTAAGAATGGTTGTAAAGAAGAGTTCTTTTGGACGTAGGCACAAGTCTGTAGTCATTGAGGACGGAAATACTGTAACCATCAGTGTAATAAGGACAGACCGTAATGGTTATCCCGTAAAAATCAAGGAGGTTCAACCTCAGACCGGTTTTGAAGCTTTACAGTTGAATGTTTATGATGATGATCATAATCTAATAGAGAAACGTGTTAAAACATCAGATGAGGAGAAAGAGGAGATAATCTATATAAAATACTCTGATTTTGATGAAAAGGGTAATTGGCGTGAGGCACGTACATTCAATCGTAACGGTTTTCCGGTAGAGGTTCTTGTGCGTGAGATAGAGTATTGGTAAATATCAGTTGGTGTTACGCCTAATTAAAAAAACACTCCTTTGGACAGATAATGTAAAAAAGGAGTATCTTTGCCCCACGTTTCGTTAGCTCAGCCGGTTCAGAGCGCTTGCTTCACACGCAAGAGGTCGGCGGTTCGAACCCGCCACGAAACACAAAGCAAATGACCACCCGAGAGGGTGGTCGTTTTATTTACAGTCTGCCCCTAAGTCAAGCTTGCTTGGATTAGGGGCAGACTGCAAATAAAACTCATCCTGGCGTAGCCTGGATGTAATTTGCTTTGCCCAGTTAGCTCCCCGCAGGGGTTTGCGGATGCGCGTCAGCGAATCCGCCCCAAACCTTGCCCTCTAATTTATTCCTATTGAGTCTCTTTTTTAGCATTATTAGTTTTACTTTTGGTAAGTTTTTGCAACCTATGTATAGAGACCAATTACCCTGCTTATGATGCAAAGAGTCCTTTTGTTTGCTTTCTTATCTCTTATGCCCGCATTATTGCTGGGGCAGGGTACCGTTACAGGCATTGTTCTTGACAGCCTCACGCAGGAGCCGCTACCATCAGCTACGGTTTATATTAATGGCACAACTCAGGGTACCACTACCGATAAAGACGGCCGTTTTGAGCTGAAAGATGTGTCGTTTCCGACTACTGTTGTATTCAGTTTTGTGGGATATAAGCCACACGTCCGTGCCCTGGATCGGGTTCCGAATAAAATGACAGTTGCTCTTGAGACTAATGACGAACTGCCGGAGGTGGTGATATCGGGCAAGGTCAAGAAAAGAGACCTGAACTATTTTAAGCGTATGTTTCTGGGTGATGACTACTGGGGACGGAATGCGGTCATAAAGAATGAAAATGTCATCTCGATTGATATATCTGAGTCTTCACGACCTGTAGAGATAGATGATAAAGGAGCCGTAGAATCAGATGAGATAACGACGGTTTTCAGGGCACGGGCCAGTGAACCCATATTGATTGATCTGCCGTTGCTGGGATATGAGCTGTATGTGGACCTGGTAGAGTTCAAGACTACAAATACTAAAACCCACACGAAACTTCCAGGTAACCCTCTTGATATAGACAACCGTACGCTGTGTGATATACTTGGTTTCTTTTACTACAAACCCTATGATAACCTTAAAAGACGGCAGGCTCAGAGAATTGAGGAGAACCGCCGGAAGGCATATTGGAACTCAAGCCAGCATTTCCTGAGGTCTTTCTATGAGGACCGTCTGGCGGAGAACGGGTACGATCTGTTTACAAGGGAATTCATCATGGAGGTAGTAAATAGAGACACTATTCCTGTGCCAGAGTCTTTCCCGGTAGATATAAAGGAGCATTCTCTATTCCTGGGCAATAACAGGATGATGATCTATGGTTTGAAGGGGCCGGTCCTGTATCTGAGATACTATCAGCAGAGTGACGGTACTCCGCTGGATTTGACTGAAAACAGTGATGCCCTTAGACATAAGGATTTCTCTCTGTCAACGATTCTTATGTGGCAGGATACCTGTATCTTCTATAAAGATGGGGTCGTGGCCGATAATAACATACTGTTTGGTGGTAGCATATCGGAAAAGAAGGTCGGAGCATGTTTGCCCGATGACTACGCACCATCGGTAATTGAAAAGAAAAAGAGTAAGGAGAGGGTAAGGTATGAACTGGCGGCAAAGGATTCATCGGACTATACAAAAGAGCTCATGAAGTTTGCCGGCAATATCCGACAGTTCAACGACCTTTATCCACAGGAGAAAGTCTATCTGGAATTTGATAACACAGCATACTTTCAGGGTGAGGATATCTGGTTCAAGGCATTCATAACTCACGCCACAACATTGGAGCGTGCTCCCAGCGGTGTGCTATATGTGGACTTTCTGGCACCGACGGGGCAGCTGCTCATGCAACAGAAACTGGAGATTGTTGACGGTCAGGCCGATGGCTCCATTTCACTGATTGACGAAGGTACTGCACAGTCACGTGAGAAACGCGGTGTTGTAGCATATCCCAGCGGATTCTATGAGATACGTGCTTATACCCAGAATATGCTTGACTTTAGCCAGGAGGCCATATTCTCACGAGTAATACCCGTATATACCCAGCCCAAATATGTGGGAGAGTATGACAAGTCACATGTAGTAAGCTATCAGGATAATCCCCTTATAGAGAATATCCGTAAGGAATCTGATGCTACAAAAGGACATAATAACAGTGTGCATGTATCATTCTATCCTGAAGGTGGTGACCTGATAAACGGACTCCCGTGTAGGGTGGCATTCAAGGCTACAGGCGGTGATGCATTCGGCATAAAAGGAACCTTGGTTGTGCCGGGTCTGGATGACTCTGTTTTAACTGTTCATGACGGTATGGGTTCCTTCATTATCACTCCCAAAGGAGCAGGGACGGTTCAATTCATTACACCTGATGGCAAGAGCACCCGTTTCATTTTGCCAAAGCCTGTAAGGAGCGGATACTCAATGATTACCAATTCAAGTTCAGATTCATTATTACAGGTAAATATCTGGAGGACGCTGGACCGTAAGGGCGAACCTGTGGCATTGACGGTAACCTGTCGTGGTGATATAATCTACTTTGAGGAGATAAAGGACAGTATTGACTCCAACTTGAACATTGACTGTTCATCCTGGCCCATTGGTGTCTGCAGGATGACTTTGTATGACAGGAGTGGAATGATTCTCTCATCACGCAGTATATTCCACAACAATGATGAATTCAGAAGTCCTACAATCATTGCCAATACCGACAGCTTGTCACGCCAGGCATTCGGCAAAGAAGTTCTGGAGTTCAAACTGAATGACAAGGATGGTAATCCGTTGCGTGACCGTTTCTGTCTGTCAGTACGTGATGTCGCAGACTACGGCAACGGTATGAACGATAACCTGCTGACCAACCTGCTGCTGTCATCGGACCTGAGGGGATACATTCATGATCCGGCATGGTATCTGGAATCAAATGATGAGGAGCATCGGGAGGCATTGAACCTGCTTACTTTAGTTCAGGGTTGGGAGCGCTACGAATGGCAGACTATGACCGGGCTTAAGGATTTTGAAGAGAAACACCGTATTGAGACCGGCCTGACCTTGAACGGATGGATACAGTCATATCACAAACGTAAACCGGTAGCTGATATAGACATATATGCAACGCTGGTACCGGATAAAAAGACTTTCTGGTCTATTGACAAGTTTAAGCACCGTACTGACTCTACGGGCTATTTTGGCTTTGATTTGTCTGACTTTTACGGCGAGGGCAAGTTCACCATAAACCTGATGTCAACCAAGCGTAACGGCCAGTCCAAGTATGAGAGGCATAAAAGAATCACGCTTGAACGTGCTGAACGGCCTGCCCCTAGGCCATTCCTGAAACAGGAGATGGACCTGAACCATAACAAGCTCCATATGAGCGGCTATAAGTTTGATTCAATGGATGATGACCAACTTTTATTGATAAGTATGGATCAAGGAATTGTTCTTGATGCCGTTGATGTTGAGGCTGAAGCAGGGAAACGTCAGTTCTTTGATTATGACACCTTTACATCATTTGACGCAGAGGAGGATGCAGAGAATGAACTTGATATGGGAGAATACACTACTAATGTTGAAGGGTATTTCCTGGATCGTGGTATCAGATTTGGAAATGAATATATAGATGGGGTAAAAGACGGTGACATGTACATTGAGAATGGAGTAAAACCCTTCTTTTATGTCCATAACCAGAAGAAATTGCTTGACAAGAAACCATTTGACAACCCCATGCAGATAGATATGATAGATGTCAAGAGCATTCTTGTTTATGAACAGCCCATGACTCTACACGAATTGACCCGATTGACTCCACTGCTTAATGACTATCATAGAAAGCACATTGATACCGAGTGGTTCCAGAAGGTTGAATCGAGCTGGGACCGATATTATTTGATAGACATACAGATCAAAGAAGACAAGAATCTGCTGTTCTATGGAGAGATTCGCGACATGGGGCGCCGTGTTATTAAGGTCCAAGGTTACTCAAGACCTGTCCAATTCTACGCACCACAGTATCCTGAAGGACCTATAGAAGGAAATATTGATGCGCGCCGAACACTCTACTGGAATCCCAACGTGATAACCGATGAAGAAGGTCATGCCCGCGTGGAGTTCTACAACAACAGCTTCACCCGCCGCTTCACCATAAGCGCAGCTGGCATCACCGCCTCCGGAATCCCCTACATCCTTAACCAAAACTGGTGACTTAGTAAGTACGGCAAATCCATTTCTCCAGGAAACGGTCTGCAAGACGATATATTTTGATTCGTCCCCGATTCTCGTAAGTCAACAACTGGCTTTCCAGTAAAGTTGAGATTGCATATTGAACCGAACTAGGTGATTTGAGGGAGTGTTTTTTTACAAATGCTACAGATGTAACACCCGTGGCGTTTCCTTCTTTGGCAATAGCTACGAGTGTTTCTTTCTGCTGATAATTCAGCTGGCTTAGAGTTGAAGAAAAACTGTGTTCTTTCTCCTGTAGGGTGTTATCAAGTATCCGGTTTATCTCATCCTTGTCAACCGTTATATTGGAGTCAATGTATGCAAATGCATTGTGCAACAGGTTGTGGACGTAATAGGTGTGTCCTTCAAACAGATCGTATGCCAGATTTGCGGCATCAGGAGTCAATACTCTTTGGCTGTTTCTGAATTGTTCTATTGCAAATCCGGTATAAATATCTTTAGGAATGCAATCCAAATAAAATTGTTCAGCGCTATTGTAGAAAGGTTTTGCTGCACTATTAAACATGTTTTCAAGTACATGACGGTTGCTGCCTGCGTAAATGAAACGGCAGTTGTTCATGCCTTGGATATATGAGCGCAATAGAGCCTCTACGTTTTTCTCGGGATAATGTGAAATCTGCTGGAACTCGTCTATGGCAAATATGCATGGCTTATCAGCATGTTCCAAATAGTTGAATATCTCCTCGAGAGTGAGCTGCGGAGAGTGTATATCGCCCATCTTTACATCGAATGAAGGAAATCCGGTAATAGGATTGTATCCAAAACTGCCGGATAGAGAGTGAATGGTGGACAGGAAACGGTCAAGTACGGCTTTGCCTTTTGGAACCAGAACATTGTATATTTCTTTGCTTAAAAAGAGCACCAATTCATTAATGCTTGTAGTGGGATATATGTCCACATAAAAAGTGTAATAGATATCCCTGATGGACGGCTGGGCATATGTATGTTTTATCAATTGTGTCTTACCCATCCTGCGCGGAGATGTGAGCAGAACATTTGCTTTGTTTTGTAAAGTACGTACAAGCCACTGAGTCTCATAGTCTCTATCGCAAAAAAACTCCTCAGGAATAACTCCTGATATGTAAAAAGGATTCTCCATGTCTGATTAATTTTATTGCAAAGATAGCATCGGGAATCCAATTATACAAATCCTATTATACAAATTCTATAATTATATTCGATGTTTTATCAGAACTGTTCCATTTTCGTTATTAATTTGTCCTATTAAGAAAAACGCGACTGAATTGTTTGGATGTATAGTCAAATGATTTTTTCTTTGCAATAAATAGGACCAATTAATTGTATTTTAACCCTTTTTGCAGCAATGAAACGTCTGATTTGTTTAGCCCTGACCTTAGTCCTTTGCTTCCCTCTTGTGAGTGCGGAGAAAATTGACATGCAGGATTCTAATGAATCAGTCGGCGTAGCTGGTGATTTGGTGCGTTTTGCGGGCAACATACACCAGTTCAATTCCATTTTTCCACAAGAGAAGGTCTTTCTCCAGTTTGACAACACATCCTATTACGCAGGTGAGACCATCTGGTTCAAGGCGTTCGTGGTCAATGCCTCAACGTTATGGAGGGCCCAGAGCAAGGTGCTGTACGTGGATCTCATCTCCCCCAGAGGCATACTGCTCAAGCAGCAGAAGCTAAAGATTGAGGATGGCCAGGCCGATGGTTCTTTCTCCCTCCTGGACGGTACTGTGTCACAAGCAAATGAGAAGCGTGGAAGAATTGGTTATCCCAGTGGCTTCTATGAGGTCCGTGCATATACCAACTATATGCTCAACTTCAGTGAGGAAAGCGTGTTCTCACGCGTGTTTGCCGTTTATGAGAAACCCCAGCAGGAGGGAGGCTACTACACAGAGAACCCCACCATTAAACAGCACAAGCGGGAATCTTGGGAACTCCGGCCCAAGACTGAAAAGCCAAACAAAATCAACTGCTCGTTCTATCCTGAAGGCGGTCATATCGTAATGGGCAAGCCCTGCCGCATAGCTTTCAAGATAACTGATGATACCGGATTAGGGGTTGACGCCACAGGGGTTCTTAAAAGCAGTGGCCTGACCTTCTCAACGCTCCATGATGGCATGGGCTTCTTTACATTCATACCCCAGAACAATCGCAATCTGGTTGAAATAACCGTAGGAGATAAATCACAAACTTTTGAACTGCCACGCACAGAGAGTATAGGCTGTGCTCTCTCCGTTAACCCTTACGGCACGGATAGCGTAAAACTTAAAGTTGACTGTACATCAGGTTTGTCAGACAACTGCATCGGCATGACTTTGACTTGTCGGGGTGAATTGTTGGAGTTCTGTACTTTTGATATTAATCAACCTGTAGAGAAAGCCATCTCTATGCGCGGCGTACCTGAAGGAGTATGCCGCATACACATATTTGACAGTGCAGGTAATATCTACGCCAGCCGTTCCATCTACCATCACAGCCAGGATTTCAAGACTCCGGTATTAGAAGTAATCCCGGACCAGCATCACTATACGCCATTTGAGAAGGTGGCGTTAAGTTTCAGCCTCAAGGATGGACAAGGCAATCCTTTACAGAACAGTTTCTGTCTCTCCGTGCGTGATGTCCGTGGGCCGGCCAACGCGTGTGCCGATGATCTGCGTACATCATTACTGCTCTCATCGGACTTGAAAGGACTCATCGAGAATCCATCCTGGTATTTTGAATCAGATGCTCCTGAACGCGACCGGGCACTTGACCTGCTCATGCTTGTACAAGGTTGGGAACGTTATGACTGGATGACTATGACCGGACAGAAGGACTTTAGCGGGTTACATCATCTTGAAAAGTCATTGGCAATGAACGGTTGGATACTGAACTCATCGGGCAAGAAGACTCTTGCGGGCATAAAGATAAATGCCCTGTTGGCCATGCAGACGCAGGATGAGCGTATAACCAGAAAATACTCCTGCACTACTGATTCATCGGGCTATTTCAGCATAGATATAGAACCGGAATTCTATGGCAGGGCATCTTTTGGAATTCATGCCAAAGCGCGCAAACGCCTGATAGGCCCCGATGCTCGTATCATGTTTGAGCGTTCCATGAAACCGGCCATACGTCCATATTTGCAGCAGGAACTTGTATTCAACAGCAGGCTGAGCATGCCTGTCCAATCCCATGGTATAAAACAGCAGGATATAGATGACCAACTTCCCGCTGTCATTAATGTCGATGAAGGTATCTTGTTGCCTGACGTTGACATAAGCGAGAAACGCAAGTACATAGACTACTTTACATTTACCGCCTATGATGTAGGCACGGATGCGGAGGTTGAAATGGACAAGGGTGAATACACTACCGATATGATGGGCTACCTTATTGACAAAGGCTATGCGTTCTTCAATACGCTAAATGACGGGGTACTGATAAACGGATACAAGCCATTCTTCTACATCCATGATGTCAACAGCTTCTATTATGCCGGCTCAAATGCCAACCCTGACACCAAGTACCTTAAAAGCATTCTGGTTTACGATGATCTTGTATCTATGGCCGATATACTTAAGGAATGTACCTTGATGCCCAAGGACATGAGAAATCCCCTAACGTCTCCTTTTATCTCCATCAAGGAATACGCCCCGGAGTTTGACCGTGAAATGAACGAGCGGTATCTGCTTATTGACATCCTTGTAAAGGAGCGTAAAGACCTGGGTAAAAAGGGAGACATCTATAACATAAACAAACGCATCACCACAATAGACGGCTACTCAATTCCATATGTTTTCTACTCTCCGGAGTATCCTGAAGGTCCTATCCCCGGTGATGTGGATTATCGTCGCACCATCTACTGGAATCCCAATGTTGTGACTGATTCAACCGGTTCCGCTCAAGTGGAGTTCTACAACAACAGCTACAGCACCCGGTTCAACATCAGCGGAGCCGGCATCACCGCCTCCGGCATCCCCTATATCCTAAACCAAAACTGGTGACCCAAAAGTGGCCCAAAAGGGTCGCCAAGCCTTCCAAAGCTGTATCCTAATACGCACAAAGAACCCTTTTGCAGTTATGGTAACGGCGCAGCCGTTACGCGGTCCCGGAGGGCCGCCAAGCTTTCCCAAAGTAGTTTCTAATACGCACAAAGAACCCTTTTGCAGTTATGGTAACGGCGCAGCCGTTACGCGACCGGAGGGAGCCACTTTCGCGTTAGCGAAATAAAAAAGGAATAGTTCAAACCTGTTAAGGATCACAACGAAAAAGGCGGCAAAGCCGCCTCGTTGTGATCCTTAGCAGATTTGAACTGCTGACCTCTTGCCTGTCAAGCAAGCGCTCTNNCTAAACCAACTGAGCTAAAGGATCAAATCCTGCTCTCCTAGACTGAAAGCATGGCAAAGGTACACCATTTTCCTGAATCTGCAATATCGGTCTGATGCTCTTTTTGGAATCTCCATATGGCAAATGAGGTTAAAAATGTATAATTGTGGTAATTATATGTAATGCGCGTAAGGCAGGTGTTACAATGAGGGCTGGAAATGTGTAATTTCGCGGCCGAAAACGAAAAGTGTTAAATTAACAATGTCGGCAAACGGTCGGCGTAAATGATGTAACTTTATGAATCTTAGAGGTTTCCAACCTAAACTGTTCTCTACTCTTAAGAACGGTTATGACAAACAAACTCTTGTTCAGGACCTGCTTGCAGGTGTAATTGTAGGTATAGTGGCTCTGCCGCTTGCCATCGCGTTCGGTATCGCATCAGGAGCAACTCCTGAGGCCGGTATTCTCACTGCCATTGTAGCAGGTTTCATCATCTCGTTCTTTGGTGGAAGCAAGGTCCAGATAGGCGGTCCTACCGGAGCGTTCATTGTTATTGTGTATGGAATAATACAGGAATATGGTATGAGCGGGCTCTGCATAGCTACGTTCATGGCGGGTGCGTTCCTTATTCTGATGGGGGTCCTGCATTTGGGAACCATCATCAAGTATATTCCTTATCCCATTGTGGTAGGTTTTACAAGCGGTATTGCCCTGACAATATTCGCAACTCAGATAAAGGATCTGTTCGGACTCCAGATAGAGAGTGTTCCGGCAGGTTTCATTGATAAGTGGGCTGTCTATTTCCAGCATTTTGACACCGTGAGCTGGTGGTCACTGCTGATAGGTGTGGGCAGCATACTGATTATCGTTTTTACTCCCAAGATCAGTCGTAAACTTCCTGGTTCTCTGGCGGCAATCATTATTATGACAATTGTCTGCCTTATACTGCGCGGTGTAGGCGTAGAGGGTGTTGAGACCATCGGTGACCGTTTCTCAATATCAACTGAACTGCCGCAGGCAGAGGTACCCAGAATCAATTGGGACAGCATTGTCCGCCTGGCACAACCGGCTATGGTAATTGCAATGCTGGGTGCTATTGAATCACTGCTGTCAGCTGCTGTGGCCGATGGTGTGATAGGTGACCGTCATGACAGTAATCAGGAACTTGTGGCACAGGGTATTGCCAATATGGTATCACCTCTGATAGGTGGCATACCTGCCACAGGCGCAATAGCACGAACCATGACCAACATCAACAACGGCGGGCGCACTCCGGTAGCCGGCATTGCGCACGCCATTGTATTGGCTCTCATCTACCTGTTCCTGATGCCGCTTGTCAAGTTTATTCCTATGGCTTGCCTGGCTGGTATTCTGGTTGTGGTATCATATAACATGAGCGAATGGCGCAGTTTCAAGGCCATACTCAAGAACCCCAAGTCAGATATCATAGTACTTCTGGTTACATTCTTCCTTACGGTGATATTTGACCTTACCGTAGCAATTGAGGTGGGTGTGCTGATAGCCTGCCTGCTCTGCATGAAACGTATGGCTGAGACCACCAATGTGTCAGTATTGAGCGATGAGATTGATCCCAGTGCCGATACCGATGTACAGGGAAATCTGGAACATCTTACTATTCCTGAGGGTGTTAAGGTGTATGAGATAAACGGTCCTTACTTCTTTGGTATAGGAAACAAGTTTGAGGAGATGATGGGCGATATGGGTGGACGTGCCAAGGTGCGCATAATCCGTATGCGTAAGGTTCCGTTCATTGATTCAACCGGTGTTCACAACCTGCAGAACATGTGCCGCATGTGCTCTCAGATGGGTGTCAAGGTGGTGCTTTCAGGTGTCAATCCAAATGTCATGAAAGTTATTGAGAATGCAGGAATGGATGATGTCGTGGGTAAGGAGAACATCTGCAGTCACATCAATCTGGCACTTAAGCGGGCTCAAGAGATAATTGAGAATTGAGAATTGAGAATTGAGAATTAAAAAAGGCTTGCGATTTTTTTCGCAAGCCTTTTTTTATGTCGCGGGCATCACGCAGGTTTTTGGTATTAATTCTCAATTCTCAATTCTCAACTCTCAATTTTATCAACAGCTTACCCTTCACCCTTAAACCTTAACTTCAGCACCTTCCTGTCAACTATTTGATATTGTGTTCTCTGAGTTATCAACAGCCAGTTAAAAACTTTTTTAAATAAAAGTGGGTTAAAGTGGGGTGAAGTGGGTGAAAATGTTTTAACTTTGAATCCGAATATCGATTATAGGCAAATAATGAGCTTCATAGGTCAGTTCCCAGTGCGTCTGGACGCTAAGAACAGAGCGTTCATGCCGGCCGGATTCCGCCGCATACTGCAGCAGGCCGGTACTCAGACCTTAGTGGTCCGCAAGGATTACTTTGAGAACTGCCTTGTGGTTTATCCTGCACAGCAGTGGCAGGAGGAGATAGCCGGGGTGCGCGCCAAACTGAACCGTTTTGACGGTAATCAGCAGATGGTATATCGCAAACTGGTATCAGAGGCTCAGGAGGTGCAGTTGGACAGCAATGGCCGTATGCTGCTGCCGCAATCGTTGCTTGACAAGGTAGGTATAAAGCAGGATGCCCTGTTTGTGGGCATGGAGCAGACCATTGAGATATGGGCTCCGGATATTGCAGCCTCGGGCGGTCAGCAGCCGTTCATGTCAGACAGTGAATTTGCCGATAGTCTGAAAAAATTCATGACTGAGTGATACGCACAATATACATAACAGGTAAGTGGACACAATCGGGACATATCATGTGCCGGTCCTTCTTAAACAAAGCGTAGAAGGGCTTGTGGTGGACCCTGAAGGGGTCTATGTGGATGCCACCTTCGGTGGTGGTGGCCACTCACGTGAGATAGTGTCTCTACTCGGTAACAAAGGTCATCTCTATGGTTTTGATCAGGATGCCGATGCCATGAACAACATAATCAATGATGACCGCTTTACATTCGTTTATTCCAATTTCCGCTATATGGGCAATTTCATGCGCTGGTACGGGCATGAAAAGGTGAATGGCATACTGGCTGATCTGGGCGTATCATGGCATCATTTTGATGACAGCACACGCGGATTCTCATTCCGGTTTGAAGGGCCAATCGATATGCGCATGAACCAGAAGGAGGGGATGAAGGCATCGGATGTGCTGAATGACTATCCTGAGGAGAAACTGGCTCAGCTGTTCTGGTTGTATGGTGAGTTGCAGAACGGACGTCAGATAGCACAGGCAATAGGCAGAGCCCGCAAGAACAGCCGCTTGGAGACAGTGACCCAGCTGCTGGATACCGTGCGTCCCGTAATAGGCCGTGAACGTGAGAAAAAGGATACTGCAAAACTGTTCCAGGCACTGCGTATGGAGGTGAACCATGAGGTTGATGCCTTGCGTGAGATGTTGACAGGTGCAGTAGAGTTGCTTGACAAGGGTGGCCGTTTAGTGGTTATAACATACCATTCCATTGAGGACCGCATGGTCAAGAACCTGATGAAGAGCGGAAACATAGAGGGTGATATAAAGACTGATTTCTACGGGAATCGTGAAGTTCCCTTCAAGGCTATCGGGAAGCCTGTTGTTCCTGATGCCGCAGAGCAGGCCGCCAATCCTCGCTCCCGCAGTGCTAAATTGAGAATTGCCGAGAAGATATGATATGGAGGACAATAACGCTGATAAGACCGTAAAGAGGAAAGGATTGATGCAGTCCGTGCCTGATTTCATCCATCGCAACATCTGGTTGCTGCTGGAGGTGCTGGTTTGCATCATCTTTTACATCGGAAACCGCTATGCATATCAGCGTGACCAGGCATACGCTGAGAGGTTGAGGCGTGAACTGGTGGATATGGAGTATCAGACATTGAACACCACGAGTGATGTGTCTGCCAAGAGCAAGCCGTCATATGTAGAAAAGGCAGCAGCCCGGAACGGCTCCGGGTTACAGCCTATAACAGAACCGCCGTACCGTCTGCCCAAATGAGAGAGATGAAAGATAAGGATGCTTCACGTACGCAGGAAAAGAAGAGGGTATCACGCAAATACCTCTCACTGTTCCTGCTCATGATGGTATGGGGCATATTCATCATCGTGAAGATGGCTTTTGTCATGTTTGGCGAGAGGCAGTACTGGAACGATGTTTCAAAGAGCATGACTCCCGTGAACAGGGTGATTGAACCGCGTCGTGGCAATATCCTGAGTGATGAGGGTCTTCTGCTGGCAAGCAGCATGAAACAGTACCGTGTGTTCCTGGATTTCAAGACTGCCGAGAAAACAACTGAACGTGCCAAGAAGGATCAGGAGCGGAAGGATACATTATATTCAAGGCATTTGGCGGAGTTTGCTCACCAGATGCATGAGATATTCCCGCAGTATTCGGTGCAGGAGTTTGCCAGCCATTATGAGAAGGGACATGCTGCCAAATCCCATTCATGGATGCTTTTGCCTAATGGTTCACGCAACTCTTATCCCATATCATACAATCAGTACAAGTCTTTGGCTAAGACAGTATGGCTCAAGCCTAAGTATGAGGGGTGGTTTTTCAGTGCAGAATCCAAGATTTCGCGTCAGAAACCGTTTGGAGCACTTGCAGCCCGCACCATAGGCAGTATGTTTGAGGCCAAGGATTCAGCCAGAAACGGCCTGGAACTCTCGTTTGATTCACTGCTGCGCGGAGTTCCCGGGCGTGGACATCAGGAGAAGGTACAGAACGTAACCCGTATGATTGCCGATATTCCCCAGATTGACGGCTGTGACGTACACACTACGATTAATGTGGATATGCAGGATATTGCTGAAGTGGCTCTTAAGAATGTGATGAACAGTCACAGCACGGCCGTATCAGGGATTGTGGTGCTGATGGAGGTTGCCACAGGTGACATCAAGGCTATTGCAAGTCTCACCAAGACGGGACCGGGTGAGTTCAGTGAAATTCAGAACAATGCGGTGAAGGAGATATTTGAGCCGGGTTCTACATTCAAAACGGTATCTATGATGGTGGCTCTTGATGACGGTAAGATTTCACTTACAGACAGCGTATATTGTGAGAAGGGCGTGTATTATGGATACGGGGGTGCCAGAATGACCGATTCGCACTCATATGAATGGCTGGATGTTCCGCATATCATTGCCTATTCCAGCAATATAGGTACGTCAAAACTGATACATGCGGCTTACAAAGATCATCCTGAGGAATTTGTGGATGGTATCTACAAAACCGGTATCAACACCCATTTCGGAATGCAGCTTACAGGTACGGCCGCTCCCGTGATAAGACGGGACGGTTACTGGGATGCAACCCGACTTCCATGGATGTCAACCGGATACAACACCCAGTTGCCGGTAATCAATACGCTGGCGTTCTATAACGGAATTGCCAATAACGGCTGTATGGTTGCTCCCAGACTGGTCACTAAGGTTACGCGTGAGGGAGAGGTGGTGCAGGAGTTTCCGGTTGAGGTGGTGCGCCGTCATATGTGTAAGGATGAGACCATTGTCAAACTCAAATCCATGCTTGAACTGGTTGTGACGGAGGGAACCGGCAAGAGCGCAGCCTCAAAATACTTTACGGCTGCGGGCAAGACAGGCACAGCACAGACATCGCAGGGATCGGCCGGTTACAAGAACGGTGTACGCGGTTATATGGTTTCATTTTGCGGTTTCTTTCCGGCAGACAATCCGCAATATTCATGTATAGTGTCGGTTCGTAACGAAGGCGGAAGTGCAGGTGGCGGAACATGGGCAGCTCCGGCGTTTCATGAGATATCGGAAAAGATTATGGCAAGCCGTAACATCAGAGATGTGAAGGAGGCTTTTGATTCAACCCTCCAGTTTATTCCTAAGGTTCTGCCTGGTGATCTGGCTAAAGCATCCATCGTACTGCAGGGCATCGGGAAGAAAAACTTGATGAGCCGTGTGGACAGGCATGTGGCTGATACTGTTTGGGGCATAGTCAGTTCTGATTCGGGCAGGTATGCGATGAAACATATAGAGTATGCCGAGGGGCTGATTCCTGATGTACGCGGCATGGGAGCATCGGATGCCCTGTATCTTTTGGAGAAGATGGGGCTGAGGGTTAACATAAGCGGGGTAGGCAAGGTCAAGAGCCAGAGCTTACAGAAGAATACCCGTTACCGCAGGGGTGACAGAATACAGTTGACATTATCAATGTGATATATATGGTTACAATAGGAGAACTTGTTTCAGGGCTAAAGACAATCAGGACGGTAGGTGATACCGCAGTGACTGTTACTGATATCCAGCTTGATTCACGCAAGGTGAGTAAAGGATGTCTGTTTGTGGCTATGCGTGGCACTACCGTTGACGGTCATCAGTTCATACCCAAGGCAATTGAACTGGGGGCAGGCTCGGTTTTGTGTGAGGTATTGCCTGAACAGCTTGCAGAGGGCGTTACATATATTCAGGTACCGGATTGTGAGGATGTTGTAGGTGTGGTATCCACAAGATTCTTTGGCAATCCTACAGATAAGGTCAAACTGGTGGGGGTGACGGGAACAAACGGCAAGACCACCATTGCTACTTTATTATACAATATGTTCCGCAAGTTCGGTTACAAGTGTGGATTGGTTTCAACCGTATGCAACTATATAGACGGTGAGCCCATACCTGCTGACCATACCACTCCTGATGCCGTTACGTTGAACCGTCTGCTGGGCTGTATGGCCGATGAGGGGTGCAAGTATGTGTTCATGGAGTGCAGTTCGCACGCTATCGTCCAGAAGCGCATTGGTGGACTTAAGTATGCCGGCGGAATATTTACCAACCTGACACGTGACCATCTGGATTACCATAAGACTGTTGAGAACTACCTCAAGGCCAAGAAGATGTTTTTTGACGGTCTGGGCAAGGATGCATTCATGGTTACTAATCTGGATGACAAGAATGGCTTGGTAATGGCCCAGAACACCAAGGCCAAGGTTACCACATATTCGTTGCGCAGCATGTGCGACTTCAAGGGCCGTCTGCTGGAATCAGGTTTTGACGGAATGCTGCTTGAGATAAACGGCCGTGAGGTATTCCTCAAGTTCATAGGCAAGTTCAACGCAAGCAATCTGCTGGCTGTATATGGTGCAGCCGTGATGCTGGGACGTGATCCTATGGAGGTGCTTACCGTGATGAGTACCCTTACTCCTGTTAACGGCCGCTTTGACGCCATACGTTCTCCCAAGGGTTACACCGCAATTGTGGATTACGCACATACTCCCGATGCCCTTACCAACGTGCTGACCACCATCGTAGATGTGCTTGATGGCAAGGGTCAGATAATAACGGTGGTGGGAGCAGGCGGTAACCGTGACAAAGGTAAACGTCCGCTGATGGCCAAGGAGAGCGTAAAATACAGTGACAAGGTTATAATTACATCTGATAACCCCCGTTTTGAAGAGCCCCAGGATATCATCAATGATATGCTTGCTGGCCTGACCAAAGAGGATATGCAGAAGGTTATAACCATAGTGGACCGCCGTGAGGCCATACGTACTGCATGCATGATAGCTCAGTCTGGTGATGTGATATTGGTAGCGGGCAAGGGCCATGAGGATTATCAGGATGTAAAGGGAGTCAAACACCACTTTGATGACCACGAAGTCATACGTGAATGTTTTTAAATTTTCAATTATGTCACTTCGTTCCATGATTTTTGTCACGACTCGGGATAGCCTAAGCGAGCTTAGTCTCTCCTCTCACTGTTCCAAAAATTTTCAATTCTCAATTTTCAATTCTCAATTGAATGTTATACAGTCTCTTTGAATACCTAAAGAATGCCGGGATAGATATTCCGGGAGGAGGAATGTTCCAGTATGTGACATTCAGGGCCATATCAGCCTTGGTACTGTCACTTGTGATATCGTGCTGGTTCGGCAGCCATTTCATTGATATACTGAAAAGGAAAAACATATCAGAGACTCAGCGTGACGTAAAGCTGGATCCATTTGGAGTGGCCAAAAAAGGCGTACCTACCATGGGAGGTGTCATAATAATAGTGGCTATCCTGGTACCCTGCCTCCTGATAGGTGACCTCAAGAACATCTATATGTGGCTGATGATCATAACTACAGTCATTTTAGGTGCCATCGGTTTTGCCGATGACTATATCAAGACATTCCGTAAGAACAAGGAGGGATTGAACGGTTGGTTCAAGGTGGCAGGACAGTTGGCTTTAGGTCTGATAGTTGGCCTTACACTCCGTTACAGTCCTCAGGTGGTCATCAATGAAAAGGTCGAGACCCGTATAGAGAATAACACTGAAGTGGTGATAAAGACTCCCGATGTAAAATCTACACGTACCACCATCCCGTTCTTCAAGAACCATAATCTGAATTATGCCGATGCATTCAGCTGGCTTGGTGAAAAGGCCAAGTATCAGGCCGGATGGATTTTCTTTGTGCTGCTTACACTGTTCATTGTGACTGCCATATCAAACGGTTCAAACCTGAATGACGGTATGGACGGTATGGCGGCAGGAAACTCTGCAATCATAGGAGTGACGCTTGGCATATTGGCATACGTGTCAAGTAACGTTGTCACGGCAAGCCACTTTGACCTGATGTACATTCCCGGAAGTCAGGAGGTGGTTATCTATCTGTGTACATTTGTGGGTGCTCTGATAGGTTTCCTTTGGTTCAACTCCTATCCGGCACAGATTTTCATGGGTGATACAGGCAGTCTCACCATAGGTGGAATAATAGCCGTGGCTGCGCTCTGCATACACAAGGAACTGCTGCTGCCGATATTATGCGGTGTATTCGTGGTGGAGAGTCTGTCAGTGATATGTCAGCGTTTTTATTACAAGCTGGGCAAACGTAAGGGTGTACATCAGCGTATATGGAAACGCACCCCCATACATGACCATTACCGTACAAGCATGGAACAGGTCCTGAAGGCTGATCCGGGCAGCACGGTAAAGTTCCAGGGTAATGACAACAAATTACAATTGGAGACCAAGATAACGCTCAGGACCTGGATTATTAGCATAGGTCTTGCAGCGCTTACAATATTGACCTTGAAAATAAGATAATTGAAATGGCAAAGAAAATTGCAGTACTGGGAGCAGGTGAGAGCGGTACAGGTGCCGCCATATTGGCAAAAGCCAAAGGTTTTGACGTGTTTGTATCGGACCTTTCAGAGATAAAGGAGCACTACCGTAACGAACTTGACCTGCGTGGAATAGAGTGGGAACAGAAACAGCATACGGAGGCCCGTATCCTTGATGCTGATGAGGTAATCAAAAGCCCCGGAATACCAAAGGAGGCTCCTATCATACAGAAACTCATGGCACAGGGTACGCCTATCATATCTGAGATAGAGTTTGCGGGACGTTATACCAACGCCAAGATGATATGCATAACCGGTTCCAACGGCAAGACTACAACCACATCACTCATCTATCATATATTCAAGATGGCAGGTATGAATGTGGGCCTGGCCGGAAATATAGGCAGCAGTTTGGCATGGCAGGTGGCTGAGAAGAACTTTGACTACTATGTTATAGAGTTGAGCAGTTTCCAACTTGACAATATGTATGATTTCAAGGCCGATATTGCCATCCTTATGAACATAACGCCCGATCATCTGGACCGTTATGACTATGAGATGCAGAATTACGTTGATGCCAAGATGAGGGTTATACGCAACCAGACCAAGGATGATGCTTTTGTATATTGGAGTGATGATCCCATCATTATCCGTGAGTTGAAACGTTACGGACTGCAGGCAACTCTTTATCCTTTTGCTGAGGCCAAAAAAGAGGGGTTGGCCGCATACGTTGAAGACGGAACTCTATATTTTGACAAGCCGTACGCTTTCAATATGGAGCAGGAGTCTCTGGCGCTTACCGGTAAGCATAACCTGTACAACTCAATGGCGGCCGGTATATCGGCAAACATAGCCGGTATCAAGAGTGAGACCATACGCAAGGCTCTTCAGACATTCCAGGGTGTTGAGCACCGTCTGGAGCGTGTCACCAGAGTGAACGGCATTGACTTTATAAATGACTCCAAGGCAACCAACGTGAACAGTTGCTGGTATGCCCTGCAGAGCATGCCTGTAAAATGCGTGCTGATATTGGGCGGCAAGGATAAGGGTAATGATTACAATGAGATTGCTGACCTGGTGCGTGAGAAGTGCTGCGGTCTGGTCTATATGGGTCTTCATAATGAGAAACTGCATGATTTCTTTGACGGATTCGGACTTCCTGTGGCCGATGTACAGTCAATGAAGGATGCAGTGGACGCTGCTTACAAGATGGCTCAAAAGGGTCAGATAGTATTGCTGAGCCCCTGCTGCGCCAGCTTTGACCTTTTCAAAAGCTATGAGGATCGCGGTGACCAGTTCAAGGCTTGTGTAAAAGCTCTGTAAAAATGTAAATGCGGTATGGAGATAAATGAAGAGAAAAAGGAACGCAGGCAACTGCTGAACGGTGACCCTACTATTTGGGCTATGGTTATAGTATTGTGCTGCATCTCGCTTATTGAGGTGTTCAGTGCAAGCAGCCGTCTTACGTTCGGCAAGAGCAGTTTCCTGGCTCCCATCATATCACATACCGTGCATCTGTGTATGGGGTTGGGTCTTATGTACGTGCTACATCTGCTGCACTACAAATGGTACAGACTGTTCCCCGTACTGCTTGTTCCGGTTTCAATCATCCTGTTGGCTTACCTTTCCATCCAGAGTGCCAGTTCATCGGGTGCCGAACGCTGGATAAACCTGGGTTTCTTCCAGTTGCAGCCTTCAGAGGTGGGTAAGATTGCGGTAATCATGTCAGTGGCATACTGGTTGTCAAAACTTAAACCGGACGATGAACTCAGTCAGTCCAATACATTCTGGAAAATAATGGCGCTTACGGGGCTGGTATGTCTGCTGATTGTAGGTGAGAACCTTTCAACGGCGATACTGCTGGCCGGTGTGATATTTGTAATGATGATATTGGGCGGTATTGCCTGGAAACGCATATTGGCTTTGTCAGGAGTTGTGGCGGCAGCAGGCATAGTAGCGTTGGTGGTACTATTGTTTGTTCCTGCCCAGACCATACGTGACTCCAAGATAATTCCGTCACGTGCCACTACCTGGCAGGCCAGACTGCAGGATTTCTTCCAGCCGGGTAGTGAAGGTGATCCCACGGCATATGAATATGCCAAAATGGTAGCTCCTGAAAAACCGCAGGAGACACATGCCAATATAGCTATTGCAACCAGTAACATACTGGGTAAGGGGCCCGGCAACTCTGTTGAACGTGATTATCTGCAGGAGGCTAGCTGTGACTTTATTTATGCAATAATAATTGAGGAACTTGGAATGGCCGGCGGAATAATTGTCATGCTGGTATATGTGATACTGCTCTTCAGGGTAGGGCGTCTGGCCACCAAGTGCAGGGAGAAATATCCGGCGTATCTTGCAATGGGTCTGGGTATGCTTATAGGATTGCAGGCATTCATAAACATGTCTGTAGCCGTGGGCTTGTTCCCCGTAACGGGGCAGCCGCTGCCTCTTATAAGCAAGGGCGGTACGTCTGTGCTTATGACAAGTTTTTGTGTGGGTATGCTTCTAGGCATAAGCAATACTTTGGAAAAGGAGGAGCGTGGAGAGTCTGTGCTGGGCACTGAAACAGATGTTCCTACACCGATTGAAGGAAAAGAATCTTTTGACGATATAACTGAATCTTGAGTATGGATGCAAAACCAAGAATAATAATAAGTGGAGGTGGCACAGGAGGACATATCTTCCCGGCTATATCAATAGCTCATGCCATCAAATCATTGAACCCTGAGGCCGAGATACTGTTTGTAGGCGCACAGGGACGCATGGAGATGCAGCGTGTTCCGGCCGCCGGATTTGATATCAAAGGTTTGCCTATATGCGGTTTTGACCGTAAGAATCCGTTCAAGAACATTGCGGTGCTGTTCAAGATAATGCGTAGCCAGACCATGGCGCGCCGTATTATCCGTCAGTTCAAACCTATGGTTGCAGTGGGCGTGGGTGGTTATGCCAGCGGTCCCACATTGCGCATAGCAGGCAAGATGGGTATACCTACGCTGCTTCAGGAACAGAATTCATACGCAGGCGTAACCAACAAGATCCTGGCCAAGAAGGCTGCACGTATATGCGTGGCATATGATGGTATGGAGCGTTTTTTCCCAGCGGATAAGATACTTAAGACAGGCAATCCGGTACGTCCCAACCTCACCAAAGGTGGCATAACCCGCAAGGAAGCTGCCAGGAAGATGGGTCTTGATGCTTCCAAGCGTATTGTTCTCATTGTAGGCGGCAGTCTGGGTGCACGTACTCTCAATGAGAGTGTAATGGCTAATCTGGATCTTATACGTATGTCTGATGACGTACAGTTTATATGGCAGACGGGCAAGTTCTATTTTGAGGAGATGAAACGTCGTCTTGCCGAGCAACCGCAGATATCCAATCTCTTCCCCACAGAGTTCGTGCAGGATATGGATCAGGCCTATGCAGCCGCCGACCTGGTAATATCACGTGCCGGCGCAGGAACCATATCTGAGCTGTGCCTGCTGGGCAAGCCGGTTATACTGGTTCCGTCACCCAATGTGGCTGAGGATCACCAGACCAAGAATGCACTTGCATTGTCAGATAAGGGTGCGGCCGTGCATATCCGTGACGTGGATGCCCGTAAGGAACTGATTCCGGCTGCTGTTGATCTGGTTAAGGATGAGGCACGTCTGGAGCAGCTGCATGAGAATATTCTCAAACTGGCCATGTATGATTCGGCTGAGGTTATTGCAAATGAGGTGCTTAAACTGGCTGGTTACGGATGCGGCACACTAAAGCTGGATGATATAAAATCTGTCTATTTTGTAGGAGCAGGCGGCATTGGCATGAGTGCTCTTGTACGCTATTTCCTGAACCGTGGCTGTCAGGTGGGCGGTTATGACAAAACCTCTACGGATCTGACATCGGCTCTTGTCAAGGAAGGTGCCAGGATTGGTTTTGAGGATGATATTAACAAGGTGGATGAGTGCTTCAAGGATTCCAATTCGACTCTTGTGGTATATACTCCGGCTATCCCTGCTGATAACACTATACTGCGTTGGTTCAACAGCCACTGTTTTGACGTGCAGAAACGTGCCCAGGTGCTTGGAACTCTGACCCGTTCGCTGGATGGTCTGTGCGTAGCAGGTACGCACGGCAAGACAACCACTTCATCAATGATAGCTCATATTCTAGACGGTACTCCGGAGAGATGCAATGCTTTCCTGGGCGGAATACTCAAAAACATAGGCAGCAACCTGATGGTAAGCAACAAGAGCCGCCGAGTGGTGATTGAGGCCGATGAGTTTGACCGTTCATTCCACCATCTCACTCCGCTCCGTTCTGTGATCACTGCCGTTGATGCCGATCATCTGGACATCTACGGTACGTATGAGGCATATGTGGAGAGTTTCCGTAAATATACATCGCTCATAAAGCCGGGCGGTGACCTTATACTTCATGTGGGATTGGAAGAGAAGATCAAGCCTCAGCTACAGGATGGAGTGAATCTCTATACATACGGATTGGATGAGGGTACATTCCATGCTGCCAATGTCAAGGTGGGCAATGGTGAACTCAGATTTGACTATGTTTCCCCGCTTGGTAGCATTGCCGATGTTGAGCTGGGCGTGCCCATTCCAATCAATGTGGAGAATGCCGTGGCAGCTATGGCTATGGCACAATTGAGCGGTGCATCGGATGATATAATCCGTGAGCGCATAGCATCGTTCCGCGGTTGTGACCGCCGTTTTGATTTTCATGTAAAAAGAGCCGATAAAGTTTATCTGAGCGACTATGCTCATCATCCGGAAGAGATACGCCAGTGTGCCCTCTCCCTGCGCAAACTATATGCTGACCGCAAGATAACATGCATATTCCAGCCGCATCTATATACCCGTACAAGGGATTTCTACAACGAGTTTGCAGATAGCCTTTCGCTTTTTGATGAGGTTTGGCTTCTGGAAATATATCCTGCGCGTGAACAACCCATACCGGGTGTAACAAGCAACCTGTTGGCAGATAACATGAAGCCTGGAGTGTGCAAAGGCATAATATCAAGGAATCAGGTGCCTGAATTGGTGGAGTCAATAAAAGATGACGTTCAGGTTCTGGTTACACTTGGTGCAGGTGATCTGGAAGATTATGTGGAAACCATAACAAAGATACTCAAGTAGTGGTAAGGAAGATCCTATCCATATTATCAGTGTTCCTGCTGGCGGGATATATGGTTTATTCCGTTCTGGGCATGACAAACAGGCATGAGGATATCCGTTTGTGCCGTGGCGTTGACCTGCACATTACGGACAGCCTTAATTTTGACCTGATAGATGAGGATATGGTTCTGAATCTGCTTAAGGAGCATTCTCTGGATCCTATAGGGTCTCCGCTTGATGCAATAGAGGTGGAGGCTATTGAGATGACATTGGCACAGCATCCGTTGGTTGGCAAGGCGCAGTGTTATAAGACCGGCGGTGATATGCTCAGGATAAACCTGTCGGGCAAAGTACCTCTGGTTCGTGTGCTTAATAACCGTGGACAGGATTTTTATGTGGATAGCCGTGGCGAAATACTTTCACAGCACTCATTGGCCGTACAGTTGCCTGTGGCTACAGGATATATTGACAGGCAGTTCGCATCACATGAACTGCTTGAGGTGGTACGTGCCATAGACCGTTCAGAGTTCTGGAAAGCACAGGTGGAACAGATAAACGTAAATTCCGGCGGGCAGATTGAACTGGTGCCCAGGGTGGGTGACCATCTGCTTATATTGGGTACGGCTGATAACATTGAGGATAAACTGGATCGTCTGATGAACTTTTATGAGAAGGGCTTGGACAATGTGGGGTGGAACAAATACCGTTCAATAAGTGTGGCTTACGAGAATCAGGTTGTATGTAAGAAACGAAAATAAGATAAATGGGAAACGACAAAGTAATTGTTGCCATTGAACTTGGCTCATCCAAGATTTCAGGCGTGGCCGGTCAGATCATGTTTGACGGCTCTCTTAAGGTTCTGGCTTATGCCAGTGTGCCATCGTCATCCTGCATAAGGCATGGTGCTGTCTATAATCTGGACAAGACTGCAAATGCAATAGCAGAGGTGGTTGAACGGCTTAATACAATCCTGTCAACCAATATAGAGAAGGTTTATGTGGGCTATAACGCCAAAAGTCTCCGCTCTGTAATAAGCAGAGTGGAACATAAGTTTGAAGAGGAAACAGTGGTAAGCCAGGAGGTTCTTGATGACATGTTCCAGCAGTGCAGTGAGATAGACTATGACGGCTATGTCAACCTGTTCCAGGAGTCACAGGAATACATTGTTGACAATAAACGTGGTACTGAGACAGATCCTATGGGTGTGGCGTGCTGTTCACTGGACGGAAACTATCTGAATATTCTGCTTAAGAAACAGGTGGCAGATTATATAGCCCAGTGTTTCATGGCGGCTCAGATAGATATCGTGGACGGATATATTGCCCCTATGGTGCAGGCTGAAGCTGTCCTTTCAGATGAAGACCGTCAACTGGGTTGTGCACTGGTGGATTATGGTGCCGATACGACAACCGTATCAGTCTATAAGAACGGATTGATGCGTTTTCTTAGGGTTATTCCGTTAGGCAGCGCCCTTATTACACGTGATCTGGCCACAATCCTCAAGATAGAACCGGAGGAGGCAGAGCAGCTCAAATGCACCTATGGACTCTGTAATCTGATAGGCAGCCAGGATGCTGAAGAGACAATAGTTCTCAATGACCATCCCGTCTCCCTTAAGTTTATCGGTGATGTTATTGAAGCGCGTAATGAGGAGATAATCCGTAATGTTCATGCTCAGATCAAGGCTTCCGGTTATGCGGAGGTACTGTATGCAGGAATAGTCCTCACAGGAGGTGGTTCTCAGTTGCGCCAGTTGGACCACGTTTTTGAAAAACTGATGCCTTCCATGCGCAAGCCGCGCATCGTGACTGAACCTGCGTGTGGGGTGGTGTGGGTTGAACCCAGATGGAAACGCGGTGACGGTTCCCAATTAGCTATTCTTTCAGTTCTGGCCAAGGGTGATGAGAACTGCTGTGAACTGCCCAAGATGGATGCGATAGATAATATTACAGCCGAGGATCAGGACAGGATAGTACAACAGAGCCTGTTTACAGAGGAGGGCGAGAGTGCTCAGGAGGAACGTGACCGCAAGGAACAGCAGGAGCGTGAGGAGGCTGCAGCCAGGAAAGAGGAGGAAGCAGCAAATGAAGAGGAAAGCTCTAAGAAAAAAGAGAAAGTCAAGAAACCCAGTGTGTTCAAGCGCTGGTATGATAACTTTATGAATATGGGAGAGAACTTCTTTGATGACAAGGAGGAGGAGAAGGGACAAAATAATGATACCGCCAATTGATTTTAACAGAAAAGACTATGAATCAGGATATTAAAGACTTTGAGGAGAATGAGATCCTGCCGTTTGATTTTCCTACTGAATCACGTAAGATAATCAAGGTTATAGGTGTGGGTGGCGGTGGCAGCAATGCTGTCAAGAACATGTATCGTGAGGGTATTCATGATGTGGTTTTTGTGATTGCCAATACTGACCAGCAGGCTTTGGCTGATTCAGATATTCCCATCAAGCTCCAGCTGGGACGTCAGACCACAAACGGACTCGGTGCAGGAAATGACCCTGCCGTGGCCCGTAAGGCTGCAGAGGAGAGCATAGATGACATAAAGGCTCAGTTCAAGGATGACACACAGATGGTGTTCATCACCGCCGGTATGGGTGGCGGAACAGGAACCGGTGCAGCTCCTGTGATTGCCCGTTGTGCCAGGGAGTGCGGTATGCTTACCGTCGGCATTGTGACCATTCCGTTCAAGTTTGAGATGCGTCCCAAGATCAAGCAGGCACTTAAGGGTGTAAGGGAGATGTCTGAGTACGTTGATGCGCTTCTGGTAATAAGTAACGAAAAACTGCTTGAGACATATCCTGACAAGAGCGTGGCCACAGGTTTCAAGCATGTGGATGAGACCTTGACAACGGCAACCAAGAGCATAGCGGAGCTTATTACCATCCGTGGTATCATCAACCTTGACTTCCGTGATGTCAAGAAGATTCTTAGCAACGGTGGCGTGGCCATAATGAGTACCGGCATAGCCAGTGGTGAGAACCGTGTCAACCAGGCTTTTGATTCGGCTCTCAAATCACCGCTTCTGTATAATAATGACATACATAAGTCCAAGAAAATACTGTTCAATATCTATCAGAGCACGCAGGCTGAGCATCAGCTTATGCTAGATGAGATGAATGAGGTGCGCCACTTCATGGACAAGTTTGAGGACAAGAACATAGAGGTTATATGGGGCTTGGCCAATGACGATACACTTACTGATGAGGTTAAGATTACCGTGCTGGCTACCGGATTCGGAATGGACAGCCTGCCTATGATGGATGATGAGGAGGTGGTTGATACCGTTATAGAGGGTCTATATGGTGACCGTGTTGACAAACGTCAGCTATATCTCTTTGACAGTATGTCTGACAGCGACCTGGAGAACGATGCCCTGATAGATGCTATTGAGTCATCTCCCTCTTACTCACGCAATTCAGTGGGACTCTCAGAGATAAGGGCTTTACGTGCTTAACTGAAGACGGTTTCAAGTACCTCAATTGATTTGAGAACCGGGAAAGCCGGTACATGCAGACGGAACCAGTTGTTAAGTGCATTAAGCAGTATGACGCGCTCCTGACTTGTCAGGGGCGCATCTTTTATGCTGTCCAGGTCAGATTGCATAAGCAGATGCAGCTTGTATGACAGTTGCGGACCTAACCATTCTGTATGCTTGGGTTCTAATGCGCAGAAACAGCCTTCCCTTAAGTCAAGTACATATCCGGGGCGGTAATCATCGGCATTGGGACATATACCGGTGTATGCGGCCGTTCCTATCATGAATGCTATGTGGAAGTTTGCGTAACTACGGTCCGGGGCGTTATCAAACCAGTTCAGTGATCCGGTAAGATAGCTGAACAGGGGAGGATTGTTTTGCTCACCTTTCAGTGCGTATGTGAGGAACTCTGACAGGAATAGCGCTATTGCACTCTTTTGCGGATTACGCGGGATATCCCTGTAAGGAGCAAGGTTCTTTATCTCCTTGATGTGCTGGAGTGATTCCGTGGGGACATATTCAGCTTGGAACTCCAGTTGCGTGAGAGGCTGCAACAGGGTGTTGCGACTGGCATTCTTACCGCTTTTGGACATGAACCAGATGAACGGTACCATGCCGTGCGCACTTGTAAAGATGTGCGCCACGCTGGTCCTGTCGTTATGACGTACAGAACCTATCATTATGCCTTTCTCCGGAATGTACATTGCAGCAGGCTGTTTGTCAGTACAAAAATAGTCAATAATGGTTATAGGTGGTGAAACCTTGTAATATTCTAAAAAATTCAGGGAGATTGTTTGTGATTTGGAAAAATGTAACTACTTTTGCATCCGCTTTATAGGGCAGCCTCTCGGGGCTTACCGGAAAGGATGGCGCGTTCGTATATCGGCTAGTACTCAAGATTTTCATTCTTGCAAGATGAGTTCGACTCTCATACGCGCTACAAAATGATAACAATAAATAATTGATTTATAATGGCAAACCACAAATCAGCCTTGAAGGCTATCAGAAAGAGCGAGAAGAGAAGACTTCACAACCGTTATTATGCAAAGACCATGCGTAATGCAGTTCGTCAGCTTCGCGCCATGACCAACAAGGAGGAGGCCGTAGCAACCTATCCTAAGGTTCAGAAGCTTCTTGATAAGCTGGCTAAGACCAAGCTCATCCACAAGAACAAGGCCGCTAACCTCAAGTCAAAGCTCTGCGCTCACATCGCTAAGCTCGCTTGATCGTACCCCTTTGTCGGTTTGATTCAGTTTACAGGTTGGATTTTTCCAACCTTTTTTGTTCCCTTTTTGGGGAAAATTTTAGGGGTTTGACGTCAAAACTACGCGCTTCGCGCTATCCCTCCCACTCCTACGGAGCGGGCCCCTCCCGTTAAACTACGTT
>DBYQ01000019.1 GCA_002310015.1 Bacteroidales bacterium UBA1182
CACTGGGATCACTACGGCAAGGATAGTTTCCAGCCCATCACCACTCCAGAGGAGGGTGAGTGCTACCTGCTCAAGCCTATGAACTGCCCCCACCACTGCTGCATATTCAAGTCACAGCCCCGCTCATACAGGGACCTGCCTCTGCGCATAGCTGAGTTTGGTACCGTATACCGTTATGAGCAGAGCGGTGAGCTTCACGGACTGACCCGCGTACGTAGCTTTACACAGGATGATGCACACATTTTCTGCCGTCCTGACCAGGTTAAGGGTGAGTTCATCCGCGTTATGGAGATCATTGAGATTATCTTCAAGGCTCTGAACTTTGACAACTTTGAGGCTCAGATCTCACTGCGTGACCCTAATGACCACGAGAAGTACGTAGGTAGCGATGAGGTTTGGGAGAAGGCTGAGCGTGCCATCGTTGAGGCATGTGAGGAGAAGGGCCTGAAGGCTACCGTTGAGTACGGTGAGGCTGCATTCTACGGCCCCAAACTGGACTTCATGGTCAAGGATGCTCTGGGCCGCCGCTGGCAGCTGGGTACCATCCAGGTTGACTACAACCTGCCTCAGAGATTTGAACTGGAATACATTGCTTCTGATAACCAGAAGGAGCGTCCCGTTATGATTCATCGCGCACCGTTCGGCTCAATGGAACGTTTCGTTGCCGTGCTGATTGAGCATACCGCCGGTAAGTTCCCGCTCTGGCTCACACCTGACCAGGTGGCTATCCTGCCTATCTCAGAGAAGGCTAATGACTATGCATACAAGGTACAGAAAGAACTTGAGGATAAATATGAAATCCGCGGATTTGTTGATGACCGCAACGAGAAGATAGGCCGTAAGATCCGTGACAATGAGGTTAAGCACATTCCTTACATGCTTGTAGTAGGTGAAAAAGAGGCTGAAAACTGTGAAGTCAACGTACGCAAGCAGGGTGCTGAGAACCTTGGAAACATGAAAATTGACGAATTCGGTAAAAAAATTGCTGAAGAAGTCAATTCTATGATAAATAAATGGTAATTTTGCGCCCGCGTTGTGTAAAAGTTGAAAAAAGAAAAGAGAAAACTATATAACTGATTCTGAATGAAGAAAGACAATTTGAGCGACCAGTTTCAGGTTAACGATGAAATTCGTGCCAGAGAGGTCCGTATAGTCGGTGATGACATTGAGTCCAAAGTGGTTCCACTGCGTGAAGCACTTAGAATAGCCGATGAGATGGAGTTGGATCTGGTTCTTATATCGCCAAATGCCGTTCCTCCAGTATGCAGGATAGTGGATTTCTCCAAATTTATTTATCAACTTAAGAAGAAGCAGAAAGAGGCTAAGGCCAAACAGGTCAAGATTGATGTCAAGGAAATCCGTTTCGGACCCCAGACTGATGATCATGACTACAACTTCAAGCTGAAGCACGCCATGGGTTTCCTGCAGAATGGTGACAAGGTTAAAGCTTACGTTTTTTTCCGTGGCCGTTCAATACTGTTCAAGGAGCAGGGCGAGAATATCCTGGCCCGTTTTGCAAAAGACCTTGAAGAGTACGGAAAGCAGGAGCAGGCACCTATCCTGGAGGGTAAGCGTATGACAATATTCATATCGCCCAAGAAGGGTGGAGTTCCCAAGAAGGGTGATGCACCTAAGCAGGAAGAGAGTAAAGAATAACTGACCGCTACGCTCCGGCATGGTGCGTACGGTTTTTAATAACAAACAAATATTTAATAACAATGTTGAAGACAAAGACTAATTCCGGTTCCAAAAAAAGATTCGCTCTTACCGGATCGGGCAAAATCAAGAGAAAACACGCTTATCACAGCCACATTCTGACTAAGAAGACTAAAAAGCGTAAAAGAAATCTGGATCACTTCACTCTGCTGGACCAGGCCAATGTTAAGATGGTTAAGGACCTGCTTTGCATGAGATAACCCGATTAAGAGATCAGTCAAAAAGAAAATTAACCGATTTGTCAGCTTTAAGTCCTGAACTTTAGCGGGCGCTGACATTCAAAAAACAGAAAACTATGCCGAGATCAGTAAATCACGTTGCTTCAAGAGCAAAGAGAAAGAAAATTTTAGGTCTTACCAGAGGTTACTTCGGTGCAAGAAAGAACGTCTGGACCGTTGCCAAGAACACATGGGAGAAGGGTTTAACCTATGCATTCCGTGACCGTAAGAACAAGAAGAGAGAGTTCCGTGCTCTGTGGATCCAGCGTATCAATGCTGCTGCCCGTTTGGAGGGTATGAATTATTCACAGCTCATGGGCGCCATTCATAAGGCTGGTATTGAGATTAACCGCAAGGTGCTGGCCGACTTGGCTATGAACAACCCTGAGGCTTTCAAGGCTATCGTTGCCAAGGTTAAGTAATTAACTTAATACAGTTAAAAAAGCGGATGGATTTTCTTTCCACCCGCTTTTTTTATTATCTTTGCTACAACCGCATCGGGTTAGATCGGGAGACTCATCAATTAAAACGAAGAACCGGGATTGCTCTGGTTTCCAATGGCGGGCCACGCCCCTTATGGGGTAACCTTAGGTCGGTGGATTACAAAGGAGGCCGGGCGCTCAAAACTTATTTTCCGGAGTTCTCATCACATCACCGGTGCGGTTTTTTTTGCTCTTATCTTAACACTTTCTTTCCGTTTATGATAGAGATGCCTTTGTGGTCGTCCCCTACCAAGGTTCCACCTAGATTATATCTTGCACCGACATTATCATCATCTTTGAATATGTAATAAACGGCATCCTCTTCTGTGCAAATGAATTCAATCTTGTCAATGTTGCAGAAAACGCCGGTAATAGTGATTCGGAAAGTTTGTTGTCCTTCAGTTAGATTCTGGGATAGATTGATTTCATTTGTAACGTAGTAGTTACCCCAACCTTTATTGCTTACATTGACATTAGCTAATTGGGTTTCGTTGCCATTATTCATCAGTCCGATCCTGAATCCCGAGTTATCAAGTCCGGAACATACGGTTGCCTTAATGGCATATTTGCCGGCGGTCTTGACATTTACAGTATACTCTAACCATTCGCCGTTTTCACGGGTATATCCTATGGCATATCCATTGTTTTCGGCTACTATATCAACACCTTCGTTGTCTGAACGGTAGCTTGCTTTTCCTTCATCGTCAGAGTCTGAATCATGGAATGTGAGTCCTTCGCCGCCTATGTCAAAGTTTTCAGCCTGTATGATTCCTGGGATATTGACTGTCTTGTAAACATAACGTGCATTGTTGACCGTTAGGGACATTTTTGTTATTTCAGATTCATTTCCAAGCGTATCAACAGCAATCGATGAAATTGTTACAGTTCCTTTGGCAGTTGGTGTATATGTACAATTAAATGGTTTGCTGGTGATCGTTTTTATTAGTGCCCCGTTAGCAAAGACCTTGACTGTTGAAAGTGCATCGTATCTGGATGAGTTAACCGGGGTAAAGGCCAACGAGGTTTGTTGGTTTACCGTAGCTGGAGAGGGGGCGGCTGATATCTTGAGATTAAGTGTCTTGTCAACTTCTACGTGACTAAAGGTGATTTTGTCAATGTTACAGCTGCTTCTGGTTATGGTTAGGCGTATAATTTGTTCGCCCTCTTTCAACTGAATAAGGGTTCTTCCTGATATTGAAGTGTATGTGTTCCAGTTATTATCAGCGGTCTTAGGTACAATGATATTGTCAGTCAGGTCTGTAAGACCGTCATAATCACTGAGTGAGAGACGGAATCCGGAACCGGTTGTGCCTGATGAAACTACAGCTTGGTATGTATAAAATCCTGCCTGTGTGACATTTACAGTATATTCCATCCATTCATCGGTGTTAGTATAGCCAATGGCTTTACCTCCGTTTCCATTGACAATATCAACTCCTTCACAATCGCTTCTATATGAACTGGCATCTCCTTCCTTATTGCTGTTGGAATCATGATAGGTTACGCCGTCACCTCCCTTGTCAAAATCTTCAGCCTGAACAGTTCCGGGTAATTTTATGGATTTAAAAACTGAACGCGGATTGTATGCGGTGAAACTACCTTCACGTTCGTATGTCTTTCCATCGTTTGTATAAACTATAGCCTTCAGATTATGTTTTCCGTTTACTGTAGGAACATATTTTGTAACATAAGGGGCTTCAGTCATTTTTTTATAAAGATTTCCATTAACGTAAAGTTCGATGCTGTCTATCTTTATGTTCTGATTAACCATACGTGCACGCACTGTTATAGGCAGGGAATCATTGCGCGTGGCTTTGACAGATTCAGGCTTTATGTAAAGGGATATCTGTTTTTTCATGCCGGGGAATGGGCTCTTGGCAGTCTTGGCTTTGTCAGAGGCCATGTATTGTCTTAACCAAGTCATAGCCGGACGTTCAACTCCGTCTTTTATAATGCCGGAATTACTTACCCAGGTGGAACCGTGAATGAATCCCCAGATGGTGACACCTGCGCAGTAAGGAGCCTCCCACATTATGGGGAATATTTTCTCGTACTGAGCCTTCTGCTGAGCATCATCTGCAATATCTATATCAAGTTCTGTGATGTACATCGGCATCTTCAACCCATCCTGCAGCGTCTTCATTGAGCTTTTAAGATTGTCAACGCTGATATCAGTAACATCGTGAGACTGACATCCGTATGCATCAATAGGTGCACCTGCATCTCGTAGAGTACGGACAAGATCAAGATAGGCTTGAGTGTCAGACTGGAACGTGTTGTAGTCATTGTAAATAAGAATGGCATTTGGCCAGCGTTCGTATGCCAGCTCAAAAGCTTTGATAAGCCAGTCATAACCTGTCTTACCTCCACCGCCCAGTGATTCTTTTATCATGGGGTTGCCTGGCTGGTGCATGCCTACAGCCTCGTTTACCACGTCTATCATTTTTAGGTCCGGATAATGTCTCTTTGCTTCATCCATCCATGCAACGATGGCATTGTATCTTTCTTGTACTGACAGATTCGGCAACCAATCAGGATATTGGGAACCCCAAACAAGTGTGTGGAATTTGAATAATACGCCATTTCTTTTGGCATAACTGTATATTGCATCGGCTCCCCAGTTTTCATTTCCCCAATTATAATAGGTGCGTGAACCCTGGATGGACTGCCATTTGGTCTCGTTCTCACATGTGATCTGATTCCATAAAGACTTGTACTCATATCCATTGGTGTTAACACTACCCCTTGTTGTAATGTTACCTAAGAATTTGTCTGGATTTTTTGACAGTTGTGCACTGACAGGAGTGTTGGTTAAAGAATAACAGATTATTATAAATGTAGATACAATCTGTCTGCATGATAATACATTAGTCCTTCTCATAATGTTCTATGTTATAAAAGCCCAAATTGAATATTTAGGACAAAAATAGTCAAAATAGCTGTTACTTGAAAGCTGTTTTCCAGTAAAAACCTTATTTTATTCCTGCTTTGTTGAGGGCACGCTGATAGCGTCGGGCATTGGCATTATGCTGGGAAAGGGTTGTGGCAAAATTATGGTATCCGCTGAAATCCTCCTTTGCGCACATGTACAGATAATTATGCTTTGTGTAATTCAGTACTGCATCAATAGAACGGGTATTTGTAAATCGAATTGGACCGGGTGGCAATCCGGCATTCTTATAAGTGTTATATGGTGAGTTAATCTCAAGATGTTCCTTAAGCACTCTCTTGGGTCTCTCTCCACCAAGAGAAAAAATCACCGTGGGATCAGCCTGGAGAGGCATTTTCTTTTTCAATCTGTTCATATACAAACCGGCCACGACGGGCAGTTCATCTGATTTGGCTGTCTCCTCCTCTACAATTGAGGCCAAAGTCATAACTTCAAATTCTGATAAACCAATGGAATTAGCCTTGTTCCTGCGGGAATCATTCCAAAAACGGTCACGCTCCTTTATGAGACGTTTAATAAGTGCATCGGCCGATATGTTCCAGTAAACCTCATAAGTATTCGGGATTATCATGCAGAATACCGTGGCCGGGGTATAGCCTAATGAATCCAGGAAATGCGCATCAGAAAGACGTTCCGCAATTGCAGTTGAATCCATCATTATCTGATTTGTGATATTGCGGACCATCTGCCCCACTGTCCTTGCACTGTTTACGGTAAGCCTGACCGGAGTCTGAATTCCGCCCGTAAGCATACCGGCCACCTGCTTTGGCGTTGCTCCGCTCTTGACAGTATAGCACCCTGTATGGATGTTGCTGTCATATTTCCTATGATTCAACAGATAATTCAGACCTTTGATATTCGCTTCAGGATCAGACTCCCGGATAGCAGCAAGAATACTCTCCTGTGTATCGCCTGGACGGATATAGATACGGTAATCATCACAGGTTGATACAGGAGCGGTGAAAGCTTTGTAGAAGTATGCCGTAAATGCAGCCGCAATCAAAACAATGATTACGGATACAATCAATATTGCTCTTTTAAAAGACATCACTTCTCAAATTTTTCAGCAAAAATAGTGATAAAGTGGCTTATGGCACTGGATTTTTCCTAACTTTGGAGCACGCATATAAACAAAATCCATAATATAATAATGAAAAAGGTTTTTTTCCTGCTTTCACTGACGGCAGCTCTGTCAGTAAGCGCCAAGAATGAAGTAACGGTCAATGTCCACGCCGACAAACCGGGTGCTACAATCAACAAGAATATCTACGGACAGTTCTCCGAGCATCTGGGTACCTGCATCTACGGTGGTCTGTGGGTTGGCCCTGATTCAAAGATCTCCAACACCAACGGTTACCGCAATGACGTGCTGAACGCTCTTAAGGAACTTGAGGTTCCTGTAATGCGCTGGCCTGGCGGTTGCTATGCCGATGAGTATCACTGGATGGACGGCATCGGCCCCAAGGAGGACCGTCCCGTTATGGTAAACAACAATTGGGGTGGTATTGTTGAGGACAACAGTTTCGGTACACATGAATTCCTGAACCTTTGCGAGCTTATCGGCTGCGAGCCTTACATATCACTGAACGTTGGTAGTGGCTCTGTTGAGGAGGCTGCCAAATGGATTGAATATATGAACGCCGCCGATGGTCCGATGGCCAAGCTGCGCAAGCAGAACGGACGCGAGGAGCCCTGGCACGTTAAATATATAGGTATAGGTAATGAGGCTTGGGGTTGCGGCGGTAACATGCTGCCTGAGTACTATTCAGACATATTCCGTCGTTACCAGACCTACTGCCGTGACTTTAACGGCACACAGCTGTTCAAGATTGCAAGCGGTGCAACAGACTATGATTATGAGTGGACTGAGGTTCTGATGAAGAAGGTGGGCTCAATGATGAATGCCGTATCTCTCCATTATTATACCGTATCAGGTTGGGTGGGCCCCAAGAAACCTGCTCTGGACTTCACGGAAGAGGATTTCTACTGGTGCCTTGGCAAGTGTCTGGGCATTGAGCCTGTTATCCAGAAGCACCTGGCAATAATGAGCAAGTATGATCCTGAGCACAAGACTCCGCTGCTGGTTGATGAGTGGGGTACATGGTGGGAGCCGGAACCCGGCACACAGCTCTATCAGCAGAGCACCATGCGTGACGCCCTTGTGGCCTCACTGTCACTTGACGTGTTCCACAAGTACTGCGACCGCATCCAGATGACAAACATAGCACAGGTGGCTAACGTTCTGCAGTCAATGATCCTGACCAAGGATGATAAGATGGTTCTCACACCCACATACTGGATATTTGATATGTACAAGCCTCACATGGATGCTACATACATTCCCACTGACCTGGAGGGTGTTGAGGTTAAGCTTACTCCCAATGAGCGCTATGCAGCTAATCCTGACGAGACAGCAACACGCCCGCTGCCTCTGTTCAGCTCAACCGCTTCAAAGAAGAACGGCAAACTGCATATCTCTATGTCAAATGTCAAGCTGAATGAGGCTCAGAGTGTTACCGTGAAACTGGATGGCATGAAGGCCAAGAAGGTTACCGGCAAGATTCTTACCAGCGGTAAGGCATCAGATTACAACACTTTTGAGAAGCCTGACAAGATCAAGCTTGCAGACTTTGACAAGGCTCGCATTGACAAGAAGACAGGTGACCTCATTCTTGAGATTCCTGCTGCCAGCATCGTCACTCTGGAGGTGGAATGAAAGAAGAATTGAGAATTTAAAAAGGTCGCTCATTCTGAGTGACTTGTCCTGAAATAAGTAGACA
>DBYQ01000076.1 GCA_002310015.1 Bacteroidales bacterium UBA1182
CTGCATTCCGTCACCGGAGTCACCTGAGAAGCGGACAACAACCTGATCCAATTCTTTAACTGTCATAACTTTTGTATAGTGTTTATTGATTTTGCATATCAAACGGATGCAAAATTACAATTTTATTCCTTTTATTGTTCGGATTTAAACCTATTTAGCAGACTTTTTGTACTTTATTTGCGGTATCTCTGTGAATATGCAATATTTTATGCAGAAAATATGCATAACGAAAGAAAGCCCGATTGCTAACCGGACTTTCTTGTAGATATAAATGCAGAAATCAGAAACCAAATCCGCCTCCGAATCCTCCCATACCTCCGTTACCGAAGGTTACTGTTGCGGTGTGCTGGGCTTGAACAGGTTTGCCGTTTTCATCTTGGGCAGGAATCCAGTCAGGCATTGTCATTACAACTCTCAGAGCCTCCTGGTTCATGAACGGCACCTCTGCACTGTTTGTTACCTTAGGATTGATTACAGCTCCGTCTGTATCAACTGTGAATGATACGGTGACTCTACCATTCTGTTTTTGAGCCTTGAGTGATTCAGGATATAATGTGTTGTTACGGATATACTGCTGCATCTGCTGCATTCCACCAAGGTAGGTGGCCTGAATGGGGGCTGGTCCTTGTTGAGCAGGTGCTCCACCCGGTGCCCTGCCCGGTGCTCCACCCGGCGCTCCACCGCCAGGGAAGCCTCCTCCTCCGAATCCACCGGGGAATCCGCCCATGCCTGCAGCAGGCTTCTTGGACTCTTCAATTTCCTCTGGAGTAGGCATAGGATCAATTCTCATAGGAATACCCATAGCGAGTATTTCCTTAAGCGAATCTATGTAATTTGAATAGTTGGGGAACTCAAGTTTAGACTGAAGCAGAATACGATACCACTTTTTTGCGTTTAGCACGGCGGCCGTATCATTGTCCAGACGCCATTTTTCCATACTGGTGGAACCTATCAGAGCCTGTACGTCAAGGATAGCCTCGTCTTTTTGGCTTACTTCAGAAACTTTAGGATAGGTTTCAAGGAGTTTTATGCCTCCGTCAATATATGATGGTTCTTTTTTGTATTTGCCGTATTCATTGTAAAAGCGTGCCAGCATGATGATGGAGCGAGCATCGCCAGCCTTAACAGCTTTTTTAAGCCATTTTATTCCTTGTGAGAAGAATGCGTCATTATCCGGTTTTTTGAGCCAGAAAAGGAAGAAATAGTTACCAAGGTTGTATTGGGCGTCCAGATTGTTCTGCTTTGCGGCTGCATCAAGCAGATTAAGACCCATTTCCATGTTTGATTTGACATTTTTTCCTGACATACATTCCATACCAAGCAGGTTCATGGATTCTGCATCTCCTTTAATGACACCTTTCTTGTATCTGTCAATCAACTGCTGCATGGCCGGATTGGAAAGTTCTATTTTATCCATCTCCGCTTTGATAGAGTCTGAATTAACCTTTTGAGCAAATATCGGTAAAGATATTACAACCGATATGACTACTGAAATAATGAATTTTCTCATTGCATTAATTATTGGTTAATGCAAATATCGGCATTTAGTTGAAATGTGAAATATATTTAAAGAAAAAAATGACCGGAGTCAGAATTTTTCTAACTCCGGTCATTTAATATATCAGTAGATATTATGCCTTGGCAGCAACCTCCTCCTTTTCCTTCTTGGTCTTTTTCATAACCATGTAAGCGGTAGGAGCAGCCACGAACAGTGATGAGCATGTGCCGAATACAACACCCAGAATCATTGCGAATGCAAAGCTGCGGATGCTGTCACCACCCAGGAAGAAGATAGCCAGCAATACGATCAAAGTACTTACTGAAGTATTGATGGTACGGGCCAGCGTGGTGTTCAGGGCATCGTCAAACAACTGCTTGCGGTTGCGCTTGGGATAGAGGCCGGTAAACTCACGGATACGGTCAAATATAACCACCTTATCGTTAATTGAGTAACCGATAGCTGTCAGCACGGCACCGATGAATGTCTGGTCAATCTCAAGTGAGAATGGCATCCATCCCCAGCAGATTGAATACATACCTATTATAATAAGGGTATCAAAGCAGAGGGCAAAAATAGCACCTACTGAGTACGCCACGTTGCGGAAACGAATCAGGATGTAGAGGAATATGGCAATCAGAGCCAGAATCACAGAGATGATAGCACCGCGTGTGATATCCTCAGCTATTGAAGGACCTACTTTCTGTGAACTGATGATTGATCCGCCGTCACGGTTCTCACGATCGATGAATGTGGCAAGTGTCAGGTTTGAACTGAGCTTGCCGGCTTTCTTAAGTGATGTGAACAGGAACTCCTCAATCTCAGAATCAATGGTCTCTGACTCCTCATCAATACGGTAGTTGGTTGAGATACGGATTGTCTTGTGGTCTGTACCCAAAGCGATAGCCTGGACATTGTCCTCAGTTATCACATCCTGAAGGATAGAACGTACCTCTTCCGGCTCAACCGGCTCCTCAAACTGAACTACAAAGTTACGACCACCTGTAAAGTCGATACTCTTGCTGAGTCCGCGGGTAGCAAGGAATGCTACGCAGATGATTGCAATAACACCGAATATCACGAATGATGTCTTGGCGGCCTGCATGAACTTGACAGAAGTGTTCTGCATCATATTCTTTGAGAATGCAGTGGTGAATGTCAGGTTCTGCATCTTGCCCTTTCCAAGGAAGTGTTCATAAACGATACGTGTCAGGAACACTGCAGTAAAGAATGAGCAGATGATACCGATAATCAGTGTTGTGGCGAATCCGCGGATAGGACCTGTACCGAAGTTGAACAGGATGATACCAGTTATTATAGATGTGAAGTTGGAGTCAAAGATAGCAGAGAAAGCGTTCTTGTAACCGTCTGTAAGAGCGGCCTGAACACTCTTGCCACCCTTGAGTTCCTCCTTGGTGCGCTCGTAGATAAGCACGTTGGCATCGACAGCCATACCCAGAGTAAGTACGATACCTGCTATACCTGACATGGTAAGAGCAGCCTGGAATGAGGTGAGGATACCCAGTGTGAAGAAGAAGTTCAGCAGAAGAGCTCCGTTGGCGATCATACCCGGAACGAATCCGTAGATGACGCACATATAGATCATCAGGATGATGAATGCTATAATGAATGAGTTGAATCCCTTCTGGATTGATTCCTGACCGAGTGAAGGACCTACAATGTCCTCCTGGACGATCTTGGCGGGAGCAGGCATCTTACCTGACTTAAGTACGTTGGCAAGGTCCTGAGTCTCCTCAACGGTGAAGTTACCTGAAATCTCGGAACGTCCGCCGGAAATCTCGTCTTTTACGTTAGGAGCACTATAAACATAACCGTCAAGTACTATTGCGATACCGCGACCTACATTCTGTCTTGTAAGAGTAGCCCACTTGCGTGCGCCCTCAGCGTTCATAGCCATACTTACAACAGGATTACCATGCTGGTCAAAGTCTGCCTTTGATTCAGTTACGACATCACCTGTAAGGTCTGGCAGACCGTTCTTGTTGTCACTCTTAATGTTGAAGAGCTCAAAATACTGCTCAGAATCGTTGAAAGACTTGACACCCCACAGGAAAACGAGGTCACGGGGCAGGATAGCCTTAGCCTCGGGGCTGGTAAGCATACGGTTGATCTCAGCTGTATCAGAGTAGTGTGCTATACCGGCAACCCACTCACCGCCCTGTGATGGATAGGGGTTGAGGCGTGCAAACAGCGGATTGCTCTTGCGCAGTGCCTCGCGCTGTGCGGCTGTTGCCTTGGCATTCTCCTGTTCATCATCACTCTCTATGAGCTGGTCTATCAGTTCGTCGCTTTCTGGTTTAGCTGTTTCCTCAGCAGTGGTAGCAGTCTCCTCTGCCTTGGCTTCCTCAGGATTTTCATCGGCATACTTCTGGGCCAGACGGCTGTCCAAGCGGTTAAGTACGTCCTGAATCTCTACGGTCTTGTAGGTCTCCCAGAATTCCAGGTTTGCTGAACCCTGGAGGAGCTTACGTACACGCTCGGGCTCCTTAATACCGGGAAGCTCAACCATGATACGGCCCTGCTTTCCTGCAAGTTCCTGAATATTGGGCTGTGCTACACCAAAGCGGTCGATACGTGTGCGCAAAACATTGAATGAGTTTGCTACAGCAGCGTTAACCTCTTCCTTGAGAACAGTTACTATTTCTGCATTAGGTGTCTGTGCGTTGATTTTCTCTTTAAGGTTTGATGTTGCAAAGAATGTGCTCAACTTGGCATCAGGACCGGCTATCTTGGCGTATTCCTCAGCAAAGATATCCACAAAATTGTCCTGACTGCTTATCGAACGTTTCTTGGCAGCGGCCATTGTCTCCGTGAATACTGGATCCTGGCTGTTATTGGCAAGAACCTTGACTACGTCGGGTATTGAAACTTCAAGTATAACGTTCATACCGCCCTTAAGATCCAGACCAAGACCGATCTGCATCTCACGGCACTCTTTGTATGAATAGATACCCAACCAGACCTTTTTGTTCATTACAGAGTCAAGATAGGCCTGTTCATCCTGACTCTGGGCAGCTTTGTTCTCAATGCTGCGGGTCTTGAATGTAAAGGAGAGATAGAACAGACACACCAGTGTCAGTGCTATCGCAAAAATCTTTACGAATCCTTTGTTTTGCATACTGTTTTATTGTGTTATTAAATTATTTGTGCGCGTGTGCGTAAAATTTCAAGGGTGCAAATATAGGGATTTTTTTTGTCCGAAAGACAATCTCTTGAAAATAATAGGGCTAAAAATGGGTATTAGTTCTTTGTTCGGGAATCAGAAACGCAGTTTTGATATTACCGGATAGTGGTCACTGTCTTTCTGGGTACGGTCTATCCAGGTGTACAACGGAGTGATATTCTTGCTGCAGAAGATATGGTCTATGCGGTAGTACAGCCTGTGCTCGTGATATGTTATGCCCATTCCGCTGCCGGATTTTGCATAGGTGTCGTGCAGGAACCGGTCAAATACGTGGTAGGAGTATGATAGCGGAGTGTCATTGAAATCACCGCAAACAATCACATATCTGGCTGTCTCGTCGTGGGCGCGGTCTGCTATCATGCGTGCTTGGGCTGCTCTTTGGGTCGTTGACTCAAGCAGTCTTTTTATAACTTGTTTGGATGCTTTGTAGTGGGTGCTGTCAGTGGGATTCTTAATGAATGTCTGGTATTCGGCTATCTGATCCTCCTTTAGCTTGTTTGACTGGAGGTGGCAGTTGTAGACGGCAAGAGTGTCTTTATCAATCAGAATTTTCAGATACAGGCAACTGTTACTGGAGTTTTCAAAATTGATGGTCTCATTGTAGAGAATGGGGTATTTTGACATACATGCCTCAGTTGTAACTCCATCGGGTATGGCTATGTATGGATACTGGCTTGTTATCCGCTTTACATTTAATGTCTTGTTTATAACGGAACGCGGTACCTCCTGAAGAAAAACAAGGTCAGCATCAAGCCCTATAGTATAGTTAAGTACAGGGTTGGCTATTGTCCAGTCCTTGTTGTCGTCAATTCCAAATCCTTCAGTGTTATATGAGACTATGGTCAGATATGGTTGCTGAGCCTTCTCTGCTTTGTGAAAATGTAGAGGGAAATATTTCAGGGTAGGGATTATGCATATTAATATGGCTGCTATTGGTATGAGTATCCCTTTCTTCCAGGTGAGCAACCAGAGAATGAGGAACATGAAATTCAGGAAGAAGAAAATTGGAAAAGTTAATCCTGAAAGAGAGGCGAACGGCCATTTCCCCATCGGTGCTACAATTGATCCGTAGCAACTGAAGATGAGCATAAAGGCCATCACAATGTTGACAGCCATTAACGGATAAACCACCAGTTTCCCAATGAATTTCATGAGATCTTTTGTCTGTGAATGAGATTATCCAGCCATACGGCAATAGTCGTGACAGGCGATGTTAAATCCTTGCCTTTGCTCAGCATCCTGTTGAAAAACCAACCAGTGGCGGCAGCTCCCAAATGGACGGCATCAGTAGCAGGGTTTGCATTAGGCAAAATGGCCAGGTCTATCAGTGCCAGCGCCATTACTATATATTTTATCTTGACGGGACCTATCAGAGGTATAGGTTCTGTACTATCCGGTGCCCTGAAGGCAAGTGCTGTGCAGAATGCCAGGATACACGCCGAACAGAGTGGTATGCTTTCAGACCATTCTCTTTTCTGGAGTGAGGGAAACAGTAAAAAAACACCGGTGAAAACGAGCATTCCTGCAATACCTCCCATGATATAAAGGCCGCGTAATGCGTTGGATGTGAAATATCTCAGGAATATGCTTCCAAGCCAGTAAAGAACAATCATATTGAAAATCAAATGCCATAATCCCCAGCTTGTAAACAGGGAGGTTGCGATTGTCCAGGGCCTGTATAGCAGGAGTATAGGTTTCCAGGGATAGTTAAGGACTATATAGGCAAGCCTGCTTTCTCCAAAAGAGAAAAGAGTGAATATGATGTCAAGAAGAAGGGTAAAGACAAACACTCCGCAGTTTATAAAGAGCAGACGTGTAAGTATATCGCCTGTCCTGAATTTTTCCTTCAGTTCCTCTAACAGATTCATTACCAGGTGAATTTAATATGGTTGTCCTTGCGATCCTTGTGCTTCCAGTAAAGCAGGATAAGGAATCCTGCCAGCATGCCGCCCAGATGTGCAAAGTGGGCTACGTTATCGGCTGCGTTGGCCCTTAGTCCGAGCAACAGCTCAATGGCAACGTATCCTATCACCAGCCATTTGGCTTTGATGGGAACTGGTATGGGTATTATGAACAGTTGGTTGTCAGGGAATGTCATTCCGTAGCCCAAAAGTATTCCGTAAACCGCTCCTGATGCTCCGACAGTAAGGAAAGCGTTCATGTAGGATCTGAGAGCATGGATGACTTCTGGTGTTATCTCCAATCCTGATTGTGCCAAAGTAATTTCATACTGAACATACTGGAACAGTTCCTGTGTCAGTCCGGCGCCTATGCCGCAGAGCAGATAAAAAATCAGAAAACGGTTGGAACCCCACTGTATCTCCATGATGCGTCCGAACATCCATACGGCAAACATATTGAGGAATATATGTTGGAATCCTTCATGAAGGAACATATAGGTTACGAGCTGCCAGATCCTGAAACCCGGGGCAAGAAAAAAATGTAGCCCGAACAGTTTCTCAAGGTCAATCCCGTATTTGGCCATTGCCATTGTGCCCATCCAGCAAAGAACGTTGATGATGAGCAGATTCTTGGTTATAGGGGGTAACTTGTTCATTTATACATAAACTATGTTATGAGCCGCAAAAGTAGCCAATTTTTCAGTAACTTTGCGGTCAATAAATCAAATATATGAAAATAGAAACACTTATAGCTCAGAAGGCCGTCATTGCCATCAAGGAACTGTACGGCCAGGAAATTGATGCTGCAACAGTACAGGTACAGAAAACCAAACGTGAGTTTGAGGGTCATCTTACAATAGTGGTATTCCCTTATCTCAAGATGTCACGCAAGGGGCCGGAACAGACTGCTACGGAAATAGGAACATGGCTCAGGGAAAACGTTGAGGAAATAAGTTCCTATAACGTAATCAAGGGGTTCCTGAATCTGGTGATATCCTCATCTGTATGGGTGGATATGCTCAACGGGATCAATGCCGATGAAAACTACGGCTTTCGCAGCGCTACCGATGATTCTCCGCTGGTGATGATAGAGTATTCATCGCCCAATACCAATAAACCTCTGCATCTTGGTCATGTACGCAACAACCTGCTCGGAGGTGCACTTGCCAATATCATGGCAGCCAACGGCTATAAGGTAGTCAAGACCAATATAGTAAATGACCGCGGCATACATATCTGCAAGTCAATGCTTGCATGGCTCAAGTGGGGCAACGGCGCCACACCTGAATCAACGGGTAAGAAGGGTGACCACCTGATAGGTGATTACTACGTTGAGTTTGACAAGCATTTCCGTGCAGAGGTCAAGAGCCTGCTGCCAGCTAACTATTCTGAGCTTGATGAGAAGGCTCAGGAGGAGGCTAAGGCCAAGGCTGAGAAGGAATCTCCCCTGATGCAGGAGGCTCACGCCATGCTGGTCAAGTGGGAGGCCGGTGATCCTGAGGTGCGTGCCTTGTGGGAACGCATGAACAACTGGGTCTATGCCGGTTTTGATGAGACATACCGTCGTCTTGGAGTAAGTTTTGATAAGATATACTACGAGTCACAGACCTATCTGGAGGGTAAGAAAACCGTAATGGAGGGTTTGGAGAAGGGGCTGTTCTTCCGTAAGGAGGATGGTTCCGTTTGGGCAGACCTTACTCAGAACGGACTGGACCAGAAACTGCTATTGCGCAGTGACGGAACATCGGTCTATATGACACAGGATATCGGTACCGCACAGCTGCGTTTCCGTGATTACCCCATTGACCGCATGATTTATGTGGTGGGCAATGAGCAGAATTATCACTTCCAGGTGCTTTCCATACTGCTTGACCGTCTTGGTTTCAAGTGGGGAAAGGATCTGGTACACTTCTCATACGGCATGGTTGAACTGCCGGAGGGCAAGATGAAGAGCCGTGAGGGAACGGTTGTTGATGCTGATGACCTCATGGATGAGATGATTGCCACAGCCCGTGCCACATCGGCCGAACTGGGTAAACTGGACGGCCTTTCAAAGGAGGAGACAGATGAGATTATGCGTATTGTAGGAATGGGTGCCTTGAAGTATTTCATCCTTAAGGTCGATGCCCGTAAGAACATGACCTTCAATCCTAAGGAATCCATTGATTTCAACGGCAATACCGGTCCGTTCATCCAATATACATATGCCCGTATCCGCTCAATCATGCGTAAGGCTGCAGATGAGGGAATCAAGCTTAACTCAAACCTCTATGCTGATGACAAATCGCAGATATCAGAGAAGGAACTCGGATTGATCCAGATGCTCATAGGATTCCAGGATGTGGTACGTCAGGCTGCCGATGACTACAATCCGTCAGTGATTGCCAACTACTGCTATGACCTGGCCAAGGAGTTCAACCAGTTCTATCACGATTTCAGCATCATGCATGAGCCTACTCGTGAACTTAAGATGTTCCGTCTGGTGCTGGCTCAGAACGTGGGCAAGATCCTTAAGCTGGGTACCGGCCTGCTTGGCATCGAGGTTCCCGAAAGGATGTAAAAAATACTGCATATGGCACAGGCCAAATTCTATGTTGTTTGGATTGGGTTGAATCCGGGGGTGTATGACTCCTGGGAGGCTTGCAAACAGCAGGTTGAAGGCTGGAAAGGTGCCGTATATAAAGGGTTTGATACAAGGGAGGAGGCTGATGAGGCTATCAATATGCCTCCTGAAAATTTCATAGAGAAGAAGACCCCTGAACACAGGGGAGGCCGTAAAAAGCAGGATAAACCCATTCCACCTGAGGTTATCCGCCAGGCGCTTGCGGTTGATGCGGCATGCAGCGGTAATCCGGGGCAGATGGAATATAGGGCCGTATATCTGGGCGATATGGAGGAGAAGTTCCATTTCGGGCCTATCCTGGGAACCAATAACATAGGTGAATTCCTTGCTATCGTTCATGCTCTTGCACTTTACAAGAGCCGTGGGCTTGACTGGCCTGTATACAGTGATTCACGTAATGCCATCTTATGGGTCAAAGCCGGAAAGTGCCGTACAAAACTGGAACGGACCCCTGATACTGAAGCGGTTTTTGAACGTATAGAGAGTGCAGAACGTTGGCTTAAGGAGAATACGTACCGTAACGTAATCCTTAAATGGGAGACTCAAAAGTGGGGTGAAATACCTGCTGATTTCGGTAGGAAATAATCAAGGCTATGAATATCAGAAAAAGGCGGACAGGAAGGTTTGATACACTGATGAGACATTACCTTGGTCTTGTGCTCGTCTTTGTGTTGCAGAAACCTCTGTTTATGGCGTATGCCGGTGCTTTCCATCGTCACTACGGCATTATGGACTGGGTTCGTGTCATGTGGCATGGTATTCCCATTGACCTGTCTGTAGCCGGTTATCTGACATTGGTCCCGCTTTTGTTGATTATTGTAGGCATCTGGATCAGATCTTTTCCTGTAAAGAGAATCATTCAGGTTTATGATGGTTTGGCGGCTCTGCTGCTTTCTGTGATATTTGTAGGTGATGCTGCGCTGTATCCCTTCTGGGGGTTCAAACTGGATGCTTCAGTACTGTTTTACCTCAAGACTCCCAAGGAGGCTGTTGCAAGTGTTTCACCCCTGATGGTAATTATAGGCATTTTGGTGATACTGCTTGTGGCATGGATTATCTACAGAGTGCTTGTTCATGCGCTTAAACCGATAGAGGTGCCTTACAATAAGGTTCTCATCAGGCTGCCTGTCACTGTCTTGTACATACTCCTGCTGGGACCTCTTTTCCTTGTCATCCGTGGCGGAATAAGAGAATCAACCATGAATGTGGGTCATGCATATTTCAGTTCTGACCAATTCATGAACCACTCTGCTGTCAATCCCGGGTTCAGCCTGCTCAGTTCCGTGAGCAAGACATCCGATTATTCTGAATGGTACGATTATCTTGACGAGGGGAGACGCAGCGAGTTGTTCCAAGGTCTTTATGATACATCACTTGACGATACGGAAAAACTGCTTAATACCGATCGTCCAAACATCCTTATTCTCGTCATGGAGGGAATGGGAGGTGATTTTGTACATGCCATAAGCGGCAGGCCTGATGTCACTCCACGTTTGGACAGCCTGATATCACAGGGCGTGTTCTTCAGTAACTGCTATGCCGGCAGTTTCCGTACAGACAGAGGCATGGTATGTGTCATGAACGGTCATCCGGGCCTGCCCATGACATCAATCATGAAACTCCCCAACAAGAGCGCCGCTCTGCCATCCTTACCCGGAAAACTGCGTGAGGCCGGTTATGAGACATATTTCATGTACGGTGGTGATATCAATTTCACCAATATGAAGAGCTGGCTTTACGGCACCGGTTTCAAGCATGTGACATCGGATGCTGATTTTACCCATTTGGAGCGTAAGACCAATGCATGGGGGGTGAATGATGATATAACTTTCAGCCGTCTGCTGTCAGAGATCAAGGAGCGCAGAGACTCTCTCTGGTTCGGCGGGTTCCTGAGTCTTAGCAGCCATGAGCCCTTTGAGGTTCCCTATCACAGGCTGGATGACAAGATTTGTAATTCTTTCGCTTACACAGACAGCTGCTTAGGTGCTTTTGTGGACAGTCTGCGTAACTCTCCAGTCTGGGATAACCTGCTTTTGGTTATTACTCCAGACCACGGTTTCCGCTATCCTCAGCAGGGATTTGCATTTGATCCCCATGTGCACCATATTCCTATCCTGTGGCTGGGAGGTGCAGTTAAGGAACCTAGGGTCATAGACCGTTTTACGGTACAACCTGATATGGCTGCCACTATTCTGGCCCAGATGGGGATGGATTTCAGTGATTTCCGATTCAGCCGCAATGTGCTGTCAGATACATATAAATATCCGTTCTCATTCTACACATTCTCAAACGGACTCTGTTTTATTGACAGCACCGGAATAACACTGTATGATGATGATTCCGGGCAGTGCCTGATCAATGATCCTGTAGGTTCTGACCTGCGTCTTGACCGCGGAAAGGCCATCCTGCAGACTTTGTATGATGACCTTGAGGCCCGCTAAGGCATTACTGTTTATTTGTTTTGTTTTCTTTATAGGCGGGGTGTGCAGCAATCCACTCCTGATATCCCTCCTTGGTACGTTTCCATCGGTTATGGGTCCAGAGCCATAGTTCCGGACACTCGCGGATATTGTCTTCAAGCAGACGCATGTATTTCTCTGTCACGGCATATTCCGGAAGATCATCGGTATGCTCAAAAATAAGCTGAAGGTCACAACGGTAATAGCCGCGGCGTTTTCTTGTGATATGCATGTACCAGATCTCCAGATCCAGTTTCCTGGCCAGGCGTTCAGCCCCGGTGAATACAGGTGTCTCCCTGTTCATGAACTGGGTCCAGTAATGGATGTTCCACCACAGAGGTACCTGATCGGCAATCATTCCAATGAAGAATTTCTTGCTCTCTTTCCTGTAAGTCAGGAAGCGTCGCATTACCTGTTCCATGGGTATGCTTACAGTTCCGTATCTGTTACGCAGTTTGTACATGAAAAGTTCCATGGTGGGGTTTTCAAGCCTGTGATAGACCTGACCTCCTACAAAGTCATTCACATCAGTGAAGAACAGGTTCATGGAGGGTATCCATTCCCAATTTCCTACATGGCCTAAATAACCTATACCGGACCTGCCGTTTATGGTCTCCTGTACCAGCTTGTCCATTCCTGTGAACTCCATGTGACGCAGTATCCAGCGCTTGCCTGCAGATACGGTCTTGAGGGCTTCAACCAACTGGCATGCAAACTGATAGTAAAAGCGGCGTTCGGTACGGCGCAGCCATTTCTTGTCCTTATCAGGAAAAGAGAGGGCAAGGTTATTGCGTACAACGTTTTTCCTGTAACGCAATGGCGGGCAGATATACATTAACAGCCAGATGAGGTCTGAGAATATATATAAGACCGGCAGCGGGAGCAGAGAGATTATCCAGACGATACCAAACAGAACCGATGACAGAAATTTAGCCATATCAGAAAGTATAATTGAACCGGGCCCCCATTACAAAGGACCTCCAAACTTTATCATAATAGTCAAGACCGCCGTGTACTGTTATGCTTGAGAACGATGATGTCCTGACGGTCATACCTACGTTTGCATAGCAGTGAAAACCTTTGGGAATATTCCATTCCAACGGCTGATCCTGATACTGGAAACTGTAGCTGTTGGTGCTGGGTGAGTAACCGGCAATAGCTTGCCCGTTTATGCTTAACATGCTTATTACCGGAATGTCCATATCCAATCCGGCTCCAAGAGTGTAAACATCAGTGACACTACCCTGAGGCGGCAGGAACAGGTCATCTGAACCTGTCCATTTCATCTGGGTGAGGCCGGCACGGATGGTGGGGCCTATGTACCATGGCATCCAGGAGGCGTCTATTCCTATGGAGCAGGCCGGCTTGGCATTCGGGTTGCCATATCCTCCGGATGTAAAGATATCGGCCCCTATGCTGTAGTCGGAGTACAGTCCGAATTTCCATTCCGGCATATCTTCAATTTCAGGAACCACTATGGATTTTTTCAGGCCGTGGTCGCCAAAAAGGATATCGGTAAGGTCATATGCAAGTTCAGTTGAGAATATGCCTAAGGCTGCTCCGGCCAGGACATCCGAAGCCCAATGACGGTTTGAGATAACCCTGAATATTCCTGTAGTTGCGGCAATTCCGTATCCGGCTACGCTTATCCAGGGACTTACTGTCTCTCCGTACTCTTTATGGAGCATTTGTGCGAACATGAATGCTGTGGCCGTATGCCCGGAGGGGTAGGAATTGAACGCACGGCCGTCAGGACGTTCTCTCTTGAAGGTATGTTTGGCAGCTTGGACAATGGATAGCAGGATTGCTCCCGATGCAATATCCGCCGTTATCATGCGGGGCCAGTCACTGCGGCTTTCAAGTCCGCTAGCCTTAAGTGCATACAGTAATATGCCAGGTGACAATTGCAGTATATTGGCTGACCACATGCCCGGTGATTTTATGCCGCCTGTCTTTACAATGCGTTTGTCAAGAAGATAGTCATCAAACAGGATACTGGCGGTAAGCAGGCCCGCGGGTAAAAATATCCGTTGCGTGAAGGATTCAGGCTTGTAAGCTATACTGGCAGTATTCTTACCTAGAGACAGGTTCTGCGCGTAATCAATATCACTTAGAGGCTTATAGGGCCTGAAAGGGTTGATTCCGGCACGGGTTTCTGCTAGGGGAAGCAACAGTATGGCTGATATGAGCAGGAATCTCTTCATTTCATGTTTTTGAGAGTCTTCTTCATCCCCAATCTGTATTTTACCGTTATAAGCTGCTGGTTATGTATCGGGGTGTCAGGCGTGAAATGCAGATTCCAGCGGAACCCGAACTGCACGTTTTCATCGGCCACAAACTGAATTCCCAGTTCAGTCTTGTTATAGAACGTATGGTTATAGAATGGGTCGCTGCGATGGAATTGGAGACCGGCTTCCGCATCATCCATGAACGGTTGCTGTGCATCTCCTGCAAATACGGTGCTTTTTATGTCAAACATCTTCCAGCCTATCTGTACGTCACCCAAGAATCCTGTCGGGCTGTGCCAATTGTCTTCTTTTCGGCAACGTACCAGCGAACATAGTACTCCTGCATTGGCTTTCAGTACCAGTTCTGGTGATAATACTCCTGTCAGGTTCAGGCTCAGATAGGGGTTGAACTGGAACTTCTCATAGATGTAATGACCCGGTTCCTTGGGTTTGGCAAAATGTGTCATGGCTACGAACCATCCTCCGCCAATCACTTTTTTGCCTACCTGACCGTCCCAAACAATGCGGAATGCCTCGCGTTGGGTTTCTGTCTGACGGCTGAACCAGTTGCAGTATAGCTCCGTCTGCCAGTTCCAGCCATAGTACTGTATCAATGTTCCTCCTATTGTGGGCTCAAAGAATGCTATTGAATCATACAGGAAAGCATCGGGCAACTGACGTTGTAAATTGTTGCGCGGTATGGCTCCAAAGTATGAAATCCAGTTTTCACCGCCATATTTGTAGTAAAATATGATATCCGGATCAATGCTCTCCTTGGAGCCATATTCCCAAATTTTTGAAACTCCCGCCATAAGAGAGTGGTTGCCGTGGTCAGCAGTTGCATAATCAATGCCAATCTCAGGCATGATGCGCATTCCGTAGATGGTCTGAGGTAGCATGTCTTTCTTGAACTCACGGTTGTCAAACAGGCCGTCAAAGGCTATGTCAGCGCGTAGTCTCTGGCTGTATCCATGAAAGCACAGAAGTGATAGTGCTATGGTTAAGTATAGTTTGAACGGTTTGCTCATAAAAAACTTATCAACAGATTGCGCAAAGTTACCTATTTATAATGCATTTACCATTTTTTAGGCCGCATAAAATTTGTATCTTCGCGCATCAAACAAACGTTTATAGTCAATGAAAGAATTATTTGCATTCTTGGGGCGTTTTGTAAGACCCTATCGCCGCAATCTGGTAGGTAGCGTCATATTCAATCTTCTGTCAGCATTCCTGAATGTTTTTTCATTCGTTCTCATTGTACCTATTCTTAAGATCCTGTTCCAAATTGAAGATGCAGAGACTTATCAATACATTGAATTGACCGGAGCAGAGATTGGTGATTACTTTGATATCCTGAAAAACAATTTCTATTGGTGGGTAACTGAATTCATCGATAAATATTCAGCATCCAAGACTCTTTTATTCCTGGGACTGATCCTTATAGTTATGACATTCTTCAAGACTGCTTGTTACTATGCCTCAACGGCAGTCATGGTTCCTTTACGCACCGGCTTGGTACGTGATATGAGAATGAAGGTATATGACAAGATTCTCAGTCTCCCCATGAGTTTCTTCTCAAAGGAGCGTAAGGGTGATATCATTACGCGCATTAGTGCTGACGTTTCTGTTATAGAGGATTCAATTTCCCAATCACTTGACATGCTTATCAAGAATCCCATTCTTGTCATAGTCTATGTGGCAACCCTGATAATAACAAGCTGGCAGTTGACTCTGTTCACTATAGTGATAGGCCCGTTGATTATCTGGATAATGGGAGTGATAGGACGTAAGCTTAAGGCTCAGTCTCTTGAGGTGCAGTCCCGTTGGAGTGATACCATGTCACAGCTTGAGGAAACGCTTGGCGGTCTGAGAATAATCAAGGCTTTCCTGGCCGAAAAGAAGATGTCAGCCCGTTTTGCAGAAAAGAGCAATCTGCTGCGCAAGGCAAGTAACCGTGTAAGTCTCAGGCAGTCACTTGCACACCCTGTCAGTGAATTCCTGGGCACGGCGCTGATAGTGATAGTACTATGGTTCGGCGGTACTCTTATTCTCAGCAACAAGGCAACAATTGATGCATCTACATTCATATACTATCTTATCATCCTGTATAGTGTAATCAATCCTGTCAAGGATATTGCAAAAGCCAGTTATGCCATCCCTAAGGGGCTTGCCTCCGTGGAAAGGGTTGACAAGATCCTTCTGGCAGAAAACAACATAACCGATTGTGAGAATCCCGTATCCATTGATGAATTCCAGGGTGAAATCAAATACAATGGCGTAAATTTCTCATATGAGGACGGACGTGAGGTCCTGCATGACATAAATCTTATAATTCCAAGGGGCAAAACCATTGCCTTGGTTGGCCAGTCCGGGTCAGGTAAGTCAACTATGGTTGATCTTCTGCCCCGTTTTTATGATGTTGACGAGGGGTCGATAACAATAGACGGAACAGATATACGTAAATTATCCCTCAAATCACTCCGCAGCCTCATGGGTAATGTCAACCAGGAAGCTATCCTGTTTAATGACACATTTTACAACAACATAACGTTCGGAGTCAAGAACGCCACACGTGAACAGGTAATAGCTGCCGCCAAGATAGCCAATGCGCATGATTTCATCATGGAGACTGAGAACGGATATGACACCAACATAGGTGACCGCGGTTGCCTGCTTTCCGGTGGACAGCGTCAGCGTGTAAGTATCGCCCGTGCCATACTTAAAAACCCGCCTATCCTGATTCTCGATGAGGCAACAAGTGCACTTGACACTGAATCAGAACGTTTGGTTCAGGAGGCATTGGAGCGTCTTATGAAAGACCGTACAACAATAGCAATTGCTCACCGCCTTTCAACCATTAAGAATGCAGATGAAATCTGTGTCTTGCATGAGGGAAAGATTGTTGAGCGAGGAACTCATGAGCAGCTTATCGCTTTGAACGGCTATTACAAGAGGCTTCATGACATGCAGCAGTTGTAAGTATTTTTAAATCACTATAAAATGGTAAAAATAGGTACTCCGCTCACTAAGGTTGCCAAGAAGGCGCTTCTGTGCGGCTCAGGTGAACTTGGAAAAGAAGTTGCAATCGAGTTGCAGCGTTATGGTGTTGAGGTGATAGCCCTTGACAGGTATGAGAACGCTCCTGCCATGCAGGTGGCTCATCGCAGTTATGTTCTGTCGATGCTTGACGGTGCACGTCTGCGTGAGATTATTGAAAAGGAGAAACCGGATATGATTATTCCGGAGGTTGAGGCCATTGCCACTCCTGAACTTGTAAAACTTGAAAAAGAGGGTTACAACGTTATTCCTACGGCCAATGCCACATTCCTCACAATGAACCGCAAGGGCATACGCCAGCTGGCTCATGAGAAGTTGGGCTTGCCCACATCCAACTACCGTTTTGCTGCAACACGTGAGGAGTTTGATGCTGCAATCAAGGAGATTGGTACTCCCTGCGTGGTTAAGCCCATCATGAGTTCATCAGGTCACGGTCAGAGTGTCTGCAAGACTCCTGCCGATGCAGATAACTCATGGAAGATTGCCCAGGAGGGCGGTCGTGCCGGAGGCGGTGAGGTGATTGTTGAGGGTTTCGTGAAGTTTGACTATGAGATTACTCTGCTTACCGTACGCCATAGTGGCGGTACTACATTCCTGAACCCCATAGGACACCATCAGGTTGACGGTGACTACCGTGAATCATGGCAGGCACAGCCTATGACAGACAAGGCTCTTGCACAGGCACAGGATATAGCCAAGAAGATTACTGACGCCCTGGGTGGTTACGGTATCTTTGGTGTGGAGATGTTCGTTTGCGGTGACAACGTGCTGTTCAGTGAGGTTTCACCGCGTCCGCATGATACCGGTATGGTTACTATGATATCACAGGATCTCTCAGAGTTTGCCCTGCATGCACGTGCAGTGCTTGGTCTGCCTATCCCCAAGATCAATTTCTATGGTCCCAGCGCTTCAAAGGCAATCGTTGTTGAGGGTGATACTACAATGGTGGAGTTTGAGAATCTGGACGAGATCCTTTCTGAGCCCGATGTTCAGATTCGCTTGTTCGGCAAGCCGTTCATTAAGGGCCACCGCCGTATGGGTGTGATTCTGGCTCGTGCAGAAAGTGTGGAGAAGGCTCTTGAGAAAGTAGAGCGTGCTTACGCCAAACTGAAAGTCAAGGTTTACTGATAACCAGCTCCTTACTTGTCATATATTCAAGGTACTGTTGAACCAGTGCCTTGATTTTTTTTGTCATCTCTTCTTCAACCTCAGGCAGTGTTCCTTTGAGGTTCTGTTTCATGGAAGGATCACTTTTGTAGTCATAGAGGGCAATCTGATTCTCGCCGTCAAACTGAATCATGAGATTGCCTTTGTAATATGAGTAGAGGCCGTTTTGCAGATTTGCGGCCCATGTTTCATCATCGGGAGTGTTGAAGAGGTTCTGACCGAAACTTATTACAGGGCTTTCATATCCCAGATAACCCAGGATTGAGGGATATATGTCAGACTGTTGTGCTATTGCATTGCGTCTGCCGTTCAGGCTGTCAGAGGGGCAGTAAAAGATGATGGGCACTCTGAAATTGCCATAATCTGACTGATATTCAGGATGTTCAGAAAGGTTGGTGTGATCTGCGGTAAGGACAAAAAGGGTGTTGTTGAACCACGGCTGTTTTGAAGCTTTGTCAAAAAACAGTTCGAGTGCATGGTCCGAGTATCGTATGCCGCGGTAGATGGGCAGATTACCTTCTTGGGGATATATCTCCTGATAACGTTCAGGTACATTGTACGGGTGGTGTGAAGAGGCCGTAAATGCCGATGCCACGAACGGCTCCTGGAAAGAACCTATCATATCACACATGTATTGCAGGAACTCCTCATCCCATATGGCCCAATATCCGTCAAACACAGTATTGCCTCCGTACTCCGGTTTCTTTACAAAATCCTCAAGTCCAAAATAATCATTGTAGCCTATAACCTTTGAGAATGACTGGAATCCCATTGAACCGTTGTCTGCTCCGTGGAAGAATGCGGAGTAGTATCCTTTCCTGCCGAGTTCCTTGGCGAGTCCCGTAATCTCTTTTGACATTATTGTGGGAGTGAGGAAGAGGTGATCCTTAAGCATGGGGATTCCGGCCAGAACCGATGGCATGGCATCAATGCTTTTCCGACCGTTGGCAAGCGACACATCAAATGTGAGTGATACACTTATGAGTGAATCTACAAACGGAGTGCAGTCATGTATGTCCTGCTTGTCTGGATTCATAGCCCCAATGTACTCTGATCCAAAACTCTCAAGTATCAGAACCACTACGTTTATTGGTCTGAAAACAGCGGTGGAATCGGGAAAAATAACAGGGGAATATATTGTTTCAAGTTCTTCTTCACTAAAGTATGAAGGTACTTTCATGTCTTCATTTCCTGCAGTCCTGATTATACAGAACGGTGTGTTCAGGATTGCTGCAGCTTGAGCAGGTGTTGAAACATATCTGTATGCATTGCTCATGGTTATCGGCCTGATGTTGTGGGCCAGGCCTCCGCGAATGCCGGCCACAATGCATAGGCCGCAGAGAGCCAGACAACATGTCTTGACAACATAGTAAACATACGTTTTGCGGTACTTAAGAACATCAGGAGTCTTTATCAATTTGCATAGAATCCAGACAATGCCAGCATACAATAGTACCAGATACCAGTTTGAGATAAGGGATTTGAATATGATTGATGCAATCTGTCCTCCACCTTCATTGCTAAACTCATCAAAGACCTTAAGTGTGCTGCGGCATCCGGAATAGGGAAAATAAACCGTATCAATTAGATTAGCCAATATTCCGGCAGAAACCAATACAATCAGGATAATGTTGACAATCTTATAGTACCATTGTCTCTCTTTGAAATGAAAGGGAAACAGGAGCAGTACGATATAAATGGAGCATATGTACATTATGCCTGACGTATCAAACACCAGTGCGCCTTTGAGCATGGGCCAGAACATTCCGCTCATACTGCCTTTAAGGGCGCTCCAGTTATACCAGATGAATATGGGATGACAGAGAAGAAAAACAGCATAGACCACAACCAGGTTCCTGATCATGACCATAAATGGGGTTTTCAAGACCGGACTGGTTCTGTTATCTGTCATTTCAGAGATTTATTTTGTATTTGTCAGCAAAATCCTTACTTACGTAATTCTCAGTGCTCATGCAGGCTTCAGTCCCGAATTCTATACCATACCCGATAAGTCTGTTCCAGTTGTCTTTAGTAAGGTTCTCAAGATTGTTCTGGAAAATGTTTTCTGCAACCAACCCGTATATGATGCCTGCGTTGAAATTGTCACCGGCACCTATGGTGCTTACCGGTGTTATAGGTCGTGAACAGAATTTGTATTCCTGACCGTAATCAATGACTGTTACGCCCTCTTTTCCGCGTGTACAGATAAGTCTGGGGCAGTATTTTGAGGTTTCCAGATAAATCTTCTGACAGTCATCAAACCCGAATACGTTTATGAAATCCTCATGGCTTCCGCGTACGATATCCGCCAATGCAAAGTTTTCCCTGAAGGTCTCTTTCAGACTATCCACTTCATGAGCATGGTTGTCACGGAAATTCAGGTCATAGTAAAGTATCGCTCCCTGTTTCTTGGCATACTCCAGGAAAGGATGGACTTTACTCTTGAGTACGGGATTAAGGGCAAAGTATGCACCGAAAGCAACAATGTCATTCTGCTTTATTTCAGGAAAAGTAAAGTCAAGGCGGTTGTTGGGATAATCTTTGTAGAAACTGTATTTAGCATCATTGTGCTCATTCAAATATGCCAGTGAAATGGCTGTTTTTTTTCCTTCATAGCATGATACGTAATCGCTGTTGATGCCATTTTCATGCATAAAGTCCAGAATGATGTTCCCAACCTGGTCAGAGCCCACTTCTGTAATGAAAGTGCAGTCCAGGCCAATTCTTCCAAGTGAAATCAGTCCATTGAACACGGAACCTCCCGGTACCGCATCAACAGGTTTTCCGTTGCGGAAAAGAATGTCATAAATGGTTTCACCTATGCCAAAAACCTTTCTCATAGCAGTTTCTTGGATCTGACTCCAAGATATCCTCCGTGGTGACGTTTGTTGTAATCTTCAACTGTAAAACCTATTGCTTTCATGGTCTCTACCACGAGGGCGTCACCTATTACGTTCATGACGGTGGTGCTTGTGGTGGGAGCCAGCCCCAAAGCGCAAACCTCATCGGGCTTTCCGGTAGAGAGTACCACATCAGCCTGACGTGCAAGCGGACTTGAGGTGTTGCCGGTAAGTACAATGAATTTCAGTGTGGGGTCAAGTGTAAGGCTCAAATCCATAAGTTCAAGAACCTCACGGGTCTTGCCTGAGTTTGATACCAGAAGGAACAGGTCATTCTTCTGGAGAATACCCAGATCTCCGTGTTGGGCTTCACTCGGATGCAGGAATATGGAAGGAGTGCCGGTTGAACTGAAGGTGGTAGCCATGTTCATGGCTATCTGTCCGGCTTTTCCCATTCCGCTGGTAATCAACTTTCCGTTAAGTTCATGGACGTGGTGAACTATCAGATTCACAGCTTTTTCATATTCATCGCCTATGGGAATATTCAGTATGGCCTGAGCTTCTCTTGATACTATGTCCTTAATCGATTCAATCATTGCTTTTATTCAATGAAGATTCAGTTGTTTGAATCGCAAATATACAAAATATTCGGATTGGATGAAAAAAATACTGTGGCTGTTTCGGGACTAAACAAAACGTACTGAGCCAATAGCCAAAGTAAAAAATGTGGTACGCGTGCGGCGCGTACCACATTTTTTTACTATTTTTGCCGCAATTTACTCTATAAGAGGATTATTTTTATTAGATGTTTTAATATTTAAATGATGAAAATTGTAACAAAAGAGTTCCAGCTCCCTGATGGAAGAACCATCAAACTGGAGACCGGGAAACTGGCCAAGCAAGCCGATGGAGCCGTGATGCTGACATGTGGCAAAACTATGCTCCTGGCCACTGTATGCGCCGCTAAAGATGCAGTTCCCGGAACTGATTTCATGCCGCTGCAGGTAGAGTACAGAGAGAAGTATGCGTCAATAGGACGTTATCCCGGCGGCTTTACCAAACGTGAGGGCCGTCCCTCTGATTATGAGATTCTTACATGCCGTCTTGTAGACCGTGCATTGCGTCCTTTGTTTCCGGACAATTACCACGCTGAAGTTTTTGTAAACATCATACTGTTCTCCGCTGATGGAGAGCAGATGCCTGATGCTCTGGCCGGTCTGGCAGCATCAGCAGCATTGGCTGTATCGGATATACCTTTCCAGGGTCCGATATCTGAGGTCCGCGTAGCCCGTATAAACGGTGAGTACGTGATTGACCCCACATTCAAGCAGCTTGAGGAGGCCGATATGGATGTAATGGTTGCCGCAACCTATGACAACATCATGATGGTTGAGGGTGAGATGAAGGAGGTTAGCGAGGCTGACCTGCTTGGTGCCATGAAGGCCGCTCA
>DBYQ01000082.1:0-36945 GCA_002310015.1 Bacteroidales bacterium UBA1182
AGAACCTAATTACATCAATAACCTTGCAAAGATTTTGTAGTTTATAAGAACTATGTTATTTTTGCATTGTCGCTGATGATTTTCACGAAATATTGTCAACGATGCTGCAAAAATTCATAAGCAATATGTATCATAGAATATTTGATATAGTGAATCGCCTTGATGAAGGCATGTTCCTGTTTGGCGGTCGTCAGGTCGGAAAATCCACCTTGTTGAGAGAACGATTCCCGGATGCAATTTACGTTGATCTCCTTGACCCTGACACCCGAAAACGTTTTGAACGTCGCACGATGGAGTTCTATGAAATTCTTGTTAAGTATCCTCCCAAGACTTTGGTAATAGTGGATGAAATCCAGAAACTCCCTGATCTTTTGGATATAGTACACAAATTGATGGTAGAGAAAGACTTGCATTTTATCCTTAGCGGCTCCAGTGCAAGAAAGATAAAGAAAGCAGGTGTAAACCAATTGGGTGGGCGCGCAAATGAAGAGCATCTGTATCCGCTTGTTTATGCCGAGATTCCGGATTATGATTTTGACCGGGCAATTCAGAACGGTATGATACCCCGTCATTATGACGTAAAAGATGCAAGAAAGCGTATCCAGGGATATATCAATCTCTACCTGAAGGAAGAAATAGAGGCCGAAGCCCTTGTTCAGAATATTGCTACATTTGAACGATTCCTTGAGGTGGCTGCCGTTATGAATACGGAGATTCTGAATTATGACAACATCGCCTCTGACTGTGGTGTCTCTGTCAATACTGTTAAAGCCTATTTCAAAATCCTCTATGATACCTTGCTTGGTTTTGAAGTTAAGCCATATAGAAAAGTGGTAAAACGCAGGTTGCTACAGACTTCCAAATTTTACTACTTTGACGTGGGCATACCCAATTATCTGCTCAACCGTTTCCATCTTATGTCAGAGACTCCGGAATATGGGCACGCGTTTGAGAATCTTGTCATGCAGGAGATACGTGCCTATCTGGACTATACTGACAGTCCCGAAGAGTTAACCTATTGGCACACTTACAATAAGGATGAAGTCGATGCCGTCATTGGCGATGCCCGCATTGCAATTGAAATCAAATCAACTGACCGTGTGGAGAGTAAACACAAGAAAGGTTTGCAGAAATTTGTTGAAGAGCATCCTCAAGCAAAGCAGATTATCGTATCCCGTGATTTTCTTACCAGACGTTCCGGTGACATAGACCTATACTACGTGACGGATTTCTTTAAAGCCCTATGGGCCGGGGAGGTGACACGTTAGCACAGGGAAACGGGCCTTTTGTGCTGTTTTAAAATAAATCTCTGCAAAAAGTAGGATTTTTGCAGGGATTTGCTTTTATTTGCATCTTTTGGTATAAAACTCAAACAATTAGTGATTATGAGTGAAGAATTGAACACAGAGAACACCTTGGAGGCTAAGGCTGAGGTTGCTCCTGTTGAACCTATCGTAGAGAAGGAGGCTGAGGTTGAGGCTCCTGCTGAGTCTGTAGAATCTGTTGATGAGGAAGAAGAGAAGGAGGTTATTGCCCCTGTATCCTCACGTGAAGAGATTATTGCACGTCTGCAGGAGATGGTGAGTGATATTTCATTGGCCAAGCGTCCCGAATTAGAGTCATTAAAACAATCTTTCTATAAGTTGCAGCGTGCAGCTCAGGAGGAGCAGATAGCCGCATTTGTGGCAGGTGGAGGTACGGCCGAGGAGTTCAAGCCTGAACCTGACCCGCTTGAGGAGCAGTTCCGCAAGCTCTTGAATATTATCAAGGAGAAGAAAGCGGCTGCCCAGGAGGCACTTGAGATAGTACGCAAGGAGAATTACAAGAAGAAACTGGCACTGCTTGACCGTTTCAAGGCTCTTATTGAAAAGGCCAACACTGAGGGTGCGTCATATAATGAGTTTAAGGCCATTCTGCAGGAGTGGAAAGAGATTAAGGAGGTTCCTGCCGATAAAGCAAATGAACTCTGGAAAGCATATCAGCAGTATGCCGAGCAGTTCTATGACATACAGAAACTCAACAACGAGTTCCGTGAGTATGACTTCAAGAAGAACATGGAGGCCAAGATAGCCATCTGTGAGGAGGCTGAGAAACTGGCCGATGAGGCTGACATAGTGGCCGCGTTCCGCAAACTCCAGAAACTGCATCAGGATTATCGTGAGACAGGTCCCGTATCAAAGGAGTCAAGAGAGGAGATATGGACCAGGTTCAAGGCTGCATCAACCGTAATAAACAAGCGTCATCAGCAGCACTTTGAGGAACTCAAGGAGAAGGAGAAAGAGAACCTTGACCAGAAGACTGTTATCTGTGAACTTCTTGAGGGTATTGAGTTTGATAAACTCACCACATTCCAGAGCTGGAATGACAAGACACAGGAGGTGCTTGCCCTGCAGAAGAAGTGGAAAGACATAGGCTTTGCTCCCGCCAAGCAGAACCAGAAGATTTTTGAGCGTTTCCGCGCCGCATGTGATGCTTTCTTTAGCCGTAAGGGTGAGTTCTTTAAGCAGGCCAAGACTGATATGACCGCTAACCTTGAGAAGAAGACGGCTCTGTGTGAGCAGGCTGAGGCTCTCAAGGAGAGTACTGACTGGAAAGCTACCGGTGATAAGCTGGCAGAGCTGCAGAAACAGTGGCGTGAGATAGGTCCCGTTCAGAAGAAATACACCAACACTATCTGGAAGCGCTTTATCGGCGCATGTGACTATTTCTATGAGCAGCGTGACAAGAACACCTCATTCAAGAAACATGAGGAGAACGCCAACCTGGCAGCCAAGAAGGAGATTATAGCCAAACTCAAGGCCTTTGATGCGGCAAACCTCACTGATGATGATACCCAGGCCATTCAGCAACTCATTGATGAGTGGAACGGAATAGGATTCGTGCCGTTCAAGGTCAAGGATAAGATTGCTGCAGAATTCAAGGCTGTGGTTGATTCATTTGGTGGTGCAGTGAGCACCAAGCGCGGCCGCCAGTCACAGCGTGGCGGTGCTGCACGTGATGCAGGTTCACCGCGTGAGCGCCTGCAGCGTCAGTATGAGCAGAAGAAGAGTGAGATCCAGACTTATGAGAACAACCTGGGCTTCATGAATGCCTCAAGCAAGACCGGAAACGGCTTTGTTGACGCCATCAAGGCCAAGATTGAAACCCTGAAGAAAGAAGCCGATGACCTGTTGGCCCAGATCAAGGCCCTTGATGCTGAAGAGGATCAGAATTGATTACACATCAAAATAGGCCTTAGGGTCTCAGGGAGAATGCCCTCCCACAACAAAATTTATCGATTCCGAAACTACTGAGCGAGCTCAGTGTTCCAGAATCGATAATTTTTGTCGCGGGCCCCTCCCACTGGTCGCGCGTGGGTGCGAGACTCCCTGAGACCCTAAGGCCTATTTTGAAATGTAATCAATTGAAATCGACCAGTATTCGGAAGACTTTGCCCGGAACGGCAATCCATTTCTGCATGGCGTTGAGGGCATCCTCCGGTTTTACTACGGCAGAGATCAGCTCATCCTTGGGGCAGGTGCCGCGCTGGAGGTATCGGATTACGGCTTCAAAGTCTGACGGCATGGCGTTGCGGGAGCCGTGGATGTTTATCTCTTTCTTTACAAAGAGGCCTGTGTGGAAGGTTACGTCATTCTTGGAGTAGCCGATGCAGACTACGCGGCCGGAGAACGCCACCTCATCAATGGCGGCCTGATATGTGGGCACGCTGCCTACGGCCTCAACTACTACGGTGGGGCCCAATCCATCGGTCAATTCAGTTAACTTGGTGTGTAAGTCCTCCTCCTTGGAGTTGATGGTGTGGGCTGCACCCAGCCTTTTGGCCAGAGCAAGTTTCTCATTGTCCAGGTCAACGGCTATCACGGTGGCGCCGCGCAGTGAGGCGCGTACGATGGCACCTACGCCTATCATTCCGCAACCAAACACCAGCACGGTGTCAGAGTCTGTAACCTGGGCACGTGATACGGCGTGGAATCCTACGCTCATGGGCTCAATCAAGGCGCAGTCGCGCAGAGCAATGCCGGGAGCGGGTATGACCTTCTGCCAAGGCAGAACTATGTAATCACGCATGGCGCCGTCACGCTGTACGCCAAGTGTCTCATTGAACTCACAGGCGTTGGGGTGGCCTGAACGGCAGGCGGCGCAATGGCCGCAATTGGTGTAGGGGTTGACCGTAACTGTCAGTCCGGGAGTAAGGAAATCAGGAACTCCTGAGCCTACAGTCTCAATGGTTGCACCAATCTCATGACCCGGAATGACAGCCTCCTTGGCCATCAGGTTTCGGCCCAGAAATGTGTTCAGGTCCGATCCGCAAAATCCTACGTATCCTATCTTGAGGAGCACTTCACCTTGGCCGGCCTGCGGCTTCTGGGCCTCCTCTACTATCATTTTACCCTGTTCGGGTATTCTTATTTGTCTCATTTATTTGTTTTTCAATTTTCAATTTTCAATTCTCAATTAGTCCTTGACTATGTGTCCTTTCCAGCCATACCAAGCACAAACCCCAAAGCAAACCAGAGGAATCAAATAAGCAATATTGGGGTTGGCCATGGATTTCTGAACGTAAGCAGTAAGTATGGGCAGTATGGAGTTGCCCACGATTGCCATAACCAGGAAAGCCGAACCACTCTTGGTATCACCCTTGAGGTCGGTGAGTGCCAGTGAGAACTGGGTGGGGTACATGATTGACATAAAGAATGATATGCCCATCATGGCATATACGGCAGCCTTGCCGCCTACTATGCATACTACTATGCAGAGTAGCACATTGGCAATACCGTAGAAAACCAGCATGTTCTCCGGGCGGAACTTGACCATGAGTGTGGTGCCTATCCATCGGCCTAAAAGGAAGAACAGCATGTAGAACCCAAAGAATGTGGTGGCCTGGCTGTTGGTCATGCCCACATAGTTGATGCAATATACCAGGAACAGGCTGTTGACGGCAGTCTGGCCTCCGTTGTAGAAGAACTGGGCTATTACGCCGTTGCGCAGGTGGCTGCGTTTGAGAACCTTGAATGATATAAGTTTGGTGTTGCTGTCATCGGCATCCTCTGCCTGTATGCGGGGCAGGTGGGTAAAGATGAATACCACCGCAATGACTATGAGCACTATGGCAAATATGGCGTATGTCATGCGGAATGTGTGAATCTCCTGCTCAGCAGTGCGGGTGGCTTCGGTGCCCAGAATGATCTTGCTAAGGAACATGGCGGCAATGAATGCTCCCAGTCCGTTGAATGCCTGTGCCAGGTTAAGGCGGCGCGGTGCTGTGGCGGGGTCACCCAGTTCTGTCACGTAAGGGTTGGCGGCAGTCTCAAGGAAACACATGCCTATGGCCACAATAAAGAAGGCACACAGGTAGAGCGGGAAACTGTGCATGCGCGTTACAGGCATGAACAGCAGTCCGCCTACAGCGGCTATAAGCAGTCCCAATACTATGCCGGCCTTGTAGCTGAAACGCTTCATGAACATGGCTATAGGTATGGGGAACAGGAAATAGGCAAACCAATATGAGGTCTCCACGAACTCAGCCTTGGCCTGGTCTATATCAAACAGTGTCATCATCTTTTTGACAACCGATGACAGCAGGTTGTTGCTGATTGCCCAAAGGAAAAACAGGCAGATTACCATTGACAGTGCAACGGTAAAGGTCTTTGATTTCTGATTATTGCTCATTCTGACATGTTTTTAATGTAAGGTAAATCTATTTCAGTGTTGATATCGTAGAACTTCACGGCGTTCATGCCAAGGAACAGTTCCTTCTCTTGCTCCGTCAGTTCATTTGTCTTAAGTATGAAATCGTATGACATCCGATATGTGATGGCAGTGATGGTGCGGGGGTAGTCTGATCCCCACATCAACTTGTCCATGCCAACCTCATCGGCTGCCTCACGTATGGCTTTTACTGCACCCTTGAACGGGTAGAATTCATCGTTGAAAAGCCATGTTATGCCACCTGACTCTATCATTACGTTCTTGTGACGGGCCAGACGTATCTGCTCCATCCATCCGGGTATGGTTACCATTCCAAAGTGGCCTATCGCAATCTTAAGGTCGGGGCATTCCTGGATTACCTCTTCAACCTCAGGTACCTGGATTGCTCCATCCTCAAGGGTTAGGGATAAGAACACTCCCTTTTGCTCCATAAGACGGAACATCTCTATCATATCCGGACAGGTGAGGCTTACACGGCCTTGAGGAGTCTGGAGCCGATGCCCCGGTATGGCAATGCCCTTGAACCCCTGTGCTATAAGCTGCTTGGCCTGTTCCAACCATCCCTGCAGCCTGTAATCGGCCATTCCGCATACAATGAAACGGTCAGGATAACGTTTCTGTACATCGGCCAGATAATCATTTTGCAAGCCGTCAATGAACTCCTGCACCACAACGGCTGCCGTTACCTGGGCATAGTCCATGTTTGAGAGGAATATCTCGGCGGTGTTACGCCCGTCAATGATGAACGGAGGCACCATCTGGCGCACCTCACCCATAAACAGGGAGCGCCCGTTCTCAAGGGTGCGTATGGGATATCCGTTTACAACGGTGTCCTGTCGCAGCCACAGGTGTGAGTGTGTATCAATGATCTTCATCATGAGTTGCACCAGGTAACCCTCTGCTGGCTGCCTATGATTTCACGAACCTCAAATACCAGATCCCAGTCAAGCGGCTCCTGTACCACCTCTATGTTCTTAAGCACGTTCTTGGGGTTGGCTGAGCTGAACAGGGTGGTGGCAATGCGCGGGTTGCTGTATGAATACTGCACGGCCAGCTTCTCTATGGATGTACCTTTTGATTTGCAATGCTGTGCAGCCTTGGCGCAAGCCTCAACCAACGCTTTGGGTGCAGGATGCCAATCAGGAACTCCGCGTTCTGAAAGCAGGCCCATGGCCAGGGGTGATGCGTTGATTACACCTATGCCCTTCTGCTCAAAGTAGCCTAGATAATCATTGAGCTTGTCATCATTCAGGCAGAAATGGCAGAAATTGAGGATGCTCTCAACTGTTCCGGCGGGGGCGTGGTCAACCACCCACTTGATGTTCTCAAGCTGTAGGTCAGTAATACCTACGTGGCTTACTATGCCTTTTTCACGCAGTTCTACCAGTGCGGGTAGGGTCTCATCGACCACCTTCTGCAAGCCGCCAGGCAGGGCAGCCTGGAACTCAATGTCATGTACATTGATAAGGTCAATATGGTCAATGTTTAGGCGTTCCATGCTCTCATAGACGCTCTCAGTGGCACGCTTGGCACTGTAATCCCAGGTGTTAACGCCGTCCTTTCCGTAACGGCCCACCTTGGTGGAGAGGTAGTATTTGCTGCGCGGAATCTCCTTGAGTGCCTTGCCAAGCACTGTCTCAGCCTTGTAATGGCCGTAGTAGGGTGATACGTCAATAAAGTTCAGACCGTTGTCAACAGCTGTAAATACGGCATTTATGGCCTCCTTCTCATTGATGTCATGGAATACACCACCCAGTGATGATGCACCAAAGGCCAGCCTGGCCACTTTCATTTCGGTCTTGCCGATCTCATTATACTTCAAACTCATAAGGTTAATATAATTAGGTTAATAATTTACGCAGATATATTAATTTTCAATTTTCAATTTTCAATTGAAAGAATATAATCTCTACACTCCTCCATAAGCCACTTAGGCGTAGAAGTAGCACCGCAGATTCCCACAGATTCCACTCCATCAAGCCATTTGAAAACGATATCCTCCTTGCCCTCTATCATATATGATTTTGGGTTTACGTTGAGGCACTCATTGAACAGCACCTTGCCGTTGGAACTCTTGCGCCCCGACACAAACAGTATCACGTCATGACGGATGGCAAATTCACGTATGTTCTCGCGGCGGTGTGATACCTGTCCGCATACGGTGTTGTTATGAATGAACTTGCGGTCAGATGGAACACGTTCTTCAATCTTTTCAATAAGCTGGTTGTAGCTGGATGCTGATTTTGTGGTCTGTGAATAGAGGAATATGTCCTTTTTGAAGTCAATACGCTCTATTTCATCTACTGATTCAATAACGGTGGCGGTGCCATCGGTCTGTCCTACCAGGCCCAATACCTCAGCATGGCCTTTCTGGCCGAATATGATAATCTGCTGGGTGGCCGGGTCAAGTTCCTGATACTGACGGTGGATGCGTTGCTGGAGTTTGAGCACCACAGGGCAGGTGGCGTCAATCAGCGTAATGCCGTTCTTGGTAGCGGTTGAATAGGTTGACGGCGGCTCTCCGTGGGCACGCAACAGGACTCTGGCCTTACACAAATCCTTGAATTCATCGTGGTTTATGGTCTTGAGACCGAGTTTCTGCAAGCGGCTGCATTCTATGCCGTTGTGTACGATATCACCCAGACAATAGAGCTCATCGCCTTTGCGCAGCTCCTCCTCAGCCTTACCGATGGCAGAGAGCACTCCAAAGCAGAATCCTGATTCATTGTCAATCTCAACACGCATCGTGGTCAGTCTTTTGCCGCTTTGAGATAATGTTCCATAAGCCACTGGTCCTGCTCCTCAAACGTCATGTTGCTGTTGTCAAGCACTATGGCGTCATCGGCCTTGCGCAGTGGTGATACTGCGCGGTGTGAGTCTATATAGTCACGCTCGCGCACGTTCTTGAGAACCTCTTCATATACGGGATTTTCACCCTTGACCGTGAGTTCATCAAAACGGCGGCGGGCACGGATCTCATCGCTTGCCGTTACAAAAATCTTGAGATCTGCGTTAGGGAACACGGTGGTTCCTATGTCGCGGCCGTCCATGATAATGGCTCCGGCCTTACCCATCTCCCTCTGCAGCTCAACCATGGCCTCCCTTACAAATCCTATGGCTGATATGGGGCTTACGTTGCCCGATACCTCCATGCCGCGTATCTGGCGCTCCACGTTCTCACCGTTGAGTATGGTGTATTGCTGGCCGTTCTCATGGCCGAACGATATCTTTATTTGGGGCATCTCCCTGCGCAGTGATTCTTCATCAATGCCGTCCTTGCCGATGAACCCGCGGCGCATGGCGTAGAGTGTCACGGCGCGGTACATGGCGCCCGTATCTATATAGGTGTATCCTATCTTCTTGGCGAGTGTCTTGGCCATGGTGCTCTTGCCGCATGATGAATGGCCGTCCATGGCGATTATTATCTTTTTCATAAGTTGAATGCGAAATTGCAGATTAGTGATGATTCTGATACCTGGTATTTGCCATAGGAGAGGTCAAACATGACACGTCCTATCCTGAGGCCGGTGCCTAAGGTTATGCCGGTGAGGCCTTTGTTGCCCTCGCCAGCCAGCTCTGTGCGGTTGCGCAGGTTGAGTCCGGCAGCTATGTATAAGCGGTCTGTGAGCAGGAAATCAACTCCTGCTGACAAATGCCGTTTGAGTATCTCTCCGAATCCGGAATTCTCATCTTCAGCAAAATAGTAGTCTGACCTGCTCCAACGGGTCAGGTTGTCTATGGAGACGGTGAACCTTAACGGGGCGTGGCTCAGGCGGAATGATGCGCTGGCGGTGAGGTCAAACGGCAGTTTCTGGAAGGTGTTCTCAAAAGCTTTTATCTGACCGCCCAGGTTTGTGGCTGAAAGTGCCAGCGTGATGCCCTGGTCAGGAATGTAATAGAGCAGGCCCAGATCAACCCCGATGGCTATTGATGTCATCGAGCCGTATCTGGAGCAGATGAAATTACCGGTGAGTCCGGCGCTCAGGTTATCGGTAAGCATATATGAGAAGGTGGCTCCCACTGCCATGTCCTTGGAGCTGAAGGTTCCTGTCCTTGTTCCGTCGGCAATGGTTTCAGGCATCTTTCCGTAGCTTACGTATCTGGCATTGAAAGCATATCGGGAGCGCTCGTCAAAGGCGTTGCAGAATTGTGCTCCGGCTACTGTGGTACCGGAGAACCAGGTCATTACGTTAAGGCCCAGTTTCATGTTGTCAACCGCTGATAGCAGTGCGGGATTCTGTATGTACAGCGCAGGGTCCGGTTCTGCCAATGAGATGGCATGCCCGCCAAGTGAGGAACTGTGGGCGGATACAGGCAGCCTCAGGAACTCAAAGGAGCTCTCCTGGGTCTGGGCCTGGACGGCGCTGGCGGCTATTGTTGCCGCAAAGCAGCATAACAGAATCTTTCCGTATATTTTCATTAGGGAACAAATTTACAATAAAATGGTAGAACTATAACGTTATTTAAGGGGAAATCAGTACACGGGTGCCTAAAGAAAAACGCCAATCAGAAAAAAATTTTTCAAAATCAAGACGTATTTCAAAGAAGGCTTCGTTTCCAGTGTAGAAACAAGGATGAGAGAGAACCTTGAATTTCTTAAAAATCCACAAAAAAGACCTTTTGTTATTGAGGATGAAAAAAGATTAGTATTTTTGCCCGATGATAACAAATGTGTCAAAAATTAAAAAACAATAATTATGGAAATCAAGAAGTCTGAAAAAGCCGATCTCGAGAAGGGTAAAGGAACCTCTATCCTGATTGGATTCGTAATGGCTCTGGCAGTCATGTTTGTGGCGCTGGAGTGGACCGAGAGAGAGGTGGAGGACAACTCTGATCTGTATATGGCCAGAGAAACTACCATAACAGAGGAGATGGTTCCTATCACATTACCTGAAAAGAAGACCGTTCCCCCACCACCTGCAGCTGTTGCTAAGGCTGATATCATCAAGATCGTAGAGGATGATGCCGATATTGAGGAGGATATCATGGTTTCAACAGAGGATCAGGTTGAATGGGTTGACCTTGATGAGATTGATTACATTGAGGTTGAGCCGGAGCCTGAAGAGGAGGAGATTTTCATGGTGGTAGAGGAATCACCTGAGTTCCCTGGCGGTTATGAAGCTTACCTGCAATATCTCAAGAAGAACATCAAGTATCCGGCTATCTGTCGTGAGAACAATATTCAGGGTCGTGTAATCATATCATTCGTGGTTAACAAGGATGGTAAGATTGTAGATGCTGAGGTTGTTAAGGGTGTTAACCCACAACTTGACAAGGAGGCTCTCCGAGTTATCTCTACAATGCCTAACTGGAAGCCTGGCAAGCAGCGTGGTAAACCGGTGCGTGTAAAATACTCATCACCTGTAAACTTCCGTCTTAACTGATTTGTCAGGACATAAGAATATGATGCGAAGAGGCCGTTTCCGACCTCTTCGCATTTTTGTATTCGTTTTATTGTGTTATTTCAATACAACTTGTTAATTTCGCAATTGATGAAAACAGTACAGCAAATACAAGAGAGTTTTGAGCGTTATCTACAGGCGCTGGATTACTCACGTGAACCGGATGAACTGTATGCTCCCATAAGGTATGTCCTTTCACTTGGAGGCAAGCGGATACGTCCTACATTCCTTATCATGGCTTACAATATGTATGCCGATGATGTTGAGCGGGTTTATGATACGGCAGCCGGGATGGAGATATTCCATAACTTCACACTGCTTCATGATGACCTTATGGATAAGGCTGACATGCGTCGCGGAAAGGCCACTGTCCATAAGAAATGGAATGAGAACGCGGCAATCCTTTCCGGTGACGGAATGCTTGTGCTGGCATACCGTTATCTTGCCCAGGCATCGGACAAGGATATCAGGAAGATTCTGGCTATAGCCAATGAGACCTTTACCGGCATCATGGAGGGGCAGCAGTATGACATGGAGTTTGAGACCCGTGATGATGTTACTGAGGCTGAGTACATTGAGATGATACGTCTCAAGACATCTGTGCTGCTGGCCGCCTGCACTCAGATGGGTGCCGTCCTTGGCGGAGCATCGGATAAGGATGCCGCCCTTATCTATGAGTTCGGTGAGAAGGTGGGCCTGGCATTCCAGCTTCAGGATGACCTGCTTGACGTTTACGGTGATCCTGCCGTCTTTGGCAAGAAGATAGGCGGTGACATACTTTGCAACAAGAAGACATACCTTTATATAAATGCGTACCTGCTGGCTGATGCCGCCCAGAAGGCTGAACTGGACCGCTGGGCTGCGTATGACGGCCCTGATGCGGAGGCCAAGATTGCAGCCGTGCGTGCCATATATGATGCTGTCGGTGTAAAAGAGCTTTCAGAAAAACTGATACGCTCATATTTTGCTGAGGCTATGGCCGAGCTTGACAGCGTAAGCCTGCCGGAAGCGCGTAAGCAGGCTCTTAAGGAGTATGCCTCAAGTCTTATGAACAGAGTCCTTTAATTTCAATATCTTGTCATGCCATACAGAAGATTACCCAATACTGACCAGGCCAGGATACGTTCCCTGGAGACAGCCATCAACAAGATGAGAAACAGTGATTATTACGCTCCGGTATTGTCACCTGATCTATTTAACAGGGCTGAAACCAAACTCCAGCAGTTCAAGGGGGCGGTTAACCGTTATATCAAGTCACTCGAGGAGCAGGTTAATTACTCCAAGTCAGAGGCCTATCAGGAGAGGCTCAAGACCGCTAAGATGTATGTATCGCATTTCCTTACGGTTTTCAATATGTGTGTAAAGCGTGGCGAGATGAAACCTGCCGACAGGGACTATTACTCTATTCCGCAGGATTCAGGTGAACTGCCTGATATGTCAAGTGACATTGCGGTGATACGCTGCTGCGAGAACACCATACAGGGTGAGAAAACCAGGACAAACAAGGGCGGAATACCTATCTATAATCCTACCATAGCAAAGGTGGTGGTTCATTATGACCTTTTCAAGGAACTCTATGACAAGCAGTGTGAACTGCGCCAGCTCACTGAGGAGAGTCTTATGGTGGTGTCACTGATGCGCCCCCAGGTAGATGAGGTGATACTTGAGGTTTGGAACTCCATAGAGAGCTATTTCTCTGAACTGGCAGGTGAGAAGAAACTCAAGAAATGCCGTGAATACGGACTGATTTATTATTACCGCAAGGGTGAAACTGATTGACACTCACTGCCACGTCTATGATGAGGCGTTCCGTGATGATCTGCCCGATGTTATAGGCAGGGCACGTGACGCCGGGCTGGAGTATCTGCTCATGCCCAACATAAATCCGGAAACACTTCCGGAACTGCTCTCTGTGTGCAGCACGTGGCCTGATCTGTGCCGCCCTATGATAGGGCTGCATCCTGAGGATCTTGCGGATGATTTCCACGGTCAGCTGTATGGGCTGAAGGTGCTTCTTGACAGGGATCAGGCAGAAGGCGGCCAGCACCGGTATATAGGGATAGGTGAGACGGGGCTTGACCTTTATTGGGATAAGAGCCGATTGGATGATCAGATAGTATCTTTCAGCACTCAGATAGAGTGGGCGCTTGAGTATGACCTGCCCTTGGTGATTCACTCCCGCGATTCTTTTGCACAGCTGTATGATGTGATGTCACATTACAGGGACAGTAACCTGAGAGGTGTGTTCCACTGTTTTTCAGGTTCGTCCAGTGAGGCAGCCGCACTTATGGAGTTCAGCGGATTCCTGTTCGGGATAGGCGGTGTGCTCACCTATAAGAAATCAACGCTGCCTGCGGTATTGCCTCTCATCCCCATGGAGCGGGTGGTGTTGGAGACGGACTGTCCTTATCTGTCACCTGTACCGTACAGGGGTAAGCGTAATGAGCCTTCATACATAGTCAATACCGCCGCCGTGATGGCGCAGGTGTACGGATGCACCGTTGAGCAGGTATCGGAATTTACTAACCGTAACGCCCGCCGTCTGTTCCGTCTTTGAACGCCGGGTACAATATCCGCACATATAATCCGTTTATTCTATGTCGCCTCAAAAAGATGCGGCATTTTTTCAATGAGAAAATTCAAGGAGTTCAAGCGTATAAGGACAATACTTATTGTTGTTGCCATCATTATAGCTTTCATTTCACTGTTCGTATCACAGTCATTGGTCAATGACCTGTCACGTGAGGAGCATTCCAAGATGGAACTGTTTGCCGAGGCATACCGTTCACTTGATGATGCCGATGAGAACACTGACCTGAGTCTTGTGCTTGCCGTAATAAGCGGTAATAAGACCATCCCCGTAATTGTGGTGGATGAGAAAAATGAGATAAGGAGTTACCTTAACATAGAGATACGCAAGGCTGATACATTGGCTTATCTGAACAGCTATGTCGAGCGTATGCGCCAACTGGGCAATTCCATAAAGATTTTCTATGATGAGCAGGATGAGTCAGTCTATAACGAGGTCTGTTTTGATGAGTCACTGCTGCTGAACCGCCTCACCATATATCCTTATATACAGTTAGGTGTGGTAATGCTGTTTGTGCTGATAGCCATATTCGCGCTTCTCAGTTTCAAGAAGACCGAGCAGAACCGCGTATGGGTGGGGCTCTCCAAGGAGACCGCACATCAGTTGGGTACGCCCATATCATCACTTATGGCATGGACAGAACTGCTCAAGGACAAGTATGATGATGAGCTGATAGCAGAGATGGAGAAAGACGTGAACCGCCTGGAGATGGTGGCGGAGCGTTTCTCAAAGGTGGGTTCCATGCCGGAGCCCGTCCAGTCCGATATGGTGGGCGTGCTTGAGAATGTGATAGGTTATGTTGAGCACCGCTCTCCCGCTACGGTAAATTTTGTGCGTGATTTCCCCAATCCGCCGGTAAACGCCAAGGTGAACGCCTCGCTGTTCGGTTGGGTGATAGAGAATATCTGCAAGAATGCCGTGGACGCCATGAACGGCAGCGGTACGCTTACCATCAAGCTCATGGAGGATAAGAATTATGTTACTATCGATGTAACAGATACCGGCAAGGGTATTCCCAAGAGCTCATGGAAGAGCGTCTTTGATCCCGGCTACACCACTAAGGAGCGCGGCTGGGGCCTGGGGCTCTCACTGGCCAAGCGAATAGTAACCGAGTACCATAAAGGAAAAATCTACGTTTCTCACTCCGAACTGAACAAAGGCACCACCTTCCACATCGAAATCCCCAAATAGGTTTCCAAAAAAAACCTTAATCATTTCAATAACCCAAAATAATGTCATATCTTTGTGCCCCGAAAAATTTGTCTGATGGGAAGACTGGATAAATACAACGTTGACCTGAAGGGGCTTACAGAAGCCAATTCTACGTATAGCTGGACAGTTGACCAGGAGTTCTTCAGTATAGTGGAGGGCGAGGAGGTTCAGCGCGGCAAAGTGAACGTAGATCTGAAGGTTACCAAGGCATCCGGTGTATATCATCTCAGTTTTTCAGTAGCGGGATCAGTAATTGTTACCTGTGACCGCTGCCTTGATGATATGTCACTTGACATTGAGAATACAGGTGAGCTTAAGGTTAAGCTGGGTCCTGATTTTGCTGATGACGGTGACATCGTGGTGGTACCCGAGGACAAGGGTATTGTCAATGTAGCCTGGTATATCTATGAGTTCATCGCTCTGGCTATTCCCATCAAGCACGTACATGCACCCGGTAAGTGCAACAAGGGCATGATGGAGAAACTTGATGAGCACTCAGCCGAAGAGGGCGGTGAAGAAGGTGGTGATGTGGATACCGGAGCAACAGATCCCCGTTGGGATGCATTGAACAGTATTCTGGAATCAGATAACGAATAATAACAACAATAAAAACAAAACAAAATGGCACATCCTAAAAGAAGGCAGTCCAAGACAAGAACTGCGAAAAGAAGGACCCACGATAAGGCAGTAGCACCTACACTGGCCATCTGCCCCAACTGTGGAGCCTGGCACGTTTATCACACAGTATGCGGTGAGTGCGGTTATTACAGAGGCAAGTTGGCAGTAGTCAAGGAAGCAGCCGCTGAATAAACAGAACGAAAAACGCATCTCTACAAGGTGCGTTTTTTTTGACTCATACCAAAACATATTCTTCTATGCACAAGGCCGGATTCGTAAACATAGTGGGTAACCCCAACGTAGGCAAGTCAACGCTGATGAACCTGCTGGTGGGCGAGCATATATCCATTGCCACATTCAAGGCGCAGACCACGCGCCACAGGATAATGGGTATAGTCAATACTGAGGAGTCACAGATAGTCTTCTCAGACACCCCGGGTGTGCTCAAGCCTAACTATAAGCTCCAGGAGTCAATGCTGGCATTCTCAGAGAGCGCATTGGTTGATGCCGATGTGCTGCTCTACATGACTGATGTAGTGGAGAAGGCCGATAAGAACTCTGAGTTCCTGGACAAGGTGGCCAGGATGAAGGTCCCTGTTCTGGTGATAATCAACAAGATTGACCTGACCGATGAGGAGAATCTGATAAAACTGGTGGAGTCATGGCATGAAAAACTGCCTAATGCTGAAATCATACCCATATCAGCCGCTACGGCGTTCGGTGTAAAGACCGTGCTCAAGCGCGTGAATGAACTAATACCCGAGTGCCCTCCCTACTTTGAAAAAGACCAGCTGACAGACAAACCGGCCCGTTTCTTTGTATCGGAGATAGTAAGGGAGAAGATACTGCTCCATTATGACAAGGAGATTCCATACTCTGTTGAGGTGGTTGTGGAGCAGTTCCGCGAGAACCATTCCAGGATTGTGATAAACGCTGTCATCTATGTGGAGCGTGAGTCACAGAAGGGTATCCTTATAGGTCATGAAGGCCAGGCTTTGAAACGCGTTGCTATTGAGGCCCGCAAGGACCTTGAGAAGTTCTTCGGCAAGAAGATATTCATGGAACTGTTTGTAAAGGTTGACAAGGACTGGCGCAGTTCTGACCGCGAGCTCCGCAACTTTGGTTACGGACAGGAATAATCCATCAAGTCAATTAGTAAAATGAGCAATCTGGTAGCTATAGTAGGCCGCCCCAACGTAGGCAAGTCAACACTCTTCAACCGCCTTACACAGACACGTCAGGCTATTGTGGATGATGTGGCCGGTACCACACGTGACCGCCAGTACGGCAAATGCGAGTGGGGTAACCGCATATTCTCAGTGGTTGATACAGGCGGATGGGTGGTAAACTCTGACGATGTGTTTGAGGAGGAGATCCGCAAGCAGGTAAAGGTGGCCATTGATGAGGCTGACCTGATTCTCTTTCTGGTTGACATCAAGAACGGTGTGACGGATCTGGATGATGAGGTGGCAGGCATTCTGCGCCGCTCCAAGACTCCGGTGATACTGGTTACCAACAAGATGGATACCTTTGACCTGCAGTATGCCGCAGCGGAGTTCTATCGCTTGGGCCTGGGTGATCCCGTTAGCATTTCGGCCGCAAACGGCAGCGGTACGGGTGAGCTTCTGGATGATATTGTGAGCAAACTTCCGGTTGAGGCTGATGCTGAGACTGATGAGGATATACCGCGTTTTGCAGTGGTGGGCCGTCCTAATGTGGGCAAGAGCTCTATTGTAAACGCATTCATAGGTGAGGACCGCAACATTGTGACCGATATTGCCGGTACCACACGTGACTCTGTCTATACCCGTTATACCAAGTTCGGATTTGATTTCTATCTGGTTGATACCGCCGGCATACGCAAGAAGAGCAAGGTGGAGGAGGATCTGGAGTTCTACTCCGTGATGCGTTCCATCCGCGCCATTGAGAACAGTGATGTCTGCGTGCTCATGCTTGATGCCACCCGCGGCATTGAGAGCCAGGATATGAACATAGTGTCACTCATCGTCAAGAACCAGAAGGGTCTTGTGGTGGTGGTCAATAAGTGGGACCTCATTGAGGACCGCTCAGCCAAGGTGATGCAGAACTATGAGGATGCCATACGCTCACGTCTGGCTCCGTTTGTGGATTTCCCCATAGTGTTTACATCGGCCATAGAGAAACAGCGCATACTCAAGGTGCTGGAGTGCGCCAAGGATGTATATAAGCACAAGACCAACCATGTTTCTACCGGCAAGCTGAATGCCGAGATGCTGCCCCTGATTGAGGCCTATCCGCCACCATCAACCAAGGGTAAGTACATCAAGATAAAGTACTGCACACAGCTGCAGGGTCCGCAGATACCCACATTCATATTCTTTGCAAACCTGCCGCAGTACGTTAAGGATCCCTACAAGCGTTTCCTTGAGAACAAGATCAGGGAGAAGTGGGATTTCAGCGGCACACCGATCAACATCTTCATTCGTCAGAAATAAGGTACGCAGTGGGTTTCCAGCTGCACCAAGTAAAACAAAATCCAAACAGCAAAGCGTTGTTTGGATTTTGTTTTACCCGGCCTGGAAGGCCGGCAAGCGAAGTGAAACGGAGCGCGTTTCCAGAAGGAAACTAAAAAAATGTCGTGTACCTGATACGCAGAAAGGATTCCATCCCGAGGCTTTCAAGGCCTTTAGGCCAAGAAAGCCAAAAACGCCCGAGCGTAGCGAAGCAGCGAGCCTCCGCCGCATGGCTCAGTTTTCAACTTTTATTTTCCTAACCATGTTTCCGCACTTGACAATCCAAATCCCCTGCCCGGGCAAAGCAATGCGCTGGGTGGATTGTGATGTGACGGTTTCATAGACGCTGCGTCCAGAGATGTCATGAATTGAAACCCTGCTGCCCACAGGTGCGGTCACAGACAACTCTCCGTCAATTACGTTAATTGAGAATTGAGTTGCCGGATGGCCTTCCACCTTTGATTCCCTGTCAGGACCTACATAAAAAGCAATCTTACCGCCCTCCTTGCGGATATTGTAAACAGAGTACTGCGGAATGTTTGAAGCAACTGCAAGCTTAGGCTCACCTTTTGTGGTAATGCTGTCAACGTTCTGATAGGGAAAAAGGTCACCGTAATTAGTATCTCTTTCATAATTGTTGTCAGCAGGCAGTATGTGGTAACGCTTGTTTGCGCTGCTGGAACTGGTGTTTATTGTGTTTCCCGTCCAACTGCTTCTATAATATCTGACAGCTGTAACCATAAGTCCTTCAGCGGCATGATAACTGTACCAGCCGGTCCTGATGTGGTTTTCCAAGATTATGAAGGAATCGTCCTGCCCGGTGTTGATGCGGTATGCGCTGTGTATCCCGGCGTCAGCATCGGGCATCTGGCTTATGTCATTGAGAACGTAGTGGTCAGGGCCTGTGATCTCTTCTATATCCATCCAACCCAGCGAATACTTCTCAAATGCCGTAAGACCTACGGGAGTGAATCCTTGGTTCTCATAGTTTCCGTAATCCATAAGACTCCAGTAACCCATTGCCGCAACTGATTCGGAATTGGCATCAGAGTTTTTGTTATAGAAGTCCGGTAAACCGAGGGTGTGGGCAAACTCGTGGCAGATGTTTCCGATACCGTCCATAACGGTGTCTGTATCCCAGAAAAGTTCACAGGAACAGGCATAAGTTATGTTTTTTATTCTTTTGTAGTTCCTTACGGTATCCGCATGCGGAAAAAGAGTGTTCCTGTCAGCTCCATAATAGTTCTCACCCCTGCCGGCATATATGAAGAAGAAGTTGTCCAGATTGCCGTTATTGGTGTATTTCATCAGGTCAACCTTGCCGTTTGCCGTTAATGAATCACAGATCTCCCGTACAAGCTCTTTTGCAGCGGCATCGTTGCCCTTACCGTAATAGGCGTAGCTCTTTGAGGCATGAATGGGGCCAACTATCCTGAACTTAGGGATGTATTTGCCATATGACTGTGCCTGGAAATAATCCGATACAGAGCCTATGTTGGGAAAGATGGGCATATTGTAATATTGGGACAAGGGGACATCCGAATAGCCTTTCTCATTGAAAATACGGTTAAAATGTCTTTTAAGCCTGGTGGTGTCCTGGTAATAGAAGTGCCGGTCCTTGAAATCCACCAGAACTACCAAGTGTTCCAGCGTACCTGTCCTGATGATGTCCCTGGTGGAATAACTTCCGGGAGCTGCACCTTTGGTTATTGACTGTTGGTCAGCTTTTTCCCAGATTGCGGGATTGTCACGGTCTATTGTACCGGTGTAGTCCATGGCAGGCATGCCCGGCGCCCGGCGCATCTGAACGGCATGAACTGCTGAAAAAATAAAAAGACATGCCCCAACTGCTAATATGTGCCTAATGGCATTCATCAGTTCTGGAAATTCTTTTTCTTTAGCTCAAAGCTCTGACTAAGATATTTTTCCCTTACTATCGGGTTCTCGGCCAGTTCTTCAGGTGTGCCCTGGAACAGGATTCGGCCCTCAAAGAGAAGATATGCACGGTCTGTGATACTGAGTGTCTCGTGTACGTTATGGTCAGTTATGAGAATACCAATGTTGCGGTCCTTGAGCTTCCAGACTATCTGCTGGATATCCTCAACGGCAATAGGGTCAACGCCTGCAAACGGCTCGTCAAGCATTATGAACTTGGGCTCGATGGCCAGGCATCGGGCAATCTCGGTACGGCGGCGCTCACCACCTGAAAGACGGTCACCCAAGTTCTTGCGCACCTTCTGAAGGCGGAACTCGTTGATGAGGCTTTCCAGCTTCTCACGCTGGTAGTCAAGCGGCTTTCCGGTGAGTTCAAGTACGGATGCGATGTTATCCTCAACGCTCATCTTGCGGAATACGCTGGCCTCCTGTGCCAGATAGCCTACACCTGCACGGGCACGCTTGTAAACAGGAAAGTCTGTAATGTCCTGTTCATCCAGATAGATATGGCCTTCATTGGGGGTGATAAGGCCGGTGGTCATATAGAATGAAGTGGTCTTTCCGGCTCCGTTAGGACCTAACAGACCAACTATCTCACCTTGCTTTACATCAAATGAGACCTGGTTTACCACGGTGCGTTTACCGTAGCGCTTTACAAGATTCTCAGTCCTGAGTACCATCTTGTGGTCTGGTGTCTGCTCTAGCAACTCTTCCATGATGGTGCAAAGATAGTGCAAGCCGAGAGAAGAAAAAAGGAGTTTACTCATTTTTTCTTCCGAGGCGCCGCCTATCTTCAAGCGGAGTTTAAAGATAAAGAAATTTGCTAACATTGACAACGCTAGCGATACCGAAAGGGGACGGTTCTTTTTGCGTCGTGGTAAATTTGCTCAATGAGGAAGCTTTTCCCGACGCAAAAAGAACCGTCCCCAGTCAGCTACTTCCAACCTAACCAAAGTCAGCGACTGTTTGGCAGACTGCTAAAATTTCTCAAAAGTTTCTACATTTGCAGGAATTGAACTAATTTTGCACCCTAATAAAAAGGCGGGATAAGCTCCCGATGCTGTTATTGAAGTATTAAAGACAATTATAACAAAGAATGAACGTAAAGTTTGAGAATGTAAGCAAGGTACAGGGCCTGCTTACCGTCAGCATGGAGAAAGCTGATTACCAGGAGAATGTTGATAAGGCACTTAAAGATGCCAGAAAGAAAGTCCAGATGCCGGGTTTCCGTCCGGGTATGGTTCCGATGAGTCTCGTGCAGAAGATGTACGGCAAGTCAATCAAGGCCGATGAGATTAACAAGCTCCTTCAGGAGAAGGTGTTCGGCTACATCAAGGATAACAAGATAGATATGCTGGGCGAGCCGCTCCCCAATGAGGAGAAAGAGGCTGGCATGAGTCTTGACGATGACAACCAGACTTTCTACTTTGACATAGCTCTTGCTCCCAAGTTCAATGCTGAGATAGGTAAGGATGACGCCATCACCTACTATGAGATCAAGGTGACTGAGGAGATGGTCAACAATCAGGTTAAGGCTTACACTCAGCAGAACGGCAAGTACGAGCAGGTGGACAGCTATCAGGAGAATGATGTCATCAAGGGTCAGCTCGTGGAGCTGAACCTGGACGGTTCTGTCAAGGAAAACGGAATCGTTGTTGAGGGTGCCACTCTCATGCTTGAGTATATCAAGGATGCTGCCCAGAAGAAACTGTTCAGCAAGGCCAAGAAGGGTGATGTCATCAAGTTCAACCCCGCTAAGGCGTATGAAGGTAACGCTATAGAGATTTCATCACTCCTTAACAAGAAGAAGGAGGAGGTTGAAGGCATTGATGCTGATTTCCAGCTCACCATCCAGGATATCACCCGTTTCGTAGAGAGCGAGTTGAACCAGGAGGTGTTTGACCATGTATTCGGCAAGGACGTTGTTAAGGATGAGGCCGGTTTCCGCGCCAAGGTTGAGGAATCAATCGCCAAGAGCTTTGTTCCTGACAGTGACTACAAGTTCCTGCTTGATGTCCGCACTTATCTTATGGAGAAGGTTGGCAAGCAGGAGTACGCTGAGGATCTGCTCAAGCGCATCATGAAGGCCAATAAGCCCGATGCAGAGCAGGATGAGGCTACATTCCAGCGCAGTCTTGAGGAGCTTACATGGCACCTTATCCAAGAGCAGTTGGTTGAGAAGTACAGCATCAAGGTTGAGGATGAGGATATCAAGGCTATGGCCCGTGAGGCTACCCGTGCACAGTTTGCCCAGTACGGAATGATGAACATTCCCGATGAGCTGCTTGACAACTACTCAAAGGAGATGCTCAAGAAGCGTGAGACCGTGGATGGTCTGGTTAACCGTGCCATCGAGAGCAAGCTGACTGCCGCCCTCAAGGGTGATGTAAAGCTTAAGAACAAGAAGGTCACCATAGAGGAGTTCAACAAGATGTTTGAGCCCGCTACTGAGACCAAGGCCAAGAAGAGTTCTAAGAAGTAAAACAAATAAAACCTGTCAAAATGGACGATTTCCGCAAATATGCTACCCGTCATCTGGGTATGAACAGTCAGGTCCTTGATGATGTGATCAAGGCAGAGTCACAGTACCTGAACCCTTACATCCTGGAGGAGCGTCAGCTTAACGTTACCCAGATGGACGTGTTCTCACGCCTTATGATGGACCGTATCATATTCCTGGGTACGGAAATCAATGACTATACGGCCAACACCATCCAGGCGCAGCTGCTCTATCTGGATTCTGTGGATTCGTCCAAGGAGATATCGATATATCTGAATTCCCCCGGCGGAAGCGTAACCGCCGGCTTGGGAATTTATGATACAATGCAGTTCGTTTCAAGTCCTATAGCCACAATCTGCACGGGTATGGCTGCCAGTATGGCTGCCGTGCTGCTCGTGTCAGGCCAGGAGGGCAAACGTTCCGCTCTGCCTCACAGCCGCGTAATGATTCACCAGCCTTTAGGCGGTGTTCAGGGCCAGGCAAGTGATATTGAGATCACAGCCCGTGAGATCCAGAAGATAAAGAAAGAACTTTACACAATCATATCTGAGCACTCACACACTCCGTTTGACAAGGTGTGGGCCGACAGTGACCGTGACTACTGGATGACGGCACAGGAGGCTAAGGAGTACGGCATGATTGACCAGGTTCTTGAAAAACGTAAATAAGCGTTCTGATGGCAGGAGTAAAGAAAGGTTCCAGGTTCTGCAGTTTCTGTGGACGTTCAGACAAGGAGGTTGAGTTCCTTATAACCGGTATAGAGGGTTGCATCTGTAACGAGTGTGTGGAACGTGCCTCTGAGATTGTACGTGACTCCAAGGGGAATGCTCCCAAGCCTGCCTTTACCATGAGTTCTGTGCCCAAACCCAAGGAAATAAAGAAGTTCCTTGATGATTATGTCATAGGCCAGGACGCCGCCAAGCGCTATCTTTCAGTTGCCGTCTATAATCATTACAAACGTATTACCCAGCCCAGCTCTGATGATGTTGACATAGAGAAGAGCAATATCATTCTGGTGGGTGCCACAGGAACGGGCAAGACACTTCTGGCCAAGACCATAGCCAGGCTGCTCAAGGTTCCGTTCACCATAGTTGACGCTACGGTACTTACTGAGGCCGGATATGTGGGTGAGGATGTGGAGAGCATACTTTCACGCCTGCTGCAGGTGGCTGATTATGATGTGACTGCTGCTGAACGCGGTATAGTATTCATTGATGAGATAGACAAGATAGCCCGTAAGAGTGATAATCCTTCAATAACCCGTGATGTAAGCGGTGAGGGTGTGCAGCAGGGCTTGTTAAAGCTTCTTGAGGGTTCTGTGGTGAATGTGCCTCCCCAGGGCGGCCGCAAGCATCCTGAACAGAAATTCATTCAGGTTGACACCAAGAACATACTGTTTATCTGCGGCGGTGCATTTGACGGCATAGAGCGTAAGATTGCCAACCGTCTGAATACCCAGGTGGTGGGCTTTGAGTCTGTAGAGCAGCGCAGCAAGGTTGACCTGAACAACCTGATGAAATATGTCGCACCTCAGGATCTCAAGTCATTCGGTCTCATCCCTGAGATAATAGGCCGTCTGCCGGTGGTTACAAGCCTGCAGCCGCTTGACCGCGCAGCACTGCGCAACATTCTTACGGAGCCCAAGAACTCAATTGTAAAGCAATATACCAAGATGTTCAAACTTGACGGTGTGGAGCTCAAGTTCCAGCCGGAGGTTCTGGACTTCATAGTGGATAAGGCAATAGAATTCAAGCTTGGAGCACGCGGACTCAGGTCAATAGTTGAAACGATAATGATTGACGCTATGTACGAGATACCGTCATCGGGCAAAAAGAGCTATACCGTGACTTTGGATTATGCAAAGAAACAGTTGGATAAGGCCGATGGTATTGTGCTTGAGAACTCTTAATGTCCAATCAATAGTCCTGGCGCATTAAGGCGCGCTTTTATTATATTTTTTTGCAGTTTTTTTTGGTAAAAAGTTTGCAGGAATAAAATTCTTGTACTTAACTTTGTTTTTCTATCTCTTGAGATAGAATAGATGTATTATATCAATTTGTATGGCAAAAGACGTTAATCTGCAGGAAATCCTGAAAGTCCATTTTGGCTTTGATACTTTCAAGGGAGACCAGGAGGCTATTATACGCAATCTGTTGGGTGGCAACGATACGTTCGTGCTTATGCCTACAGGTGGCGGCAAGTCACTCTGTTACCAGCTTCCGGCCCTTGTCATGGACGGGACGGCCATTGTTATATCGCCACTGATTGCTCTTATGAAGAACCAGGTTGATGCCATGCGCAACCTGGGTGAGGAGGATGGAATAGCCCATTTCATCAATTCATCACTGAGCAAGACATCAATAGATCTGGTAAAAGCCGATATACTTGAAGGAAAGACCAAACTCCTTTATGTGGCCCCCGAGTCACTTACCAAGGAGGAGAACGTGGATTTCCTCAAGAAGATAAAGATATCGTTCTATGCCATTGATGAGGCGCACTGCATATCGGAGTGGGGACATGATTTCCGCCCCGAGTACCGTAAGATACGCGATATTGTCAAGGAGATAGGCCTGGCACCTATCATAGCCCTGACCGCTACTGCTACCAACAAGGTGCGTGACGACATCAAGAAGAACCTGGGCATTCAGGATGCCAAGGATTTCAAGTCATCATTCAACCGTCCCAACCTTTACTATGAGGTAAGGCCCAAGACCAAGAATGTTGACAAGGATATAATCAAGTTCATAAAGGCCAATCCCGGCAAGTCAGGCATCATATACTGCCTCTCACGCAAGAAGGTTGAGGAGCTGGCTGAGATACTGCAGGCTAATGAAATATCGGCCATGGCTTATCATGCAGGCATGGAGGCCGCCGCACGCAGCAAGACGCAGGATGCCTTCATCATGGAGAAGATTGACGTGATTGTGGCTACCATAGCGTTCGGAATGGGTATTGACAAGCCTGATGTACGCTATGTTATCCATTATGATATACCCAAGAGCCTGGAAGGCTACTATCAGGAGACCGGTCGTGCCGGCCGTGACGGAGGCGAGGGCCAGTGCATAGCTTTCTACAACAGCAAGGATGTGCAGAAACTGGAGAAGTTCCTTGAGGGCAAGCCTCTGGCAGAGCAGGATATAGGGCGTCAGCTGCTGGCTGAGACCACAGCTTACTGCGAGTCATCAGTATGCCGCCGCAAGCTGTTGCTGCACTACTTTGGTGAGAACTATGAGGAGGATAACTGCGGCAACTGTGACAACTGCCTGAATCCCAAGAAGCGTGTTGAGGCACAGCAGTTACTGGAGACCGTGCTTGAGTGTATATTGGCAGTCAAGGAGAACTTCAAGGCCGATTATATCATCGATATGCTTCTGGGTAAGGAGACATCGGAGATAACGGATCATATGCATGATGACCTTGAGGTGTTCGGCTCCGGTTCTGATGAGGAGGAGAAGACGTGGAACGCAGTGATACGCCAGGCTCTGATAGCGGGATACATCAAGAAGGATGTTGAGAACTACGGACTGCTCAAGATAACGGATGAAGGCCGTGATTTCATGAAGAACCCCAAGTCTTTCATGATTGTTGAGGACAAGGAGTTTGATGATGATGAGTCAGAAGGCCCGATGCGTGGCGGCGGATCTTTTGCCGTTGACCCGGAGCTCTATTCCATGCTCAAGGATCTGCGCAAGAAGATATCCAAGCATCTGCAGCTCCCGCCATACGTGATATTCCAGGATCCCTCACTTGAGGCTATGGCTACCACTTATCCGGTAACCATTGATGAGCTCCAGAACATTCCGGGCGTGGGTGCCGGCAAGGCCAAGCGTTACGGTCAGGAGTTCATAGACCTGATAAAGCGTCACGTTGAGGAGAATGAGATAGAACGTCCGGAGGATCTGCGTGTACGTACCGTGGCCAACAAGTCCAAGCTCAAGGTAAGCATCATCCAGAGCATTGACATGAAGGTGGCTCTTGATGATATTGCAATAAGCAAAGGTATAGACTTTGATGAGCTGCTTACGGAGATTGAGGCCATCGTCAACTCAGGTACCAAGCTGGATATAGACTACTTTATAGACAGCGTAATGGATGAGGACCGTTCAGAGGATATATATGAGTACTTCAGGGAGTCTGAGAGCGATTCCATTGATGATGCCATTGATGAGTTGGGTGATGATTACAGTGAGGAGGAGATCCGTCTGGTGCGCATCAAATTCATATCAGAGATGGGTAATTAATTGAGAATAACAATAAAAACATATCAAGATGTCATTTTTGAAAGATAGGGTAGTTATGGAGGGACTTACATTCGATGATGTGCTGCTTATGCCGGCATACTCGGAGGTGCTTCCGCGTGAGGTGTCACTTACATCACGTTTTTCACGTAACATTGTACTTAACCTGCCGTTCGTGACGGCTGCTATGGATACCGTTACGGAGTCCAACATGGCAATAGCCATAGCACGTGAGGGTGGTATCGGTGTAATTCACAAGAATATGTCCATCCAGGAGCAGGCCCGTCATGTGGCAATAGTGAAACGTGCCGAGAACGGAATGATATATGACCCCATAACCATCCATCGTGAGAATACTATCCGTGATGCCCTTGCCATTATGTCAGAATATCATATCGGTGGTATTCCTGTGGTTGAGACTGACGGTAAGCTTTGCGGTATAGTAACCAACCGTGACCTCAGGTTCCAGCGTAACTATGACGTGAAGATTGAGGATGTGATGACCAAGGAGAATCTGGTTACCACTTATCAGCAGGTTGATATGGAGGCCGCTTCACAGATACTGCAGGAGAACAAGATTGAGAAACTGCCGGTAGTGGACAACAACGGTAAGCTGATAGGTCTTATCACCTACAAGGATATTACCAAGGCCAAGGACAAACCTATGGCTTGCAAGGACAGCAAGGGCCGTCTGCGTGTAGCTGGCGGTGTAGGTGTTACGGCTGATTCAATGGATCGTATTGAGGCTCTGGTTGAGGCAGGTGTTGATGCTATTGTGATAGATACCGCTCATGGCCACTCACGTTCTGTGGTTGAGAAACTCAAGGAGGCCAAGGCAAGCTTCAAGGGCATCGACATAGTAGTGGGTAACATCGCTACTGCCGGTGCTGCCAAGATGCTGGTTGATGCAGGTGCTGACGCTGTCAAGGTGGGTATAGGCCCCGGTTCCATCTGTACGACACGTATCATCGCCGGTATAGGTGTTCCGCAGATTTCTGCTATTTATGATGTAGCAAGCGCCATTAAGGGATCAGGTGTTCCTGTAATTGCTGACGGTGGTCTGCGCTACTCAGGTGATGTGGTCAAGGCTCTTGCCGCAGGTGGTGACAGCGTTATGTTCGGTTCACTTGTGGCCGGTACTGAGGAGTCACCCGGTGAGACAATCATATTCAACGGACGTAAATTCAAATCATATCGTGGCATGGGTTCTCTTGAGGCTATGGAGAACGGCTCCAAGGACCGTTACTTCCAGGCTGGTGAGAAGGATGTCAAGAAACTTGTACCGGAGGGCATTGCTGCCCGTGTTCCTTACAAAGGAACTCTCTATGAGGTTGTATATCAGCTTGCAGGCGGTCTGCGTTCAGGTATGGGTTATTGCGGTGCTGCCAATATTGACAAACTGCATGATGCCAAGTTTGTACGCATTACCAATGCCGGCATGAACGAGAGCCATCCTCATGACGTGGCCATAACAAGTGAGGCTCCTAATTATAGCCGCCACGAATAGTGAATTTGTTCCAGGTAGAATTATGAGACGTATCGTTTTATTTGTTTTCAGTTTATTACTGTCTCTTCAGTTTTTTGCACAAGCAGAAGACCCGGTTATCATGAAGATTAACGGGTATGATGTGAAACAATCAGAGTTCGAGTATTTTTTTAAAAAGAACAACACGGATTCTGTTTTAACTGCAAACACAGTAAAACAGTATGCAGACTTGTATCTGAATTTTAAGTTAAAGGTACAGGCTGCTATAGATGAAGGAATGGATAAGTCTGAGTCTTTCTTGAATGAGTACAGCTTGTACAGGAATATGCAGGCAGAAGACTATCTTGTTGACAATGTCTTTCTTGACATGATAGCTCATGATGCATATGAACAGTCATATAATGAGGTGGGGCCTGACGGACTGGTCTATTTGTTAGCCATATCTTCTGTTCCCGAGGATGATACCCAGGAATCATTGGAGGCATGCATGAAAAAAATGTCAGTTGTGTATGATAAACTTCAGAGAGGTGAAGATTTCAGGGAATTGGCTAAGGAATATTCAGATGATAAGATTGCATCCAATGGAGGTGAACTCGGTTGGGTTATGAGAGACCAATTGCCCTCTAGGGTTGCTGACATTGTATTTGATATGCCTCCAGGCGGTTATTGTGAACCGATTGTTTCAGACGGAATGGTGTTCATTGTAAAGGTTGAAAACCGTCGTCAAATTGGTACTTTTGAGTCAGAGAGTGCTGATATTTATGAATGGATTCATAGAAATACAAACTATTACACAGAGGCAAAGATACGCAAAGCAAATGAGTACGCTGAACGAATGGGATGGGATGTCCGTGATCTTGAAGCAGTAACTTGGGCTGACAGTTTACTTGAGGAAATAGAGCCTGAGTTCGGAAATATATCCAGAGAGTATCATGACGGCCTATTGTTTTTTGATATAAGCAGTAAAGAGGTTTGGGAAAAGGCTGCAAATGATGCTGATGGTATGCAAGCATGGTTTAAATCCAATAAGAAACTTCTCAAATATGAGGAACCCTGCTTTAAGGGTTTGGTTTTCTTCTGTGTAGATGAGGATATCTTTCATCAGGTTGAGAAAGCGTTGGAAGGTGTTGATTTTAGCCAATGGGTTGACACTATAACGACATTCAATAGGGAGAGTGTTAAGGTTCGGGTTATGAGAGGCTCTTCAGGAAATGGCGTTTTCATAAAGGGTCAGAATGCATATGTGGATAAGATCGTGTTCGGTATAGGTGAGTATGAGCCTATGAAGAACTTTCCTTATGTGAATGTTGTCGGTAAATTGATTTCAGAGCCTGAAAGTGTGAATGATTTGGGTAAAAAGGCTACAGAATTATATCAGAATTATCTGGAGAAACAGTGGATAAAAAAACTGCGTAAGCAATATAAGTATAAAATCTATAATAAAGCACTCAAGAAGGTTAGTCTTAACAAATGAAGAATAACTCTCCACGTACATTATTGCTGGCAGGAGTGTTGACAGTCCTGCTTACTTTTACGCTTGCATCATGCAAGTGGGGCAAGAGTATCACACAATATGTAGGTGGAAAGACGCCTCTTGTTGAGGTAAATGGTGACGTTCTCTATGCAGAGGATATCAGACAGGTCCTCCCTTTGGGTCTGTCTGATGCGGATAGTGCATTGTTTGCCGAACGTTACATTAAAAATTGGGTGCAGGATGTGTTGTTTTACCAGAATGCCATCAGAAACATTCCAGACACTAAGGATATTGACCGTTTGGTGGAGAATTACCGCCGTTCACTTTTTGCGCATGAATTTCAACGCAGGTTGATAGAACAGAAATTTTCATCAGAGATAACAGAAGATGAGATAGAACAGTTCTTCAATGACAATCAGCGTCTGTTTGTGCTTGATGAGTCACTTATTAAGGGACTGTTTCTGCAGATTCCCATAAAATCACATGATCTTTCTGTGATACGTAGTATCTATACCAGACAGGATGATGAGTCTTTTGAGGAAATAGAGAAGTATTGCATTCGCAATGCTGCCCGTTGTGAGTTCTTCTATGACAATTGGCGTACTGTTCCTGAACTTGAGGTTCTGTTGCCTGCCATGCAGGAGCCACTTGAAACTATTCTTAAGGATAGTACCAGTTATGAGTTCAAGGATGATGAATACATATATCTGCTCAATGTGAGTGTCTTTGCCGTAAAAGGTGGCATTGAGCCTCTGGATCATGCGAGAGCAAGAATAAAAGGACTTCTTATCAACAGTAATGAGGTTGCCTACATGAGGAAAATCAAAGAGGACCTTTATGAAGCGGCCTTGGAAAAAAACAGAATTGTATTCTATCAAAAAAAGTAAGAAATGAAGAAAAGTATTCTGATGGTTGTATTTATGACAACCTTGTTTCAATATACTGAATCATATGCCCAAAACAATGTGATTGATGAAGTTGTATGGGTGGTTGGTGATGAGGCTATATACAAATCGGAAGTTGAGGAGGCGCGTCAGGATGCACTTCTTAATGACGTCCAGTGGGATGGTGATCCTTACTGTCTCATTCCTGAGCAGTTGGCTGTAAATAAACTGTTCTTGAATCAGGCTGAGCTCGATAGTATATTCGTTACTGATGAGGATGTTTCGCAGACCGTTGAGTCCAACTACAAAAGATTAGTAGAACAACGTTTTGGAACAGAAGAGAAGATGGAGGAGCACTATGGTATGAGCCGTGATCAAATCAGAAGCCGTTTGTATGAGACAACCCGTCAGGAGTATATTATAAGCAGGGTGCGTGAAAAAATCATTTCACGTGTAAAGGTTACGCCTGCAGAGGTTAGACGTTATCTCAAGGATATTCCTTCTGAAGAAATACCATCTATTCCCACCCAGGTTGAGGTTCAGATAATCACTCTGGATCCGGTCATTCCACAGGAGGAGATAGATGAAGTCAAGAGTGAGTTACGAAGCTATATTGACCGTGTACAATCCGGTGAGGTATCATTCTCTACTCTTGCTGTTCTCTATTCTGAAGATGGTTCTGCAAGAAATGGTGGCGACTTGGGGTTCTTTGGACGTGGTCAGATGGTTCCGGAGTTCTCCGCCGTGGCATTTAATATGACTGATCCCGGCAGGATATCAAAGATTGTAGAGACAGAGTATGGTTTCCATATCATTCAGTTTGTTGAACGTCTGGGAGACAGGATAAGGGTTCGCCATATATTGCGTAAACCCAGGATACCGGCAGAAAGCATTGATAATTGCCTTGGACGTTTGGATACTATAGCGCAGGATATCCGTCTTGGCAATCATTCGTTTGAGTATTGTGTGACTGCATATTCTCAGGATAAGAATACCCGTAACAACAATGGTCTTATGACGTTTAGTAATGCAATGAATCCTTTAGGCACGTCTAAGATTGAATTGCAATATCTGCAGCAGGATGTAGCCAAGGTTGTTAACCGCTTGCATGTGGGCGAAATATCTGATCCTTTTGTTATCCAGATGGAAAACGGAAAGACCACATGTGCTATTGTCAAACTCAAAAACAAGATAAATGCTCATAAGGCTAATATGGCAGATGATTATGATATCTTATATGATATGGTAAGCACAATCCGTCAGCAGGAAGCCCTGGAGAAATGGGTTCGTGAAAAGCAGCGCACTACTTATGTAAGAATCAGCGAAGGATGGAATGATTGTGATTTCAAGTATCCCGGCTGGAATAAACGTTAATAGGTTGGACTCTATATGAACAGGTTCAGGTTTTTGCCTTTTTTGCTGTCATTATTTACCGTAATGTCATTTGCTCTGCTTGAAGCAGAAGTAATACCTGCTGTTGATGGTGAACAGGAACCTGCAGACACAACTTACGTTTATCTTCTTAATGCGGATGTGATACGTTTTGATGATAAGATCAATCCTGACGCCCAACGTCTTATTGGCAATGTGGCGTTCCGTCATGACAGCATGTACATGTACTGTGACAGCGCTCTTTTCTTTCAGGGACGTAATTCTTTCAATGCGTATCATAATGTGAGAGCAGAGCAGGGAGATACCCTGTTTTTGTACGGAGATTCCCTGTTTTATGATGGCAACACCCGTCTGCTCAGAGTGCGTGACAATGTACGCCTTGAGAACAATTCAATGATTCTGCTCACAGACAGTCTCAATTATGACCGTAATACTGGCTTGGGCTGGTTTTTTGACGGAGGTACGCTGCTTGATGAAGAGAGCACGCTCATTTCAGAGTATGGACAGTTTGATACCAATACAAAAATGTCTGTCTTTATGGATGGTGTATCGATGGAGAGTCCGGATTATACATTGACAACTGATACTCTGCATTACAATACAGACAGTCATATGGCTTTCCTCAATAGCCCGGCTACCATAGTCAATGAAGATAATGTAATCAATACAAGTCACGGACGTTTTAATACGGAGACGCACAATGCAGAACTGTTGGACAGATCAATAGTAGAACAGAGTGGTGGAGAGAACCGTATGACAGGTGACAGTATCATTTATGACAAGGAATCAGGCCACATGGAAGGTTTTGGAGACGTCATAATCAACAACTATAAGGACAAGGTTGATATCCATGGTGAGTATGTCTATTATAATCAGGAAAATGACTCAGCTGTGGTAACTGATAAGGCTTTGCTTATAGAATATTCTTCAGGTGACAGCCTTTATGTACATGCAGATACGTTCAGGTTGGTCACTTTTTATGATAAGGTAAAAAAGGACAGCGTAATTGGACGTCAGGTGCGTGGGTTCAATAAGGTACGGGCATATCGTTCAGATTTACAGATGGTGGCAGATTCTATGGTTTTTAAAAGTATAGACTCCACATTGACATTGTTCTATGACCCGATATTGTGGAATGAGGATCAGCAGGTGCTGGGGGAGAAGATAATTTTCTATATGAATGACAGCACCATTGATTGGGCGCATGTGATAGGTCAGGCTCTCTTTGTCCAGATGAATGATACCGTCCATTACAATCAGATAGCAGGACGTGAGATGATGGCCTATTTCAAGAACAGTGAGATAGACCATGCTAATGTGAAAGGCAATGTTCAGGTGGTGTTTTATCCCTTGGATTCTGATTCGGCCATGATAGGTATGAATACTACAGAGGGGCCCAGCCTGACGGCATATTTCAAGATGCGTGCTGTAGATAAGATGATAATATTCGGACATTCCAACGGCGTGATGTATCCTATGGATAAGTTGGATAAAAAGAAAATGTTCCTGCCTAATTTCCATTGGTTTGACAGAATCAGGCCATTGGGTCCGGAGGATGTCTTTTACTGGCGTGGCAAGACTGTTGAACAGCAACTACGAAAGAGTAACACCAATAAGCAGGTGCCGCTACCCACTCTTGACCGCAGGAATAAAAAGAAGAAAAATAAAAAAGAAGAATAGGTACTATGGGAATGTTCAGTGTAAGAGAACCGCGCCGCATAGAGCATAAGTACATATACTATGATGAGCGTAAGGAGAAGCTGGCCAAGATAGAAGAGCGTGCCAAGCGTGAACTGGGTATGCTTCCGGAGGAGGAGTATAATCCTGAGAATATCCGTGGCAAATTCGTAGAGGGCACAACCCATCTCAAGCGCCGTCTGGAGAACGGTGGACCGCGTATTACATTTCCGGTGGCTGTTGTACTGTTATTCCTTCTTGTGCTTCTGCTGCTGTATCTTAGCGGAAACCTGATGTAAAGCATTCTATGGAGGGAAAGGTTAAGGTCTTGTCACAGGCTGTAGCCAGCCAGATTGCCGCAGGTGAGGTAGTAAACCGCCCTGCATCGGTAGTGAAGGAACTGGTGGAGAATGCCGTTGATGCAGGTGCTGACAATATAAGAATCATTATCACTGATGCCGGGCGTACGTCAATCCAGGTGATTGACAACGGATGCGGTATGATACCTGACGATGCACGGCTTGCATTTGAACGTCACGCCACTTCCAAGATACGTGAATCAGATGACCTCTATTCTCTTACCACGTTCGGCTTCCGCGGAGAGGCTCTGCCCTCAATTGCCGCTGTGGCTGAAGTGGAACTCCGTACCCGTACCAAGGAGAGTGATACCGGCACTATGGTGCTTATAAAAGCCTCTGAGATTGAGCAGGAGGAGCCCTGCGTTTGTCCGGTAGGCAGCAGTTTCACCGTACGTAACCTGTTCTACAATGTGCCGGCACGCCGTAAGTTCCTTAAGAGCAACCAGACGGAATTCGGGCATATTCTCACTGAGATTGAGCGTGTGGCTATAGCACATCCGGAGGTGGCTATAGAACTTGTGCATCAGGGAGAGCAGGTGCTTTCACTGCCGGTTTCTCCCATCAAGCAGAGAATCATCAACCTGTTTGGGCGCAAGATGAATGAAGCGCTTCTGCCGGTTGAGGTTCAGACATCGGTGGTGAGCGTGAGCGGTTTCTGCTCAAATCTGGATAATGTAAAGGGAAGAGGTGCCAAGCAGTACTTCTTTGTAAACGGCCGTTTCATGCGCCATCCCTATTTCCATAAGGCTGTATTGAGCGCGTATGAGAACCTTGTTCCTGAGGGTGACCAGCCTTCATATTTCCTGTTCCTTACCGTTCCGGCTGATACCATTGACGTGAACATCCATCCTACCAAGACTGAGATCAAGTTTGAGGATGAGCAGGTAATATGGAAGATACTGATGGCTGGCGTAAAGGAGACGGTGGGCAAATTTGAGGAGATGCCTACCATTGATTTCAATACGGCCGATATGCCTGATATTCCCATTTATGACGCTTCACGCCCTGCTGTACAGCCCAAGGTTGAGGTTAACACCTCTTTCAATCCGTTTGCCGGCAGCAGGACCGAGTCACGCTCCAGCCGCAGCAATACGGATAACTGGAGCAAGCTTTACGGTGAGGTGATTGACCATAAGATAAGTGAAGGTTCTATTCCGTATCAGCCGGCAGAAGAACGTCTGATACAGTCTGAGGAACAGCCTTTGCGTCCGTTCCAGTATGCTGACCGCTATATTCTCGTGGCGTCAGAGCAAGGACTGATGATAGTTGATCAGCATCGCGCCCACGTGCGTGTGCTGTATGAGCGTTTCCTTGCTGACGCCAAGGCTCACGGAGCCGCTTCACAGGGGCTGCTGTTCCCGGAGATGTTTCAGCTTTCACAGGTTGATGCAGTGGCTTTTGCTGAACTTAAACCCAGATTTGCCGCGCTTGGTTTTGATATATCTGACATGGGACGCGGAGCCATTGCCGTACAGGGCATACCGTCAGGCATGGAGGGACAGGATTATGAGCGTCTTATTACCGATATGATTGCCGACCTGCGTATCAATCCCACTCAGGAGGAGGACCGCCAGCTTGAATCCATGGCTCTTGCCATGGCGCGTAAAGCCGCTATTCCCGCAGGCCGTCATCTCTCAGAATCCGAGATGCAGGAACTATTGCGCACCCTAAAATCCTGCAGTATGCCATCCCGCACTCCCGATGCCAAACCCACCTACGTGATTAAATCTATTTTTGATATCACTAAATGGTTTGATTAAATTGAGAATTGAAAATTGAAAATTGAAAATTATAAAAAACGAGCGAAATTTTTTCGCTCGTTTTTTAATGTCGCGGGTGTTACGCACCGCATGGTAAATTTTCAATTTTCAATTGTTTTAGTATACCCTGAATCCAATAATCTGCCGAACCTCCTTAAGAGTCTTTGAAGCGCTCTCCCGAGCCTTCTCAGCCCCCGCCCGAGCAATCTTGTCCAAAAGCTCAGTGTTGCTTGAGAACTCCTTGATACGCTCACGGATAGGATCAGTGGCAGCTACGATATCCTCTGCCAACTGCTTCTTGAGGTCACCGTAACGCAGGGTGCAGTCATTCCACTTATCATTGAAGTAGTTGTAGGTATCCTTTGATGATACAACGTCAAGCAGTGTAAAGAGGTTCTGGATAACCTCAGGCTTATCGCTGTTCATGGCCTGTGGGCCTGCATCGGTAACGGCTTTCATCACTTTCTTACGGATAACTGAAGGCTCGTCACACAGGTAGATGCAGTTACCCTCGCTCTTGCCCATCTTGCCGGAACCATCCAGTCCGGGAATCTTGATGCCGCCCTCCTTGGCCAGTGAGAATGATGCAGGCTCAGGGAAGTATTCCACCTTGTACATCTGGTTGAAACGGCGTGCAAACTTGCGTGCCATCTCCATATTCTGCTCCTGGTCCTTGCCTACAGGCACCTTGTTAGCCTTATGGATAATGATGTCCGATGCCATCAGGGTGGGATAGGTAAGCAGACCTGCGTTTACGTTATCGGGTTGCTTGCGTGCCTTCTCCTTGAAAGAGGTTACGCGCTCCAGCTCGCCCAGATAGGCGTTCATATTAAGATAGAGGTAAAGTTCTACTACCTCAGGTACATCACTCTGAACGTATATGGTTGCTTTTTCAGGGTCCAGACCGCAGGCTAAGTACTCAGCCAGGATGGTGCGGACACTGTTCTGGATGTTCTCAGGGGTGGGGTGTGTGGTCAGGGAGTGCCAGTCTGCAATGAAAAAGAAGCATCTGTACAAATCCTGAAGCTTGATGAAGCTTGTCACTGCACCATAGTAGTTACCGAGGTGAAGGTTTCCTGTGGGGCGTATGCCGCTGAGAACTGTTTCCATTTTCTTATTCTTGTTTTGTGGCGCGAAGTTACCACAAAACAGCCATATTTTTGCGTAAAAAACGTCCAATTATCAAAAATGTACAAGAAAATAGAGGATTATTCTGA